>JAJZCM010000016.1 GCA_021846045.1 bacterium | reverse complement strand
CCCGCATTTTGATAGACCGCCATCAAATTGCGCAAAAGCCGCATCAGGATATGAGAAGTTGAAACGGGCCTTAAGACGCTCGGATCATAGCTGAACCCGTTCTGGGCCAAGCGCTTACGCATACCGGAAACGTCTAAAACCTTATTTAAAATGGGGTCCCAAAACAAGGAGGGACGCCCAAGCCCCACGATAAAATGTCCTGGAAGGCCGATTCCAAAAACTGGAATCTTAAGACGCCGGGCGAGTACGAGAAAAAGAATTGACAGACTCAAAGGAGTTCCCTTCCTCATCTCGATGACCCGGTTCAAATAATTGTTGTCCGGGTCGTAGTAATTCTCCTCATTGATGCGAAAGCCCATGGCATTCGAAAGAAAAGAATGAAGACGCTTAAAGGCCGCCGTTGAATTCTGGGCGCGGGAGATATCATCTTTTATCTTTTCCGCGACATGGTCCAACCATTTGTGGTATACCTTTTCATCAAGGAGAGGATAGGAAAAGCGCGCAATCAAAAACGCCCCTTTTTCTAAGTCTTTTTTATTTTCACTTAAGCTCGCGAATTGCTCGAATTCCTTCTTAAGTTCTTCAAAAGAAATATCTGAAATAAGCCCCCGGGCTTTTTGAAACAGCGGCGGATGAGAATGCTCCAAATCCATGAGATAAGGGAGCATCGGCCTTCCGATCCTAAGAATATGATCCCGCACCAAGGACGCGCTTCTCGCATCCTCATCTTCAAGGAGCAAGGCTAGGCTGCGCAAATTACGGCTTTGAGCGGTTTTTCTCGCGCGAGTTGTTGTCCGATGCATGATTAGTATTGTACCCCCTAACGAAATGTTTTTCAATACCCGCTTTCAAGGACGATCTTGGCCGCCTCGGGAGCGTTTGAGGCGGCAAGAAGCCCTGATAGGATTTTTCGCCCGGAGAGATCATGGCTTAGGTCGTAGACGAAGATCGAGTTGCCCGCAACGAAGGCGGGCGTTCTTTTCTTAAGCCAGGAAAAAAGCCCTTTGTCGACGAAATAGACCGCTTGAAGATTGGTTTCCGAGACGGCAAAAAAAAGCGGTCCGGACTTTGATGGAAGAGTCACACCGTCTTTTCTATCGACGTTTGAATAAAAAGCCAATGGAAAATAGCGAATGCCCTCGTAAGAGGGGTCCGCGACGCCAAAATAAGAAAGAATAATCGGCGGGTTCCCGCGCTTTTTAAGCTGTCGGGCCAAATCCTTAAGTCCTTGTCCCCAATCGAGATTGGAATCGGCAAGCACATGATAGCCGCCCAAGGGCCCATCCGTTAGTTCGTTGAAATAGACGAGATAATGAGGGTAGGCTCTAAGCACGCTTAGAACAGTCCAAAGAGCGCCTATCAAAGCTGCAGACGCAAACGCCGTTTTTGATAGGCGAAGTTTTAAATCGGCCGCCGCGCGCGCAGCAAGAACGATCAGAAATGGATAAACAGAAAGAATGTGGCGATAGCCGATGTCGGTTTTAGAAATCAAAGCCGCGATGAAGTACGCAACCGGGGGCATGATAAGCCAAATTTCTCGCGCGGACGGCGCTCTTAAGGCCGCGTAAAACCCAAAACCGGAGAAAAGAAGCAGTGGAATCGGGGTTTTGACTGCAAGAGCCACGGGAAAAAAATCCCAGAATCCATTCTGGCTATAGCGGCCCCATAGAAAAGACGGGCGGCCTTGACTCAATCTTGTCAGGGTCCTGGAAAGCCCGCCCCAATAAAGAGAAATGCCTTGAAAGCGGTAAGCCGCCGACAAAACCAGCGCGGCGAGGACGCAGAAGACGAAAATTTGAGAGACCGTCGGCAAGCGTTTGGGAATAACCCGAGCTTCAGTTAAAAGAGCGCTTAGGATCACAATTGGAAAAAGGATCATGCTGAATTTCGAGGCTAAGGCCCCGCCTAGGCACAACCCGGACAAGCCCCACTCCATCAACCCGCGCTTGGGATGGGCGAGGAAAAAACAACCGAGGAAATAAAAAACCGTCGGCATCGCGTCGGTGGCCGCCAGGGAAAAATTGGAAAAAATCGGCGGGCAAAAGGCTAAGAAAAAAGAAGCCGCGATAAAGGCGTATTCGCCGCCCAAATTCCAAGACCACGCTAAAACCGCCGGAAAGAGAATTAAAAGCAGGCTGATTAAATTCCAAGTCCTCGCAGAATTAAGAAGCCGGGAAGGATTAATGCGATTCTTATAGATAAACTGATCGGCAAAATTGTAAAGCCTTCCTAAGTCCGGATTTAAGGCCATCGTTGAGGGATTGAGAAAAAGAAGCGGAAAAGCCGCCCACATTTCCGCCAGCGGCGGATGATCCCTCCAGTTCAGCGGCGAGAAATCGGTTTTAAGCGCCAAATATCCGCTGGCCAAGTGAACGGGCTCATCGTAAGTCGCCGAAGAATCTTGAATTTGGGATAACCCAAAGAAGAAGGCTGTCAAAAACGAAAGGGCGGCCAATGCCCCCAGCCCGACTCTTCTCGCTTTCGACATGGGTTATTTTATAATTTGAAGGCTTAGGGACTGGAAAATTTAACAAGCGCCTGTTATACTACGGACAAGGGACTATGAGCGAAGTTCTTGTTCTCAACCGCAGTTTTTACGCCGTCGAGGTATCCTCTTGGCAGAGGGCCTTGGCTCTTCTTTACTTAGGAAGGGCCTCGGTGGTGGGTGAAGATTATCAAATCCATGATTTTAAGGATTGGGTAGAACTCTCCCAAGGAATCAAAAAGAACCCGGCGGGTTTTATTAACACCCCCTCCTTTAAGATCGCGATCCCCGAAGTCATCGCGCTTAATTTCTTTGACAAAGCGCCGCTCAGGGAAATTCCCTTCACCCGACGCAATATCTATCTTCATTACGGACATCGTTGCTGCTACTGCGGAAAAAAATTCGCTTTAAGCGAACTCAATCTCGACCATGTGATCCCCAAATCCCGAGGCGGGAAAACTGACTGGTCCAACATCGTCACGTCCTGCGTTCCCTGCAATTTGAGAAAGGGAAATCGCGTTCCTAGGGAAGCGGGAATGCGGCTGATAATTCCCATTTCCCGCCCGAAGATGCGAAGGGGATCCATCGTCTTCATGCGCGCTCCCGCCAAACTTCGCAGATCTTGGCAAAGATTTATCGACAATGCCTATTGGGACGCGCCTATAGACAACGAATGATTTCCCTTCCCTTTGACGTTCCTTGGCCAATTCCTTCCCCTTCCTCTGAAAAGACAAAGGAGACCCGCCCCGATGAGTTGCGTAGAGAACTCAGAACCCGCGCCGTTTCGTGGGAGAAAAGCGCGCAGCTCGAGAAACTCCTCAAAAAGCCGAAAACCCAAGCGGACTCCTTTGATTTCGCCATCCTGGGCGATTCCGAACCCGGAAGATTTTGGATTTTCCGCAAGCTTTTCAACGAATCTGCCGTGTTCACCAAGCATCTTCATTCCCTGCGAAATCTCCCGCTCGATTTTGTCTTCCAACTTGGAGACATGGTCAGCCGGGGAACTTCCGAAAACTACTTAAAATTTTTTCAAACCCTTTCCATGACCCCGCCGCCGATGCCTTATTTAACGGTCATCGGAAATCATGATCGTTCAAAGCCCAATGGAAAATCTCACTCAAGGCTCTATCGTTCGCTTTTTGGATCGAAGACTAACTATTTTTTCGACCGTGGGCCCGTGCGCTTGATTATTTTAGATTCCAGCCGGGCTAAAATCACGCGCGCGCAATTGCGCTGGCTTAATTTAACGCTTAACACTCCTTTAAAAAAGATTGTCTTGACCCACATGCCGCCGATGGGCCTGCGATTTTGGAACGATCTCCCCATTTCCTGCCGAGGCGGATTTGTAAGGGGATCAAAGGCGTTCATCGAAATCATGGCCAAGCACAAGGTCGAGCGCGTCTATACCGGGCATATCCACGCTTTCGCCGTCTGCGATCATGGAGGAGTGCGCTACGTTTTAACGGGTGGAGGAGGATCGCCGTTATTTCCCTCGGGGGTGGCGGATAAGTTTTATCACTCGCTCACTGTTTCGGTATCCCCCGGCGGAATTAAAGACAAGGTCAATCTTCTCAACGGAGAAAATTTTCGCGTGCCCGAAGGGAAGGTCTTTCTGAATAAATTTAAGCCTTAGGCTCCGTAATTCGGCCGATACTCGGCAAAAGAATTTTGGGTTTCCCACAGCTTGACCGAACAGACGTTCAAATTCTGGCTTTTGGCGTAATCGAAAATATATCTCGCGATATTTTCCGCCGTGGGATTTGTGGAAAATAGAACCACCGGATCCCCCATTTGTTTAAGAATCGGAACCAAGGGGTCTTTTTCATTTAAGATCATCTTATGATCAAGTTCCGAGTCCACCCAAACCTGCACCTTTTTTTTGATTTCCTCAAAATCAATGACCATACCCAAAGAATCCAAACCCGAAGAAGAAATCGAAATCTCCAGAACCCCATTATGCCCGTGGGGATAGCGGCATTTTCCCGCGTAATTGAGAAGTCGATGCCCATAGCAAAAGTGAATAATTCTCGTGACCTGATAGGACGTGGAATTCACGCGATTAACCTCCCTCCATCAACCGAAATTTGAGCTCCGGTCATAAAGGATCCGGATTCGACTAGGAAAGCGACGGCCTTGACGATGTCTTTAGGCGCCCCGATGCGCTTTAGGGGTGTCGCCTCAATCACCGCCTGTTTGAAGCGCGGGGATGATTTTTCCGGCAATAAAATCGGACCCGGCAATATCGCGTTGACCCGAATCCTAGGAGCTAAGGCTTTCGCCAAGGCAGTGTTGAGGCATAAAAGACCCGCTTTCGAAACGCAGTAGGGAATAAAATCGGCGTAGGGCCTGAGCCCGGCCCAATCGGCAATATTGATGATTTGTCCTTCTTTCTTCATCCAAGGAATCACTTCCTGAGCCAGGAAGAAAGGCGCGCGCAAATTCGCGTTCAAATGCCGGTCCCAATCATCCAGGGTCGTTTTTCCAAATTGATTTTTTTCATAGATCGAGGCGTTATTGATCAAAATATCGATTTTCTTGAAATATTCTCCAGCCTCTGCCACTATTTTTTTAATTTGACGAACATCGTTTAAATCCGCCTGAAAGGCCCGTGCGGTCCCGGGGCGCGCGCGGTTTATCTGTTCGGCAAGCTGCAAGGCTTCTTTTTTCGAATGTCGGTAATGAAGAGCTGTTCTCATCCCGTGATTGGCGAAAAAGAGAGCGATTTCCCGCCCAAGGCGCTTAGAGGCGCCGGTAATAAAAACAACTTGATTTGATGCCCTGCGTTCCTTGCTCGCGAAGCGAGAGCGTGCCGAAGCATCTCTAGGAAAGACGTTATGGTTCGGCCTCATGTTTTATTCTCGCTTTTTTTTAAAAAAATGAGAAATTCCCGGTTTCCTTTCATGCCTGAAATCGGCGATTCGATGAACCCCCATTCTTTAAGGCCCGCCAACGGCAAAAATTCCCGGATTTTTGATATCGCGAATTGCCGGGCTTCTTCCGTCCGAACGATTCCCTTGGGCGCAAGCTTAGGCCCCACTTCAAACTGCGGCTTAATCAAAGCGATGATCTCCGAGGGTTCTTCCAGACAATCGGACACGGGTTTTAGAATCTGGGTCAACGAAATAAAGGATACATCAATAACAGCCAAGGCGGGCCGCGGAAAAAATTCCTCGGGTTTTAAAAAGCGGGCGTTGATTTTCTCTCGGACGACCACCCTTGGATCTCCCTTTATTTTCTGGGCGATCTGCCCGTGTCCGACATCAATGGCGTAAACTTTTTTTGCGCCTTTTTGAAGGAGGCAATCAGTAAAACCTCCGGTTGAAGCCCCGACATCGAGAATGACTTTTCCGGAAACATCCACATTAAAGGCTTTTAAAGCCCCTTCCAGCTTGAAACCCCCGCGAGAAACATAGGGACAGGGAAGCGCAATTTCTATTCGAGCGGACTCCGAAACCATGGTCCCCGCCTTGATCATGGAAGCGCCGTCCACGTTTACCTGGCCCGCCATGACGGCGGCCAAGGCTTTGGAGCGCGTCTCAAAAAAACCGAGTTCGACCAGCAAAACATCCAGCCTTTGCTTTTTCATTCGCTTCGCGTTTTCCACATCATATATGATAGAAGAATGTCCGATACTTTTGATTGCCGCGCGGTCGCGGAAAAATTTAAAACTTGGGCCTGCGAGGAACTCTCACGCCTTCCCCGAATTCCCGCGCTCGCAACGGTTCTCTTTAAACCCCGCGCGCAAGAATCCTCGATTCAATATCGAGATTTGGTCCTCAAAGACGCCACGCGCCTCGGCTTTCATGCAAAAAAATTCGAGCCGTCTTCCGAAAGCGAACTTTGGTCCCTGATTGGAAACCTTAATTCCGATCCCGCCATTTCCGGAATTCTTGTTTTCTATCCGCTTGGCGGTTCCATATCGGATGACGATTTAATGGATTTAGTCAGTCCTCTTAAGGACGTGGAGGGCCTTCACTCTCTCAATCTTGGATATCTGATCAAATACAAAAAATTTTTGGACGCGGGCCAGACCAAATGCGTGGTTCCGGCGACCGCGAAAGCCGTCGTCAAAACCCTTCAAGAGCACGGGGCGCAAATCGAAGGCTCTTTTGTCTCGATCGTCAATAATTCGATGCGCGTGGGAAAACCCTTGGGACTAATGCTGGAAAATTTGGGCGCGACGGTCGTCAAATGCCACGATAAAACCAAAAAAAATGATTTAGAGGAATGCGTCCGACGCGCGGATATTTTGGTAACGGCGGTGCCCAACCCCGATTTTTCAATTGCCCCGCGCTGGATTAAGAAAGGCTCTTCGGTTATCGATGTCTCTTACCAAGGAAACATCGACGTTGCTAAGGCCCGGGAATTTTCAAAGATCATCACGACCCCGGACAACCGAATCGGGCAAGTGACCCGTGCGCTTTTATTCGTCAACCTGATTTACTGCGCGAAAACCCTTAGGGCTCGCCCTTAGGAGTTCTTGACCGCTTGGCTGGGAACGCGTTTCCACACCGCTTCTGCGGCGGGAGTCAAAGACTTCATGTTCTGAAGGAACAAAGCCACTTTCCAAATTTGCTCCGAGCTCAAGGTGTGAGCGAAAGAAGGCATTCCGGTCATACGGATTCCATGGAAAACTTTCCAGAAAGTATGTCCCGCAGGATCGTCTTCAACGCCGTGCATTGCTAGTTGCGGCGGCCTCTGATAAAGGCCCAAGGCGATATTGGACGGCTGTCCATTGGAGGCTCCGTGGCAAACCGCGCAGTTTTGGGAGTAAATTTCGATTCCCTCGATCAAATTCTTGTCATTGACGGCTTCGGGATTCGGGTTTTTCGGCGCTTCCCGATTGATGACCGCATGAAGGGCGGTCTTAGCCAGCGTTTTTTCAAGCCACGAGGGCTTGGCATCGGCATTGGCCGGAGCGTAACCCAAGGTAATCACAAGCGCGGCCACGATGACGCCTCCAAAAATAACGCCTAAAGCTCCAACAATTATTCCTTTACCCATAAAATTCTCCTTATTCGATTTTCAAACGTAACGCTTTTATTGTGGCATAAAGCCGGAGCTTTTTCCAAAACTTTGCCTTTAGCTCAATGAGACTGGTATCATAAAAAGGTCATGAAGAATTCTCCCGATGCCGTCATTGATCCCGTCTGCAAGATGACGGTTTATCCCCCTAATCCCAAGGGTGGATCTTTCTCCTACTGCGGCCAAACTTATTTTTTTTGCAATCCCAAATGCCGTGAAAAATTCATCTTGGACCCGGAAAAATTTCTAACCCTCGACCCTGAAAAAGAAACTCCGGTTCCAGGGGCTATTTACAGCTGCCCTATGCACCCGGAGATTAAAAACTTGGGTCCCGGGTCCTGTCCTTCCTGCGGAATGGCGCTTGACCCCGAGATGCCCAGCCTTCAAACCGGGCCCGATCCGGAACTCCTCAATATGAGTCGCCGCTTTTGGACCAGTCTCCTCTTTGGCGCTCCACTTTTGATTTTGTCCATGTTCCAAATGGGACGCCTGCGAGGAAATGGAGCCTGGATTGAATTTATTCTGGCGACGCCGATTGTTTTGTGGGGTGGAAAGCCCTTTTTTATCCGCGCCTGGGAGTCTTTAAAAAATAGAAGTCCCAATATGTTCACCCTGATCGCGATGGGAACCGGAATCGCCTATTTTGTCAGCGTTGTTTCTCTTATTTTTCCGCAATGGTTTCCAGAAACTTTTAAAATGTCTAAGGGGCAAACCCCCGTTTATTTTGAATCTGCGGCCATCATCATCGTCTTGGTCTTATTGGGTCAAATGCTTGAGATTAAGGCCCGAAGGCGGGCCGCGGGAGCCATAGAAGCCCTTTTAACTTTATCTCCGCCAAAAGCCCATCGAATTGTGGTCGAAGATCAAGAAGAAGAAATCTCCGCCGAAAAAATCAAGCGCGGAGATGTTCTAAGGGTCAAGCCCGGCGAACGCGTTCCCGCCGATGGCCGCGTTCTTTCCGGCCGCAGCTCGGTAGATGAATCTCTTTTAACCGGAGAGGCCTTTCCGGTTGAAAAAAATACGGGAGAACCCGTCATCGGCGGAACCCTCAACGGCCCTGGAAGTTTTACGATGAAAGCGGAAAAAGTCGGCTCCGAGACCTTTCTCTCTCAAATGATCCATTTGGTCGTTCAGGCTCAAAAAAGCCGCGCCAAAATCCAGAGGGCGGCGGACACAGCGGCCGCTTATTTCGCGCCGGCCGTCGTTTTAATCGCGGCGCTATCCGGATTTCTCTGGTTTTTTTTCGGCCCGCAACCGCATTTAAGCCATGCCTTGATCAGCTCCATTTCAGTTCTCATCATCGCCTGCCCCTGCGCCTTGGGACTGGCCACCCCCATGTCCATTATGGTGGGGACGGGACGCGGCGCCGAAATGGGGATATTGATTAAAAGCGCGGAATCTCTTGAAATTCTGGAAAAAGCGGATATTCTCTGCGTCGACAAAACCGGGACCCTGACCGAAGGAAAGCCTCGCACGACCGCTCTCATTGCCGCGCCGGGTTATGATGAATCGCGCGTATTGAGTTTGGCTGCGAGCCTTGAAAGGCTGAGCGAACATCCGCTCGCCGAAGCCGTCGTTAAGAGCGCCCAAGACCTCGGCCTTCCCTTTCAAGAAGTCGAAGGCTTTGAGTCTTTTCTCGGGCAAGGCGTCAGGGGAAAAATATCGGGCCGCGAAGTCTTGATTGGAAACGAGTCCTTGATGGGAAAATACCGCATCGATCTCTCTTCCTTCCAAGAAAAGGCGCGGAGTGCGCGAGAAGACGCGCATAGCGTGGTTTTTGTCGCCGAGGAAGGCCATATTGCCGCAATGATCGGAATTTCGGACCCAATTAAATCCTCGACGCCGGAAGCCCTACAAACTTTGACGCGGGAGGGGCTCGAAATCGTCATGCTGACCGGGGATGATTTAACGACTGCCGAACGCGTCGCCAAAAAACTGGGCATCAAAAACGTGAAAGCCGGAATTTTACCCCATCAAAAACAGGCGATCATCAAAGATTTTCAAAAAATGGGTCACAAGGTCTTAATGGTGGGAGACGGGGTCAACGACGCGCCCTCTCTTGCCCAAGCAGATGTCGGCATCGCCATGGGAAGCGGTACGGCCGCCGCCCTTCAAAGCGCCCCGATCACCCTGGTTCACGGAGATTTAAAAGATGTGGCGCGGGCAAGAAGATTATCGGAACTAACCATGCGAAACATTCGGCAAAATCTTTTTTGGGCTTTTGCCTACAACGCCTTGGCCATCCCCATGGCGGCGGGCGCGCTTTACCCCCTGTTAGGGTCTTCCAGCCTCTTAAGCCCCGTCCTTGCCGGAGTCTTAATGAGTTTCAGCTCGGTTTCGGTCGTCTTAAACGCCTTGCGTCTCAGAAGGGTCGAACTCTAAAACAGTTTCTGCCTTCCTTTTTCCCTTGTCCCAAAACCATCGCCGCGCCCTTTAATTTCAGGCTCATCTTGCATTGGATAATTCTTCGGCTAGAAAATGGCGGGAAGTTATCAGACGCTGCTAAAACAGAAGGGTCTTACCGTCGATGGCAAAACCGATCAAGAAATGGAAGCGAAGATAGCGAAGCTGGAGCCTTCGTTCGCCGCCAAGCCGGAGTTTATCGTCTCATTTCTCAATGATTCTCCCTGGCACTCTTATTATGAGTACCGATTTTCAGCGCGAGGATCGTGGGCGAGGGCCAATGGGGATTTGGTGAATTGGAATCTGAAATCGGGGCGCAATTACCTAGAAGCGCGCTCAATCAATTATATGGGAATTCCAGGACCAGCCACGTTCGTCAACATCCTCTACCAATGAAGAGGAAAGGCATTAGTCTCCGCCCGACAAAGATAATTCCTGGGACGCTTCCTTTCGGTTCTCCGAATCGAGATCATTTTTGGCAACCCATTTTAAAAAGCTCCGGTATTGGGCTGGGTCCATCAATTCCTTAAGTTCAAGCCTGGCGTTCATGCGCCGAACAGGATCAGGATTGGTCTTGGCGTAATGAACCAAAATCGGAATCACTTGATGGCTTCTTGAGGCGAAAAGCGCGGTCTCAAACATCGTGCGCTCGTTGTCGTCGGTTAAAGTCCGGTATTTTTGAATCAAATCCTTGATTTGGGCTTCGGACGCGCAAATGCCGACCTTAATGGCCAGTTGGTGCCGAAGACCATTGGGCAACTTGTTGTTTTCTACGATGGCCAGCATCGCATCGTAGGATTTTTCAAGGACGGAAATCGAAATATCGGTCGCCGCAGCCTCATCGGCCATTGCGCGCTTGGCCGCGCTGCCGCTCTTGGACCAATCAACCATCAACGGAATGGTCTTATCCCAAAAGCGCACGGCCAGTATTCTCGCCACCGAGGGCGCTTCCTCGGCTCTATCGACAATCAATTTAAACGCCTTCTCTCCCTGCCACAAAGCCAAAGCGTCCAACGCCTCGTAATGGGCGGCCCACATCTGCTTATCACGAGGAAGCGTCGCTTGTTCCGGGCTTGAAAATTTGAACTTGGATTTCGCGATCTTCTCAATAAGAGGCAACGCCTGTTGAGAACGTAATTGGAAAGCCCCTTGAATGGCGAACATCAGTATCTGGGGATCTTTATGCGACAAATATCCCAAGAAAACAGAGGCCAGTTCGTGATTGGGAGCCTTAAGGAGCGACAGAGATCCCATCACGGCGGCCCGCGTCATCGGCTGCGGGTAGCGCATATAAAGGTCAAAATCGTATTGAACATCGATCGGAGTGGCCGGAGGGGTGCGCGCGATTTGCCCAAGTATTTTCTCCTTTTCACCTTTATCAAGGGCTTGGTAATAAGAACGGCATAGTGATACGATCGGAGGATGAGAGGGTGAAAAAGTTTGCGCCCACAAACTCGAACTAATTAATAGAAGAATCATTTTCATTTTAGGATTACCTTTAAAGCGGCTTCCATTTGGGATTTCCGGTCTCCGGCCATGTCGATGACGGCCAGTCCTGGGTCAATTAACGGCAAATCAGCGCTTCCTCTCATCAAAAAAACTGCGGTCTTATCAGCCGCCATTTTGTTGAGAACGTTTAAAACTGCTTTTTGGCCGGGAAAGCGGCGCGCCTCGAAACAGAAAAATAAAACTTGATCGGCCTCTTGAACCGCTCGGCGCAAAAAACCGACTTGTTTTTCCTTGACCGGCGTTTCCACAAAGCGAACGAGGCCTTTGCTTTTAAGCTTTTTTTTCAGCCATCGGGCGGGACCTTCGGGCCCCTCTTCAAAGGCAAACGACGATTTAATTTCAAGAAGTTGGGGGAACAAGACTAGAATTGAATTTTTCTTGGGGTCCAAGGGAAAATCCCAGCTTCCCGGCCTTAAAACTCGAATCGCTCTGCCCGCAATCCATGAGGCTAAATGTTTTGAATGGAGCGGCGCGGTCAAGGCCGAAGGCCGAGCGTCCGCGTCGCGCTTTGGGGAAGGCGTCAGCGACGCGGACGCAGTCATCCGCGGGCGATGAATTTTTCTTTGATTAAGAATGGGAGCGGATTTTTTATCATTCGCAAGACTCGCCACCGCCTCCTTGACCTGGTTTTGAAGAGTAAAATTTGGATCGGACAGAATCAACAAGCCATGCCCCGCCTTGAGCGCTTTAACCGCCGCATTCGCCGGGCTCAATCCGCTTTTTAATACCGCCCCCATCGACAAGTCATCTGAAATCACGACGCCGCGAAATCCTAATTTCTCCCTCAAAAGACCCGTGACAATTTTCTTTGAAAAAGTCGCCAATTCTAAATCAAGCGCGGGATAGCGGATATGAGAAGTCATCACGAATTTCACTCCCGCCTTGAAAGCCGCCAAGAACGGAACCACGTGCCGATTTAAAATAGCGGCTCGGGAGGCGTCGATTTGAGGAATCAAAACGTGAGGGTCCAACCGGGCGTCTCCCATTCCTGGAAAATGCTTGGCGCAAGCCCAAACATGATGGTCTTGAAGTCCGCGGATAAAATTTTTCCCAAATATAGCGACTTGACGGGGGTCCTCCCCAAACGAACGGGTTCCAATTCCAGGATTGTAAGAGGAGCCGCCTAAATCCAAGACCGGCGCGAAATCAACCGCAATTCCCAAAGCGGAAAGTTCCAGGGCCATTTGACGCCCGACCGCGTAGGCCAAGTCCGGATTTCCGGTTTTTCCTATCGCCTGCGCGCTGGGAAAAGAGGTCATGCCCTTTGAAAAGCGGACGACATTACCCCCCTCATGATCAATCGTCCAAAGAAGGGAACGCCCCATGGCCTCATTGATATCCCGCGTTAAAGAAGCGACTTGACGGGGAGAATCAATGTTGCGAGCCAAAAGCAAAATGCCCGCCGGATTGATTTTTTTTAAGCGGTCAACCAAGGCTTGACCGGCTTTTTTACCTTCAATTCCCACGACCAGGGGACTTACGAGCATAGGAAATCCTAACATTTTGTAGAATGAACTCAGAGGAACCGCTATGAATTTTGAATCCGGAGAGGCTTGTCGGCTGTCAGGAAGTTCGGATGATTTGGAAACAATCAAAAAAATTCTGAATTATAAGACTATCGCGGTGGTCGGCTGTTCGCCCAAACCCGAGCGCCCCAGTCATTCCGTCGCTGCGTATTTAAAAGAAGAAGGCTACAAAATCATTCCCGTCAATCCCGGGCACAAGGAAATCCTGGGCGAGAAATGTTACGCTTCCCTTTTGGATATTCCGGAGCCCGTTGACATCGTCGATGTCTTCAGAAGATCCGAAGAAGTTTTACCCCTAATTGATGAGGCTATCGCCATTAAAGCCAAAGCCTTGTGGCTTCAAGATGGAATTTCGCATCCGGAGGGAGAATCCCGCGCGAAAAAAGCCGGGCTTTTGGTGATTTCAAACGATTGTCTCGGACGAAGACGGTCTCAGCTTAAATCTTAAGGGCTTAGCCCAATGCTGAAATGCCCACTCACCCGTTTGTGGTGGAACTAAGCGACGTTCATGGTTTAACGAGAACAAATATCATGTTCGGCGTTAATACGGGGCGCCCACCACCCATGAATGCTCTGCTGATAATTGGAAATGAAATAGCTTGAATAGAGAGAACGATGGCGCGACGAAAAAAAGTGCGTAACCCTAGGCTACGCAATGGAAACGCCGGCTGGGAAATGGATTGAACGTGAAAGCCCGTTGCGGCGGCGTACTGTTGAACCACCGAGCTCCCGAGGGTCAGTCGGTGGGTGGCATCTCCATGCTGAATTGCGCGGGAGAAGGGGCTGTCTCCCGATGGAACGCGCGCGATTAACCGCCCAGAAGGCCTAAGAATACGAAAGCATGAGAGTAGCATTTCATGGAGAGCGCCTTCTTCCAGATGCTCAAAAATGTCAAATGCAACGATGATGTCTGTGGATTGCGTTGAAATGATATCAGATAACGGCAAGTCTGCGTTGCGGATGTCAAATCCGGCACGCTTGCCTTGTTGAACGATGTCAGCGATGCATTCTGTGCCGATGTACGCGGCGCCACGCCTCTTTGCCCATACCGCGAACTGACCGTCGCCGCAACCTATTTCAACGATGGAAACACCATCAAGACTTGTAATCCCCGCATGACGAAGTTCTTCTTGAAAATAGACGGCTTCCTTTTTAGGGCAAGCCGTAAATGCCGCGTGATTCCAGTTTTTCCACTCCTGATAGCGTTCGTCGAAATTTATTTTATTCTGAGAGCTCATTGCGTGATCGGATCAAGCGCCAACCCAAGGGAAGAAGCCCCGCGGCCAGGCAGGATTTGAGGATATCCCCCACCAAAAAGGGATAAAGGCCTTTGGCCAACAGGCTATCCTTAGAAACGTAGAAGGAAAGAACTGTCAAGCCAAAAGCCAAAATCACGGAACTTCCAATCATCATCTGTAAAAAGGCGGTCAACGGATCGCGGTCCCATCCCAATGAAGAAAGAACTCCGGTCAAATAAGCCGCCGGAAGAAAGCCGATGAGATACCCGCCCGTCGCGCCAAAAAAAACATGCCAGCCGGAAGATGCGCCGGCGAAAAACGGGAATCCAATCGCGCCCATCGCCAGATAGATTCCGACGCTGAGAAGCCCCCGGCGCGGCCCCAATAAGGCCGCTGAAAAAAGAACTCCAAAAGTCGAGCCCGTCAAAGGCACGGGGGTAAACGGAAGGGGAATCGTGATTTGCGCGCAAAAGGCCATCAAAAAAGCCGCTCCCATCACCCAAAGAGCCGATGGAACGCTCAAAGTTTTAGGAGAAAGGTTTTCAGAAAAAGAAGGAATGGGGGAACCGGCCATTATCGAGGAATTCATGCCCTTATCTTACTCTTTTTCGACTAGAAATACAAAACCCGCCGAAAAATTTCAGCGGGTTTTGTTTAAGAACGCCTACTGAAGGCGCTTAGAGCTTTTTAACGTTGGTCGCTCTTGGACCTTTGTCCGACTGTTGGATCTCGAACTCGACCGATTGATTCTCGGCCAAAGTTTTAAATCCATCGCCCGTAATGGCGCTGTGATGGACAAACAAGTCCTTCGAACCGTCGTCCGGGGTGATGAACCCGAAGCCCTTCTGATCATTGAACCACTTCACTTTTCCTGTAGGCATTCCTATTACTATCCTCTTTTTTTACTGATAATGGCCGCAAAACCGCACGGCGGGCCTTATTAGGGCCTAGGTTTATTATAGCACGAATTCCGAAGATTGCGACTAGGCGTGAAGCCTCAACAATGAGGCCAAAGACAGAATGATATTTCGCGCTTGCGGGGCAAAAATCCAAAGCGCGAGATTGGCCCCGAACCATAAAGCAAAGGTTCTCCAAAAATTTTTGCCAAAGCGCGTCCAAAGGTCCCGCGCTCCCATCATCGCGGCGATCAAAAGCATGGGGGACAAGACCTGCCGGTAGCGGGAAACAGGACCTCCAACGACAATGTGGACTATCAAATACAAAAAGATCATCAACCATAAAGGAGCTAATTGAGGAAAACGGCGAATCTTAAAAAGAGCCCCTAGCCAAAGCGGAACAAAAAGCATATAGCTCCAATCGTAGGCAGGGAGGAAGGGATAGAAAACAGACAAAATATTGACGGCATAAGCCTTGGCGATTTTAAGGACTGGGGTTGAATGCCAGAGCCGAATAAACTCCTTGCCGTAGAAACGTTCTCTTTCAAGACTTCCAAGACCCTCGGGAGCGCGTTTTGACTTGGGAATAACCCCCAAATTCTCTAGGGGTAAGGCAAGCCCCATATAGACTGATAATTCTTTATCGCTGGAGCCCGGAATAAAACGGTGAAATAAAATAAAGTTTCGCGCGATCCACGGGGTAAAAGCGGCAAGAAAAACCAAGCCCCAAACCCATCCCTTAATTTGAGCTCCGGAATTTCTCAAAAAAACTGGCGGATATCCTAGGCACAAAACGGCCGCAAAAAGCCCAAATTCGGGGCGGACAAAGGAAAGAACCGCGCAAACCAAGGCCAGAACCGCCGACTTAATCTTCACGGATTTTTCCCAGCAAAACCATAAATACCAAAACAAGGATAAAAGCGGTATGGCAAAGGCCTCGCTGAGAATCTGCCCCGAAGGCTCAATGGCGTCATAGAGAATCGCCAAGGATAATCCGCAAAAAAAACCCCAGTCTTCCCCTGTGAATTTGCGCGCGGTTAAAAACAGAAGCAGGCAAGCAAAAGCCCCCAGAACGACTTGAGTCATCTGAACGGCCATTTGAGAAATCCCACATAAACGGTAAATTGAACAAAGAAAAACGGGGTATCCTGGCATCCTCAACAATTGATCCCCATAATCATTTTGATAGCGCCCTTCTTGCAAAAGATGAACGGCATACGATTGATAGTCCCGCGCATCCCCATTCCAGGCAAATTCCGGGTTTTAGACGTTCATCCAAAAGACAAACCCCAATCGGATGCTAAGGGCGGTTAAAAATAAAAGCCAGGCGGCGGAAAGCTGCCTTTTAGTCCCGTTCTTTATAATCATAAAGTTGGGACAATGCCGCCCTTAAAACTACAGGGAAAGGCATTAGTTTCAACTAGGCTCAAACTTTTCCTTTAACTTTTTTGAGATGTCCGGTAGAACGAAAGAATCGACGGAAGCCCCGAGGCGGGCCACTTCCTTAACCATGGAAGAAGCGAAATAAGTGTAGCGTTCATCCGGCATCAAGAACACGGTCTCCACATCGGGGTAAAGGGTCCTATTAAAGGACGCCAATTGAAATTCGTAGTCCATATCGCTCACCACTCTAAGACCCCGAATCAAGACCCGAATCCCTTTTTCACGCAAGTAATCAACCAAGAGACCTGAAAAAATATCCGCCTGTGCATTGGGAGTTTTTCCAATCGCCTGGCGAACCATCTCCAGTCGCTCCTTGGCTGAAAACGTATGCTTTTTAGCCGGGTTGTCCGCCACGGCCACAATCACCCGTTCGAATATTTTCGCGGCGCGAAAAACGATGTCCAAATGTCCCAGGGTTGGGGGATCGAAGCTTCCGGGATAGACCGCAACGCGATTTTTTGAATTAGGCATAGCTCCCGCTCCTTAGATTCTTAGGGTCGGGACAATGCCGCCCTTATGGTTTATTTGAAGAGGCATAGGAAGAATCTACAAAAAAGATGGCCCAACGCGCTCTCACAACGCGAGCGAGGAAGGCAGGCTTTTTGCTAACATCGTTTCAGTGATGATACTAGAATCTGTCCTTCTCGCTTTGGCGTTTCTCTTGTCATTCTTTACATTGATGCGCTTTTTCTCCCGCGCCTCGTCTGAAACGCCCACTAAAAACGAAAAATCAGGCGAAGTGGGATGGGAGAAATTAGACGAACTTTTAGACACTCTTTCAGCCCTTCAAGACCAAGGCGTTTCCTATTCCGGTCTGGTCTCAAAGGAAGAATTCGGCAAAGCCGTTTTAGAAGCCGCTTGCCGCTTGATGAACTGCGAACGGGGCTCTATCATGCTTTGGGAGGAAAACGGCGGGCACCTCAGAATCGTCGCCGCCATTCCGGAAACGGGAAAAGCTCAAACTCTCTTTTTAAAACCCGGTGAAGGAATCGCGGGAGAAGCCTTCTCCAAAGCCCAGACGATTTTTATCGAGGATCCATCCGTCGATCCAAGGTATCTCTCCGCTCAAAATCATACGCATCCGTTTCTATCCATGCCGCTTTTGATTCAGTCAAAGCCAATCGGGGTTTTAAATCTGCACGCGACCGGAAATGCGGCCCCTTTTAAGGACCATAACGCGAAATTTCTCAAGATTCTCGCTTCTGAGGCGGCCATCACTTTCCACAATTTGGAATTATTTGAACGTTTGGAAACTTTCTATCTTGAGATGGTCAAAACCCTTGCCCGCGCCGTCGATTCCAAAGATCATTACACCCATGAACACTCGGATCGCGCCAATGCGCGGGCCAAAAGACTCGCCAAGGCTCTTGATCTCGACCCGACTTATACCCGCTATGTCGAATACGCGGCATTGCTTCATGATATCGGAAAAATCGGCATCGACGAATCGATTCTCAACAAGCCGGGGAAATTGACGGCGGAAGAATACGAGGAAATGAAAAAGCACCCTCTGATTGGGCATCAGATCCTAGCTCCAGTCAAATTTCTCGGGCCTGTCGCGCAAATGGTTCTCCATCACCAAGAGTGGTACGATGGACGCGGATACCCCAACGGCCTTAAAGGCGAAAAAATACCGCTGGGTTCCCGAATCGTCGCCGTCATCGACGCTTGGGACGCAATGACTTCCGATCGCCCTTATCGAAAAGCCCTAGGGCGCGAAAAAGCCATTTCAGAACTTCAAAAAGGATCGGGAACCCAATTTGATCCCGTGGTTGTGGAAGCCTTCCTAAAAATAGAAGTCGAGGAAAACGCCTCCTTGCCCCGGAGTTCATAATGCTCGCCATCGTGCCCACTCCTATAGGGAATTTGGGCGACATGGGCCCCCGCGCGCTTGAAGCTCTTAAAAAAGCTTCCATTATTTACTGCGAAGATACCCGGCGGACAAGAATTCTCACTTCTTATTTCGGAATCTCGGTTCTCCTCAAACGCTACGATGAGCATAACCCGAAAGTTTTAAGGCAAATGCTCGATGAATTAAAGAGCGGAAAAAATATCGCCTTGGTTTCCGACGGCGGGCTTCCGGCCATTTCCGATCCGGGCCATAAAATCGTCGCCCTGGCTAGACGGGAAAAAATTGAGGTTTTGGCGCTTCCCGGCCCCAGCGCGGTCGTCACCGCATTGGCGGCTTCGGGGCTTCCAGCGGATTCTTTTATCTTTTTGGGATTTTTGCCCAGAGCCTCGGGGAAAAGAAAAAGAATTTTAGAAACCTTTTCCACCCTTCAAAGAACGATCGTCATCTATGAATCCCCCTTTCGCGTTAAAAACCTGATGAAGGAGCTTGCCGAAGTTTTTATATCTAGGGCCCAGTGCGCGGCCGCCCGAGAAATTTCTAAAATACACGAGGAGTGGTTTTACGGGACCCTTGAGGAAGTCAAGAGAAATATCGACGCCAAGGACCCCGTTCTCGGCGAATTCGTCGTGATGATTCACCCGAAAGGAGACTTATTTCATGAGCCTTAAAGTTGACACCAAAATTTTTCATGTTGGAGACGCTGGGAAACTTCCGGATGAAGCTGTTCAAACCTTGGCTGAAGCCGCCAAGGCCTGCCGGATCATCATTTTCCCGACTGACACCGTCTACGGCGTGGGCTCAACCGGCCTCATCAAAGCCGCATCCCGGCGCATCTATCAAATCAAAGCCCGCCCCAGCATCAAACCCCTTCCAGTTTTGGTTTGGTCGGCGGAAGAGGCTAAAAAATGGGTCCAATGGACCGACCAGGCGGAAAAATTGTCTCAAAAGTTTTGGCCCGGGGGTTTGACCTTGGTCTTAAAACCGACGCAACAAGGAAAAATTTTGACCTTCCCGGAATATCAAACCGTCGCCATCCGCGTGCCGAACCATCCGCTTCTTAACGAAATCATCAAGGCCTCGGGGCTTCCTTGGGTATCAACCAGCGCGAACATTTCCGGCTCTCCCGCATTGTCTAAAGGAGAAGACGTCGTCAATACCTTCCGGGGAACGGTCGATTATATCGTTTCCGCAGGAAATACGCCGGGCGGAGAATCCAGCGTCATTGACGCGACCGGGAAAACCATCCGCATCTTACGAGAAGGAAAAATTTCCGCGGCCCAGGCATTTGAAGTCTGCCCGCCGGAAAATATGTCCGTGATGGGAGTTAAAAAATGAGTTCTATTCTCGAACGTCAAGACCCCGAAGTTTACCGCGCGATCTTTCTTGAAGCCGAAAGGCAAAGAGACAATCTCGAACTCATCGCTTCCGAAAATTACGTTTCTCCAGCGATCTTAGAAGCCCAGGGTTCCATTCTGACCAACAAATACGCCGAGGGATATCCCGGGAAGCGCTATTACGGGGGATGCGAGTTCGTGGACATCGCGGAAAAACTGGCCATCGAGCGAGCCCAAACTCTTTTTCACGCTGAACACGCCAATGTTCAGCCCCACTCCGGAACCCAGGCCAATATGGCGGTTTATCTGTCGGTTCTAAAACCCGGGGATACGGTCATGGGGCTCAACCTCGCCCACGGGGGGCATCTCTCCCATGGTCACCCGCTCAATTTTTCTGGAAAGTATTTCAACATCATTCCAATCAACGTATCCAAGGAAACCGAACTCATCGATTACGATGAAGCGGAAAAATCGGCTCTGGAGCGCAAGCCGCGCTTGATTTTTGCCGGGGCTTCGAATTATTCCCGGAAATTCGATTGGGAGCGCCTTAAAAAAATCGCGGATTCGGTCGGCGCTTTTTTTGCCGCCGACATCGCCCATTACGCGGGGCTCATCGCCGCGGATATTTATCCCTCTCCCGTGCCCTTGGCTGATTTTGTCACCTCGACCACTCATAAAACCCTGCGCGGGCCCCGGGGCGGCCTCATTCTTTCTAAATCCGCGCATCAGGCCAATCTCGATAAAATCATGTTTCCGGGAATTCAGGGCGGACCCTTGATGCACATCATCGCGGCCAAGGCCGTCTGCTTCGGCGAAGCCTTAAGGCCCGAATTTAAGGAATACCAGGCTCAAATCCTGGCCAACGCCCGCAAACTCTCAAGCGAGCTAAAATCCAAAGGCTTTCGAATCGTGGCGGGCGGCACGGACTGCCATTTATTCTCCGTCGATCTTCGGGCCAAAAAAATCACCGGTAAAGAAGCTGAGGAAGCCTTGGATAAAGCCGGGATTACGGTCAACAAAAATTCCATTCCCTACGATCCGCAAAAACCCTTCATCGCCTCCGGAATCCGCATCGGAACGCCGGCGATCACCACCCGCGGGATGAAGGAAAACGAGATGGTCCATATCGCGAGCCTAATTGATGAGGCTCTGTCGAAGGCTGGCGATGAGGCCGGGCTTAAAGCTATTCGAGGCGAGGTTAAAAAGCTCTGCGCCCGTTTTCCGGTTCCGGCAAGCGAAGACCGCAAGTTTGCCGCCATTTGATAAAATAAATTATAAATCAAAAATGCGCAAGGGGGCCTCATGAAATCATCTTCCAACAAAAAAGCGAAAATAGGAATCATCGGGGGAAGCGGCCTTTACGACATGGACGGCTTTTCCAACAAGCGCCTTCTTAAGGTTAAAACTCCCTTTGGCGACCCATCGGCGCCGTTAATTTTGGGAGAGATTTCCGGCGCTCCCTGCGCTTTTTTAGCGCGGCATGGAAACGGCCACACGATTTTGCCGCAAGAAATCAACGTGCGGGCCAATATTTGGGCTCTTAAATCCGTTGGAGTCGAGCGTTTGATTGGAGTGACCGCAGTCGGCTCGTTAAAAGAAGAATTATCTCCGCGCCATTTTGTCTTCCCTGATCAGATTTTTGATCTGACTCACGGACGCAACGCCACCTTTTTTGGAAACGGCATCGTCGCCCACACAGCTTTTCACACCCCGTTTTGCCCTGATCAATCAAAAATCCTTTTTGATAAATCCCAGTCTCTGGCGATCAATTCCCATCAAGGCGGAACCTATTTGTGCATGCAGGGGCCGCTTTTTTCAACCAAGGCCGAATCGCGCTTTTACAAGAGCCTCGGCTTTTCCGTCATCGGCATGACAGCGGCAACCGAGGCCAAACTCGCCCGCGAGGCGGAGATTTGTTATTCCCTGATCAGCTTGGTGACTGATTACGACTGTTGGAAAGATGGGGAAGAAGTCTCGGCCGATATCGTCACTTCCGTCATGCAGGGCAATTCCAAAAACGCGCAAAGGCTTTTGGTTTCAGCCATTCCCGAAATTGCGAAGAGAAGCGCCCGATGTTCCTGCCCCGAGGCCATGAAGCACGCGATTGTGACCGCGCCGAAAGCCATTCCAGCGGCGACGAAAAAGAAATTATCCTTGATCGTTGGGAAATATATTTAGGGCTCATTACGAAATAACTGACACAATGCCTCAAAACCGCAAGGCGTCGCTGAGCCGGCCCCAGAAAAATAAGCTGATAAAAGAGGCTCTCAAAGCTCGCAAAAGCGCCTATTGCCCCTATTCCCGCTACGCTGTTGGGGCCGCGGTTTTAACCTCTTCCGGAAAAATTTACTCCGGTTGCAACGTCGAGAATTCTTCTTATGGACTCAGCATCTGCGCGGAGAGAAACGCAATCTTTACCGCCGTCGCCTGTGGAGACAAGAAAATCACCGCCATCTGTGTTGCGACTAAATCGCCCAAGCCCTGTGGAGCCTGCCGGCAGGTCTTAATGGAATTTGCCTCCCACGGATGCCCGGTTTTGTTGGTTGATGCGTCTTTAAGAGACCCTTATTCCAACGTTTTAGAAACGACCGCCTCCCACTTGCTGCCGTGGGCCTTTGTCTTGAATCAGAGAAAATAAAACATTGCTAGAATAGTAACATGAACACGGAAAAAATTAAAGAAATTCTCGCTTGGGTTAAAACGACCGATCTGACTTCGGTGGCCCTGAAGGAAAAGGACTCCGGTTTTTCATTTGCGACTTCCGAGCACGCGGATCAGTCTTTCGCGGACATGCCGCCGGCCCATTACCAAGCCGTATCGGCCCCGGCGATTGGAACCTTTCACTGGTCGCGTCCGGGACACCCACAGAAAGTAGAGGAAGGGATTTCTCTTCCGGCGGAAGAGACTGTTGGGTATATCGAAACCCTACCGGGGAAAACGGTTCCGGTCAAAGTTTCATCCTCTGGGAAAGTCGCCCGCATTTTAGTTGAAGACTCTAGCCCCGTCGCTTACGGACAAGCCTTGATTTTCATCGAACCGGACGGGAAATAATCGTGTTCAAAAAGATTTTAATCGCCAATCGCGGCGAAATCGCGGTGCGCGTTATTCGCGCCTGCCGGGAAATGGGCATCAAAGCGGTCGCCGTCTACTCCGAAGCTGATCGGGAATCGATGCATGTGCGCCTAGCAGACGAGGCTTACTGCATCGGCCCGGCCCCGGCTAAACAGAGCTATTTAAATTCCGAGGCCCTTTTAACTGCCGCTAGGTTAAGCGGCGCTGAGGCTGTTCATCCCGGATACGGATTTCTTTCCGAGAACGCGGATTTTGCCGAGACCTGCGTTAAAAATGGGTTTGTTTTCATAGGCCCTCCGGCCTCCGCGATTCGCAAGCTCGGCTATAAGAGCGCAGGAAAGGCCTTGGCCCGAGAAACGGGAGTTCCAGTCGTTCCCGGAACCCAAGGTTTGGTTGACGAACATTTCATGAAGGAAGCCCAAGCCGTGGGCTTTCCAGTCATGGTTAAAGCCGCCTCGGGTGGAGGCGGAAAGGGGCTGCGGCTGGTCCGCGACCCCAAGGACCTCGAAGAGCAACTTAAACTCGCCCAAAGCGAAGCCAAGGCCGCTTTCGGAGACGGTTCGGTCTATATTGAAAAATTCATCGAACGCCCAAGGCACGTGGAAATTCAGATCGCATCCGACAATTTTGGGAACGCCGTCGCTTTTCCCGAACGGGACTGCACCGTTCAAAGACGCCATCAAAAACTGATTGAAGAGTCTCCTTCTCCCAAGGTTACGCCTGAAATTCGCGCTAAGATGCAGGAGGCGGCGAGAAAGCTGGCCTTGGCCGCAAAATATTCCAACGTTGGAACGGTTGAGTTTTTGTTGGACCCGGACGGAAATTTCTATTTTATCGAGGTCAACACCCGCCTTCAAGTCGAACACCCAGTCACCGAATCGGTCACCGGCCTTGATCTCGTCAACACCCAGATACGCTTGGCCGCAGGGGAAAAACTTCCCTTTGATCAGGCGCGCGCCTCTGAAATTCATTTTCATTCAATCGAACACCGCATCAACGCCGAGGACCCGGACAATAATTTTTCGCCGTCTCCGGGAAAAATTTCCGAGCTCGTTCTTCCCGGCGGTTGCGGAGTGAGACTCGACACCCATCTTTACGCTGGATACACCGTTCCCAGCTTTTACGACAGCTTAATAGCTAAACTGATCGTTTTTTCCTCTGACCGCGATCACGCGATTAAGAGAAGTCTCCGCGCTCTGTCGGAACTTGAAACCTCAGGGATCAAAACCACCCGGGATTTCCATAAAAAAGTGCTCTCCCACAAGGATTTCTTATCCGGGAATTTCGATACCTCCTTTGTTGAAAAATATTTTCTTCCAAACTCAGGGCGTTAGGGCCCTTAGAAAGCTCCATCTCCTCATTTTTTGGGCTGTTTTATTTTTAATTCCGCGGGCGTTATGGTCTTGCCCTAATTTAATCGACTGCTCCCCAAAAACGCCCCACATCAGCGGACCATGGGCGATTTTTACGACCCCTTATTTTCCGATGGCGATGACGACTTTAACCGCCGGAGGCGCAATTTGGGATGGGGCTCAAACGCGTTTTGGAAAAACTCTTTGGCAAAGCCTGGATTCAGCCGTCATCGCTTCGGCCTCCAATATCGGGCTAAAATACGCCTTCCAAAGGGCCCGACCAACTCAAAACCTGGGGGCCAACGCCTGGTTTTCGGGACCCCAAAGCCAAAGTTTTCCTTCCAGCGACGTTTCCAATACCGCGGCGTTAGTTTCCCCCTTCATTTATGAGTACGGGGCCGATCACCCTATGGTTTACCTCCTCACTCTTTTGCCCGTGGCGGACGCCGCCGGACGGATAGAAGCCCGTGGGCATTACCCCACCGACACCATCGGCGGCATGGCCTTGGGTTTCGCCTCAGGATGGGCAGCGCGGCGTTTTTTTAAATCCCCGTTTACCCTTCAAATCATTCCGGGGCGGGATTGGTCGGTGGGAATCTCAAGAAAGTTTTAAGAAGAAGAATCTTCCAAGTTAAATAGAAAAGTCGTCCCACCGCAGACCAAAATATCCCCATTTTTAAGCAAAACCGGAGGAAACACTTTTTCTCCATTGAGAATGGGATATCCGGGAACCACGGCAATCAAACTATATCCGTTGGATTTTCTGTGAATGGAAGCGACAACTTCCGGAGCGGAGCCAAACAGGCCTGTTCCTTTTATTGGAATCTGGACTCTTTCGGATTTCCCGATATAGGTGGAAAGCCCTTTGAGTTCATACTCCGGCGCCCCGGCCAGCCCTTTTAGAACTCTCAACCTCCCCAGTTTGGCGGGAGTCTTCGCCGATTGGGCGAGAATTTCGGATTGTTTTTGCGGCGATAAAAATATGGTTTTATCCTCCTCAGCGGAAACGGAGTTCTCAATGAAAACCAGGGAATGTTTAGCGACTCCGACGACGTCTTGATTATGAAGGCCGCACTTTTTAATTCTTTTTTCATTCACATAAGTCCCGTTGGTCGAGTCCATATCCTCGACATAATAAGTTTCGCCTTCCAAGGTAATTTTGCAATGATTGGAAGAAACGGCAGGATTATTGATGACCACGTCATTGTTGGGGCCTCGTCCCACGAGCAACGGCCCCCGCCCCAAGTTAATTTCCTTAAGCACTGCGGCGTTAAACTTAAGAAGAAGCTTCGGCATTGGGACCTCTCAATAGCGATTTCATTTTAGACCATGGAGACGTCCACGGCGATTTATTTTCCTCTCTTTGGACCCGGGCCACCACCACCGTCACATTATCGACCCCCCCCGCCTCCAGCGCTTCTGAAATAAGCCTTGAGGCGAGAGTCGCGGCATCTTCTTTAAGCGACAAAATTTCTTGAATCCGAAAATCCGCGACCATCTTGGTCAAGCCGTCGGAAGCAAGCAAGAGAACATCTCCAAAAAATAGCGGATGCGTGGAAACATCCACCTCCACCTCCGGGTTCGACCCCACCGCCCGGGTCAGAAGATTTTGAAGCTCGGAAACAGCGGCTTCTTCTTCCCGAAGAAGACCTTTTCTAATTTGCTCTTGAACGACAGAATGATCCTCCGTCAAACATGATAGAACGCCGCGTCTTAAAATATACCCGCGACTGTCTCCCACATGCGCCAACGTAAGCGTTTCACCATCCCCGCATGCGCAGACTAGGGTGGTCCCCATTCCTGAATCCTTGGGCAACGCCCGCCCTCTCGCATAGACGAGGCTGTTCGCCGCCTTGACCCCCGCCTCTAAATCCGACGAAGAAATTCGACGCCCGATGCCCGGGCTTTTCTGAATCAAAAAATCCTTAACCATGGAGACCGCAAAAGCGCTCGCCACTTCGCCTGAATTATGCCCTCCCATGCCATCGGCCACGATAAAAATTCCTTTTTCCGCATCGTAAAAAAAAGAATCTTCATTATTTGTGCGCACGCGCCCGATATCGCTGAGCCCCGCCGCTTCAAAGGGAGCTTTCATACCTGGGCCTTCAAAATTCCGTAACATGAGCGGATATCCCGGGCCAATTCCGCCGCATTTTGATATCTCGCGTCCGGATTTTTTGCCAAACCCCGATTTAAAATCGCCGCGACCAAGGGCGGCAAGGACGCAACGATTGACAAGGGATCGGGATGCGGATCATTGGCGATTTGAAAAAGAAGAGCGCCGATCCCATCGCCGCCTTTAAACGGCTTTTCCCCGGTTAAAAGCTCGAAAAAAACCACGCTGAGGGAAAAAATATCCGATCTCCCATCGACTTTTTTTCCGGCGATCTGTTCCGGGCTCATATAAGATGGAGTTCCCATAACGGTTCCGGTCGCCGTTTTGGAAGAGGCCGCCACACGGGCAATTCCAAAGTCCGCGACGCGAAGGCTGCCATCTTTGAGAATCATGATATTGGCCGGCTTAATATCCCGATGGATGACGCCTTGTTGGTGGGCATAGGCTAGGGCGTCCGCGACGATTGCGACATACTCCATCGCGGATTTAAGCGGAATCAAATGCCCCTTTTCAGTGTAAGCCGCCAGGCTTTGCCCCTCTAAAAATTCCATGGCGATATAGGCGATATCGTCTTCTTCCCCGGCGTCAAAAATACGGATGATATTGGGATGATTAAGTTTTCCCGCCGCTTCCGCCTCGCGGAAAAAGCGCTCCTTGATTTCCCTAACGGATTGGGGGTCGATATCTTCACCAAGGCTCATCGTTTTAATCGCGACTAAGCGGTTAATTTTAGGGTCTTTCCCCAAGTAGACAATTCCCATCGCGCCTCGACCCAATTCTTTTTGAATCTCGTATCTCCCTAGGGTGGGCGAGGCTGCGCCCGCGGCGATGACCACCGTCCCTTCTTTTTTGGCGCCGATGGTCCCTGAAAAAACCGCGCCACCGGCTGCGGATTTAAGAACCGTCATCTTGGATTGGACGTCTTTGTACTTTCGGTCTTTTTTAGCGATCATTTCCAAGACTGATGCGGCCTTCGCGAACTGTCTTTTTCTCTCGAAATCCAAGGCGAGATTGTAAAGAATTTCCTTCATCGGCTCATCCATCGGACACAAGCGAAATTTCTCAAAAGCAAGATCGAGCATCCCTTGCCCCTGAAAGGACAGTCCAAGCATTTTGTTGGTTTCAATGGCTGAGGCTTCAATGAGTTCCTTGCCCTTTTCCGTCACAAAAAACCGCCGGACAACTCCAATCAAATATCCCGAGGCCAGTAAAATGGCGGGATAACTCGTTTTTACCCATTCTCCAAACAGAAAAAAATAACTCCCGACACCCAAAATAAACACAAACAAGAGAAAACTCAACGCAAAACCCCAAAAAGCGGGAAGAAACGGCAACGCCAAAATGATGAAGGCTCCGACCGCAATTATAAGGCCCCATTCCAGCTTCGGGGCCCACGCAGGACGGGAAATAAAGCGGCCCTCCAAAATATTGGAAGTAATGTTGGCCAAAACCTCGACCGGAGGAATCAAGGGGGATAATGGGGTTGCATAAGGCGTGTAGACGCCGGCTGCGGTTAAACCAACCAAGACGATCTTATTTTTAAACGCCTCCATGTCCACGTGACCGTTCATTACGTCGCTGAAAGAATAGTACCTAAAAGTCCGATACGGCCCATTAAATAGAATCATCATCTGGCTTCTGGAATTAAGCGGAATTTTAGTCCGTCCGAAATCGACGGATTTTCCCGGAGAGAATGTCACGGCGGAGGGCGATATTTTTTCCGAAGCTAGGGCCAAGGCCAACGAATAAGCGGGGATATAGGAATTTTTATAGCGAATAACGGGGTCCACCCGCCGCAAAACCCCATCGGAATCGGGCCTTAAATTAGCGTGGCCGATTCCATCTGCGGCTTGGGCGAAAGCGGGAATCGGATAAGCCGGATCAAAACCCTGGGGAATCTCGGATGAGTTCATATTCGTAGTCACGGCCAAGCGCACGCTCGCGCTTGAAAATAAAGGAGGAAGGGCGGCGCTCTGAGCGTGTCCGTAACTTTCTTGCGTAAAAATCAGCGGCAAGACGACATTGCTGGATTCTTGAATCGCAAAGGCCAGGCGCGCATCCGCGTCCAAACGGGCTTCTTCAGAAGAAATTAAGATCTCAAACAAATGCCGGCGATCGAAAATCTTATGCGATGAAGTAAGTTCTTGATAATTTTGAGCAATCGCCTTGAGAGCCTTTATTCCGCGGTCATTTTCCGGCTCGGAATAAACAATGTCAAGCCCGACAACTCCTGCTTGCGCGTCTTTGAGTTTATCCAAGAGTTCGGCAATTCTCGTCCGTGGCCACGGCCAGCGCCCCAATTGCGAAATCGAGTCGTCATCAATTGTGATAATGGCGATTTGGCGCCCGGAAGTCAAATCCTGGCGCAAAGTGGATCTCCAATCATAAAATTTGCGCTCGAAAGATCTAAAGACAGGAAACGCGGAAGAAAAACGATATCCCAAGCTGACGATGAGGGTTAAGAAAACCCCCAACAAAACATCCCAAACAAGTCCTTTTTTTCTCAACATTATTTTTGGCGCCGCTTCCAAAAGTGTAGCGGATGGAGCGCGCCCTGTCAACCCGTCAACACTTGAGCCTTTTTTCGTAAAAATATAGAATAAGGTCATGAAACGGCGGGACCTCGTTAAATATCTGACTGATAACGGTTGCGTGCTGATACGGGAAGGAGGGAAATACTCCATTTACCAAAATCCGGCCAACCAAAAAGAGGCTCCCATCACTCGCCACCCTGAGATGGAAGATTTCGCGGCCCGGAAAATCTGCAAGCAACTGGGCTTGCCCCCGCTTTAACGGCGGACTAGAACTACAATCGAATAGCCGAGAAAAATTCCCACAATTCCGGCGATTCCGGCCAAGGTCGGAGGAGCCGGAACCGGCAGACGTAAAAAGGCGAAAAGAATTCCGCATCCCGCCCCGCTCAGCAAACTCAATAGAATCGTTTTCATTAATTCATTCTAACAAGTTTCATCAATCTAAAAATGAGGCGAAGATGCGCCGCCGCTTCTCTCCGTAAATTTAATTTGGAACGCCCGCTTTTTCGGCTTGACAACGACACCGGCGCCTCGGACACTTTAAAACCCTGGAGCCAAAAAAGAGCGAGTATCTCCGCGTTGATTTCAAAGCCGTCGCTTTGAATCTCCAACCTTTTCAACAAAGAACTCCGGTAAAGACGAAGAATCGACGTAAACGAGGAAAATGGAATGCCTAGAGCTAATTGGTAGAGAAAATTGGCCGATCGGCTAAGGAATCGTCTTAAAAAAGGAACTTGAGATAGGCCATCTAAAATTAGCCGTGGGGCGCCCGAAACCAAATCGGAGGAGTTTTGCCGTTGGTTTTCGATCAACAAGCGAACATCCTTGGGAGAAAAAGTTAGATCCGCATCCAGAACTAAAATCCAATCTCCCGCCGCTTCTGAAAAACCGTTTTTAAGCGCCGCTCCCATCCCCCGGTTTTGATGGTGTGAGAGCAGCTTCAGTTCTTTTAAATCCTCAAACTTCTTTAAAACATCCCCGCTCCCATCGCTGGAGCCATCATCAACGGCAATAATCTCCAAGTCCTCCTTTAATTCCCTAAGGGCTGGGAAAAGAGTTTGTGGAAAGCGTTCAATATTCTCCTTTTCATTAAAACACGGGATAACGACAGAAATCATACGCCTTGAAAAGGCTTGGGACGCGCTTGAATTGGCCCTTGAGAATAGTCTCCCCTGGACAACCATTTCTCAATCAAGCAATAGAGGACGATGAACAGATAGCGGCTTCCCATCTCTTTGATTTTGAGTTTTGAAAAACCTTCCTTGCGATTTCGCCATTGATTGGGAATAACCGTCCACGTGTATCCCCGGATGATGGCCTTTAAAGGAAGTTCAACCGTCAAGTTGAAATGGCTGCTTAAATAAGGCTTGACCCCCTCAAGCGCGCGGCGGTGGTAGAGCTTAAAGGCGTTGGTGACGTCGTTGTAATCAATTCCAAACAGAATACGTATAAATCCATTGGCGAAGCGATTGAGAATCAGCTTCAAAAAAGGATAATCCAGGGCCTTGCCGCCGTCAATAAAGCGGGATCCGAAAACGCAATCAACTTTTAAAGATTCCATCGCCTTAAAAAAAGCCGCGAGGTCTTCCGGCGAGTCGGAGCCGTCCGCCATGAAAACCGCCGCCGCGTCGCCGTTTAAATGCTCAAAACCGTAGCGAACCGCTAACCCAAAGCCATGGGGAAAAGGGCTCTGAAACGCTCGAAGATTGGGAATTTCCAAGGATAATCCCCTCAAAACCGAAGCTGTTTCGTCCGAAGAATAATCGTCAATAACCAAAATTTCATGCTCAATCATTGCCGAAGACAATTTTTGAGATAATTCCGTTAGAGTTGATTTGAGATTTAAAGCTTCATTGCGGGCCGGAATAATGACGGAGAGTTTCATGGTCTTCTTAAGGACTGACAATATCTTTTACCAATTAAACAAGGCCCCCGCGCAAGCGGGGGCCTTATAAGCTCGGAAAAACTCTAATTACGCTTTTTGCTCGAAGCGTCCGGGAACTAGGACGCGGGCGGGAAAGCCCAAGATTTTTCCCTGTCTGCGAGACAAGCCGTAATTTAAATCTCGGACCAACGGGTGAGTGATCGGCAGCGGATTAGCGACATTCAACATTAAAATCTCAACCTGGGCGTCCATCTTGTAAGGGCCACTGTGGGGAATTCCAACCTGCACCTTCACCGAAACGCCATATTTACTGGAAATCGCCGCCAGGCAAGGCGTCATCGTTTTTTGAGCCTTGGCAAGGCTAAGGGGAGCGAAGAAACGGGCATCCACAATCTGGCATTGGGGAATTTGGAACGGATCAACGGGCTTCATGAAATAAATTCCGCGTTCAACGCCAATGGCAAATTCCGAAGCCGCTTCTCCGGGGAGAGCGGACACTTGCGCAAAAACTTGGGGGGCGAAGATAAACAGGCTAGAGACTAAGGCAAACATTTTTTTCATGACATCCTCCTTCAAAACTGAACCTAGCATTATGTTAGCTCTTGGCTTTCAAAGCCCCAATGACCCAACTCAAGCAAGCCTATTGATTTAAATCAATACTCTTCTGGGAGTGAGTCCATGGCTATTTATGTAAGATAAGAACTTGCGACCGCTATGCGAAAAATACTTTTCCCAGCGCTTGGACTTGTTTTTTTAATTACAGCTTGCGGGATTAAAGATTCTCCACGAACTTTTACGGATAGCGAAAAACCATTTATTCATCATCTCTCCCCTGAAGCGGTCATCACCTATCCGCCTTTTATTCGCCAAGAAACCCCCGATCTTTGCGGGCTCGCCGCCGCGAAGATGATTGCGGCCTATTACGGTCAAAATTTAAACCCGGAAGATTTGCGAGCCGTCGAGAGCACGGCAAAAAAAATGGGAGGGGCGTCAGGGCAAGAGATGAAAAACCTTTTGCAAAACTCTGGGTTTGAAGTTTCCGTCTTTCCCGGCTCGCTCAAGGCGGGCGGGCATAATATTTTCTCGGAAATCGACCGCGCGCGGCCTTTGATCGTCATGCTGAAAAAGGGACCAGAAAGTCATTACATGGTCATGGATGGATACGATCCAAAAGAAAATCTCATCATCTTAAACGACCCTCGAGATGGGCCTATCGCCTTACCCATCAAAAATTTTAAAATGGGATGGGAATCAGCTGGGAGATTTACCCTTTTGGCTCTTCCGATGGAAAGCGCAGAACGCCCATGATTAAAAAAATCTTCTTATTCTTCCTGTGTGGGGGATTGCTTGTGTCTTACTTCCCCACAAACCTTTATTCCTGCGTTCTTTGCTCGCGAAGCGAGAGCGTGCGACCGAGCATGGGAGAGGAAGCGCCGCATCCGAATTTATTGAAGAGCGGCCCGAACCATCTCCAAGAAAGACGTTATGGTTCGGCCGAGGATTTCTTGGCTGATCGGATTAAGAAAATATCCGTTCAAGAATCTCCCTCATGCCCCGCCCCGGCGGATAATTCCTCCCTCCTATTGGAGAGAGCGGGGGGATGTTTTTCCGATTGTTTCTTAAACCCCTTTGGAAGCGAGGAATGCGACGCCTGCCGCACTTCCGCATCGGACCCCATGCCGGAATGGACGACCACGGAGAAAATTCTATGGTCTATCGGCAGTCTTTTGTTAGCCGGCGCCGTCATCTGGCTCTCGTCAAAACTCAATCAAGGTTCAAATTGCGCCTCTGCGGCCTGTTCCGGATATTATGGAACAGACCCCTACGGGTATTATTCCAATCCCTATTATGGCGGCGGTTCTTTTTACGGATCCGTTATGTTAAAAACTCGCCCGATCAAGGCAGTCAAAGTTAAATAAGGTGGTGATATGAAAAAAAATACAAGACGGCAGTCTCTCGCGCTCGGCGCGGTTTTAATTTTTTTATCCGGATGCACATCCGTTGGAACTCTGGGGATCATCACGAAAAGCGAAGCTAATCCCGCCGCGATCTTTAAAGAGGGAAGGCCTTACAAGGAACTTGGTCTGGCTTCGGGAAATGCCTGCAAATATATTCTCCTTTCCATTGTTCCATGGGGGGACTCTGATTTGGAAACGGCAGTCCGAAGGGCTTTAAAGAAATCCAATGGCGATGCCTTGCTCAACGTCTCCGTCGCAAGCAGTCTTTACAGCTTCCTTCCTATCTATAATATCGTAAGCATGTCTTGCACCGCAGTCAAAGGAATCGCTATTAAATATCAGTAAACAAGGAAATCTCTCATGAAAAAAATATCCTCGTTTTTAATTTTGTCAACTATATTTTTATCCTCATGCGTTCCCTATCCTGGGATGCGATCGGCCGTCTATCATCCGCAGGCTTTAGTCCGAAGCTCATTTGCTCCTCTTAAAGGCGCGTCCAACGCCCAAACCCAGAATTTCTTTATTGAGGCCATGGGCCAAAACAAGGCGACGCAATACGCCAACACCGCTGAGAATCTTTACAACCGCTTAATGATTGATGCTGGAATCATGAATTATCAGCCTTCCAGCGCGATGAAAATAATCCTTTACCCCAATAAGGGTCAATTCCAAAAAGCCACGGGGCAACCCGCCGGATCACGGGGAGTCATTTACCGAGGCTCTCTATATACTTATGTAGACCCGATGCTGAATAACCAACTTTCCTATGAAATCACGCAGTTGGTCTTGTCCAATTACATCCATCGTCCCAACCCCGATTGGATTTGGGTTAAAAACGGTCTAGCCGCCTATGAAGAAATGAAAACCATGCAACTCTCGGGAAATCAGTTAGATCTTTTCACCTTAGTGAGAGCGCAAATGCGGCAAAACTCGCTTCCCATGTCCCAACTCATCAACATGGCTCCGCCGGATGACGAATCTATTTCCTCGAGCGCCTGGGATTGCCAGGCCGAATCCATGATTAATTTCATGATTTCCCAAGCCGGGAATTCTCAATTCGGCCAATTCTTAGCCAATCTTCAAGGAAACGAAGATCTCTCCTCCGCCATCGGACAAGCCTTTACTGGAAAATGGACGGGGCTTAATTCGTTTTATCAGGCTTGGCAACAGCGTGGATAGCGAAATTTCACTCCCTCGAAGCGCCGCCGCAAGTCTTAGACCGGAAAATCCCGCCATTTCTCCCGTCGATTTTTTATCCCCTTTGGAGGGAGAATCTTCATCGGCTAAATTTTTAATCAAGAATCTGCTGATCGCCTGCATTTTATCGCTCATTCTTCTATTGGGCAAGGACATCAATCTGTCTTTTTATACCCAGGTTCTTTTGTCTCTTTTATTAATCTTATTCGGCGGACGACATTTCATCCGTGGTTTTAAAAAAGAGATTCGAGCTCGCAAAGGAGCGCTCAATGCGTTGGTTTCCCTCAGTCTATGGTCCGCTTTTTTTCTAGGGGCTTACGCTGTTTTCTCCCCAACGACAATTCCCGAGGCTTACCGGCATTTTTACGCCCCCCTAATCGCGGAAACGATTATCCTAATCACCTTGGGACAATATTGGGAGATTCACTTTAAAAGCTTTTATAGGGGAAACCTGCAGTCTCTCAGACGCAAGATTCCCAGGTCCGCCCGCCTATCAAAAGATGGAAACGAGTTTTTTATCTCTCGTTCGAAAGTTCAGCCCCAGGATCAAATTATCGTTAATAAAGGCGAGGAAATACCGGTCGACGGCTTGGCCCAGGACACGGGAATCGTCGATGAGTTCCTTCTCAACGACCGAAGGGCTCTTTCTCCTAAAACGAAAGGATGCAAGGTCTGCGCCGGCTCCTTTGTTCAATCCCCCTCGTTTTCGATGACGGCCAACGGGGGAGATTCCCTTTTTTCTCTCATGATATCCGCCATTATAAAAAATTCTGGCGATAAATTTGAAAAAGAAAACCGAGTCGATCAAATCGCATCCTGGGTCACGGCCTTGAGCATCACTTCCGCCGCTGGAATTTCGATTTTTTGGGCCTTCAAAGCCCCTTCTCACCGAATGCTTTTAGCTCTTTCTTCACTGGCTTCGCTTTGGATTCTCTCTTGTCCTCCGGCCTTGACCTTGGCTAGGCCCTTGGCGGTGTTTTTTGGACTTCGCAGAATGCGGGAAGAAGGCATCCAAGTTCTCAATACCAATTTAATTTCTCGCGCGAGCGCCATCGACACCGTATTGTTCGACAAAACCGGAGTTTTAACGGAAGGAAACCTCGAAGTCGTCTCCTCGACATTACTGGGAGAATCAAAGGAAGAATTTTTCAGCATGGCCCTGGCGGCTCTTCAGAATTCCCCTCACATGTCCGCGCAAGCCGTGACCCGCTATGTCAGAAATCTGGGGGCCAAGCCGCTTCCCGACCCCGAGTCCTTGGAAAGCTTTCCCGGCAAAGGAATCATTCTAAAAGGAAAAGCGGGGGAAATTCGCGCGGGAAACCTCTACTGGCTTAAGGAGTCGGGATGCAACCTCCCACCGCTTCCAAATGACCCGCCCGAGGCCATCATTTCATTTATTGGCATAGCAAGAGACTTAAGGATTTTGGGATACTTTACGATTAAAGACTCCTTGCGCCCGCAAGCGAAGGAAACCGTGGAAAAAATAAGAGAGATGGGGATCACCCCAATACTTGTTTCCGGAGATCGCAACCAGTCCGCCCACCATTTGGCGGAAAAAGTAGGCCTTCGCCATGTATTCGCGGAAGTCCCTCCGGGAGAAAAAACCGCCATCATTTCAAGGCTCAAGAGCGAAGGCAAAAAAGTGGCTCTTCTCTCCTCCTCTTTCTACGACGCCGAAGCCCTCTCCTTGGCCGATATCGGCCTGTCCTGGGAAAACGGCAACGCCATCGCCCTAAGCGCCTCCGATATCATCGTATCCAACACCGAACTATCTCAAATTTTAAAGGCGATTCAATGGGCGAAGTCGCTTGAAGAGGTCATCCGTCAAAACATCGCTCTCGCTTTTCTGCCCAGCCTATTTCTTGTCCCCATCGGATGCGGATTCTTTTACTGGAAGCACGGCCTTCTTTTGACCGCTCCAGACGCCATCGCCGCGGGGTTTTTGGGGCTTGTCGCGATCATCGCTAATTCAATGAGGAGAAAAATCCATGACTAAACTCAAAAATTCCGTTTATGGATACGGAGAGAATCTCGCCCTTTCGGGGAAATCTGAAAACCTGCCGCCGCTCGAGACTTGGCCCAACCAATACCAGGGCTACGAAATCAAAATCGAATGTCCCGAGTTCACCTCTGTCTGCCCTAAAACCAAGCTGCCCGATTTCGGAAAATTAACTCTCACCTATCTGCCCGACCGGTCATGCGTCGAGCTTAAATCGTTCAAGTACTATCTTCTCGCCTACCGGAACATGGGTATTTTCTATGAAAACGCCGTCAACCGCATTTTAGACGACATCGTCAAAGCGGTTCAACCCCGCTGGGCCGTTTTAGAAGGAGCTTTTACCTCCCGAGGCGGCATGCATTCCACCATCACCGCTAGGTATCCGCGTAAAAATTCCGCTTCTAGCTGAATTGTTGCTACATCGAAGTATGCGGCGGGAGAAGTGAAAACCTGGAACCCGCCCAATAAGCCTCGCTAAAGAGAGGCTTGCACCGGAGGTCGACGCGCGGCCCGATGGGTCGAAGCAACGCCGCACCGGCAAAACAGGGCGAGACAGACGTAAGTCTATCCCGCCCTCGTTTTTTTCTCATCCACGGGCTTTTTTAAGAGCTTTTTCCGCCACATCCCGAACGGCTGGGCTTGGATTTTTAAGTTCTCTTTCCCGACTTGCGCGCTGGGACACCCTAGGATTTATGGATAACGCCGTAGACGCTCTCTTGTTCGGTGTCCATTTGCAGCAAATCCCGCCGAACTTCGCCTGAATCGGGCAACATATACTCCAATT
>JAJZCM010000015.1 GCA_021846045.1 bacterium | reverse complement strand
TTGGCTCTCCATCCAGCGAAATGCCCGAAAAAAATTTTACAGCTTCCCTGTGATAATCGCCGAGATCGCTTAACTCGCGCTCGACGTCGTCGGTCCGGAAAAGTCCCTCAATATCCTCGGCGCTGAATTCTTTGAGCGTGTCGGCCAATTCTTTGCCAAGCCCGGCGTAATCAATGATCAGGCCGAAATTTTTCCTCGGATACGTTCTGTTGGTCCGCGCTACCGCCTGAAGCAAGGTATGCTCTTTTAAGCGCTTGTCCAGATACATCGCTTGAAGAATGGGGGCGTCAAAGCCGGTCAAAAGCTTGTCGCAGACGATTAGAAAATTGAGACTGCTCTTGGGATCGTTAAAGCGGTCCTTGATAGCGCTTTCTTCAACATCCGATAGGGCGTACTTCTCGGCCCATTCTTCGCCACGGTTGACGGTCATGACAACTGCGGAGAGACTGGGGTTGATGAGCCGATCCAGGGCCTTTTTGTATAAATCAGCCGCCTCCCGGGTTTCAACGACAATCATCGCCTTAAATCCGTTCGGCTTAATCGCCTGGCTGTAATGCTCAACAATATCCATGGCGATCCGATTGATGCGTTGGGGAGCGCTGGCCAAAACGTCGGGCGTTGCGTACTGCCGTTTAATCTCCACCAGCTCCTTCTTATTTTTACCGGGGAAAAGTCCCGCAAGCAATGAATCTAAAGACGCGCCAACGAGTTGAAGATTGACCAGGCGGCTCATGTATTTGATGGGGACAGTCGCCTGATCTTTCTCGGCTTCAATGATACCGTACTTGTCGAGGTATCTCTCGCCCTCGGGGCTAAAAAGCCGATAGGTGTTGCGGTAGCGCTTATCCAGCGGCGTTCCGGTGAAGGCGAAAAAGGAGGCGTTGGGCAGGGCCTTTCTGAGATTAAGAGCGAAATTGCCGTATTGGGTCCGGTGCGCCTCATCGGTCAAAACGATGATATTCTTGGCTTCCGAGAGCGGCTTGTTGAGCGGCGTTCTAAACTTCTGCACCGTCGTCATGATCGTTTGGCCGACGCCATTGGAAAGCATCGCGTAAAGCTCACGCGAATTTTCCGCGCGGATGGGATTGGGAAAGCCGCAGTCGCGAAAGTTGTCCGAAATCTGCTTATCCAAGTCTCGCCTATCCGTGACCACGAGAAAGCAAGGGTTTTTGAGCCGCGCCTCTTCTCGCCGGAGCTTCAAGGCGGCAAAGAGCATGGTGAGAGATTTCCCAGATCCCTGCCAATGCCAGACGATGCCTTTTTTCTCTTTTTCATCAAGGACGCGATGAACTATTTTTTGCACGGCTGTAAACTGCTGATAGCGGCAAATTTTCTTCCGAATTTTTCCTTCGTCCATGTCGAAAACGATGAAGTTGCGGATAATGTCCAAGAGGTTCCGCTTGTTAAAGAGAACCGCGATGAGAACGTCTTGGGCCGCCGGCGTCTTGGGCAAGTCACCCTTCTTGATTAGCTTAAGCGCCAGCATCTCCTTAACCGATGGATGCTCGCTCAAGTTCGGCAACTTTTCTTCCGGCTTTTCTTTCCATTCGTGGAAATTATCGGGGCTCGCGCCCACGACTCCGTATTTGGCGCCAAAGAGGTTCGCGCCGATGAGAAGCTGATTCGTGCGAAAAAGCGCCGGAATTTCCCGCTGGTAGCGCGCAAGCTGTTCTAGGGCGTCAATAATGCCCGTCTCTTTCGCAATCGGGCTTTTGCATTCAATGACGGCCAGCGGGATTCCATTGACAAAGATCACGATATCAGGCCGATCTGAAAGCCGAGGTCCCTTGACCCAGAACTGGCTCACAACCAGAAACTCATTTTTCTCCGGGTTATCAAAGTCGATGAATTGAACGGTCTGGCCTCGCCGGGGGCCAAGGGGCCCCTGTCCTTGAAGGCGCGGATCATTCTCCTCTCGCCGGAAAGGGCGGCCGTTGGTTTCCTGCTCAATAGTCACATTCGAGATCAGGTCCTTATGAAAGCTCTTATTCTCATCGAGAATATCCGTGCCCACAATATTTGTGACGCGGCGGACAGCTTTGTCGAGCGTGGACGAGGTCGCCTCAGGGTTAAGCTCGGCAAGTTTTCGACGAAGCCTGTCCACTAGAACAACATCGCGACGGGAGTTGCGCTCGGGACTCTCAGTTTCCTGCGGGTCGAGCTTGTCACCCGGGATGAATGCGTAACCCATGCCGACCAATTGCTCGATCGCAGGCTTTTCGGAGAGGGTGGATTCGTTAAGATTCATGCGCTATTGCCGAAAAATTTCTATTGACAAAAACCGGATTTTCTACTACCCTACTATAGTAGAGATAAAGGTTCCGCTCTGGTGACAAGAGCCCACGGGGCTCTCTCCGCAAGGAGTAGCCGGGGCGGTCACTTTTTGTAGTAATAGGTCGTTCCCTTCTTAAAAATATCATATTCGCTTTGTATCCCTCCGGAGATCAAGTCATAGCTACGCCGGTCGCTTCCTTCCCACTTGCGGAAAATGGCCCAGTTGATATAGTCGACGACTTGCAGGTAGAGACAAGCCTTTGAAGCATGGTGCAACAGGTAGAAAGGAGTTTGCGCCGGCAACATCCTTTCCAAGGTTATTTTGACGGTCTTTTCTATAGTTTGGCGCTTTTTGTTCACCGGCAAGGAATCAGTAATGACGATGACCTTATCGCAATTCCCTATCGCCTTCCCCCTGAACAAATACCTCAGCAAATATCCCAGCATCCCTGGATAAAATTGCTCAACCGTGCGCAACGCCGGGACGGTCTTGCTTTTTTCAACGATAAGGGAGTCGATCCTAAGGTCGGGCATGGCCTTGGTGATTTCGGCGAAAACCTTATCCCTAACGGCTTGCCTGTCTTCTGCGGCATGAAAATGCTCAATATCGAGCCCAAACTCTATTAAATCGTAGCGCAGGTCCGACAGCGGCCCATAGAGCAAAAACGGCCGACTTGTCGTGATAGTCGTCAGCGTAAAATATTTTGTTCCGCTTGGAGAAAAATCAAGATTGCCGCCCTCATCCAAGAAAATGTAGCGATAAGCCGAAGTTCCCCCTGTTTTTTCGTTTTTATTCAGGTCAGAGAGTGGCGAATCCAAATTATTCTGAAACATTAAATTGCGAGAAGCTTTTCCCATACCCGATCGTAGTCCTCATCGCTCATGTCCGCATTGACCATTTCACGCCAAAGTGTCCGGATATTCTTCCGAACAGCCTCTTGTGTGGTCCTTTCCAGACCCTGCAGGCGCTCCATAATAGCTCTGGTCAATTTGCTGAAATCTTCAGGGAATGTCGCTTTGCTTTCGATTCCCAAGGCGGCAACAAACAAGGGGTATTGGTAAAATTGAGGATAAATTTTTTGGGCAGGTTCAGTAACAAGAAAATGGAATTCTTTCGATGCGAATTGGATTGCGACATCAAGAATTCTTTGTTTGTCGCAATGTTGCGCGACTAGACCCACAAATCTCGAGTACAAATCTTGCGGGAAGCCATCCCTCATTGCAAGAGACCAATATTGAAGAACTGATCGGAAGTCTTTCGGATCGGCATATTGTGCCGCTAGGGACGCATGATTCTCAAGATCGGCAAAGAGATGCGGTCTTAGACTGGGGTATTTGTCGATCGCGTCACACTCGGATTTAAGGGCGTTCAGTGCGACTGGGAACATTTTCTCCTCGTACTCTATTTTGATGAGCGCGCGCATAACCGCAAGAATATTGTCCGCCAGAGGCCCTACTACTTCGGGGCCATTCGAGTTCTCCAATAAAATTTTCTGGACGGCGATCATGGCGCGAAGCAATTGCTCAACATGCGGCGTAAATTCAGCTTTTGAGTTTTCCATCCGCTGCCAGGCAGACAGCGCGTCTATGAGATTTGCCGAGGCCAGTTGAAATTGGACGTAGCTCCGATTCTTAAGTTCGTCGTGAAAGAGGGCTGGCAACAAATCGGCCAACTTTCTAAATCTTTCCAAATCGGAGGCGATAATGAAACCGGAAAGTATTCGTGGAAGCTCGACAACGCCCTCGGCCGCGCGAGTTATGGTTTTGGAGTCGCCCGTCTTGGAAGCCATCATGAACCGAGGAATTAGACCGTTAAATACCAGCCTGTCGATGTCATCTAGCCCTTGGGGAATCCGACCAACACGATGCTCGACAAGGCAACCAAACAGATCATTAACCGTTCGTCGAGCCTGTTCATCATCGAACATCGGGTCCAGAATAAATTGAGAAAAGGCAAAAATAAGCGGATCGGCTTTTCTTTTAACCCGATCTGCTGGAAGATTCTCAACTCGACGAAGGAGAGAATCGGAGAAGTACCTCAGTGTGCGATATTCTCGACCAACAGCAAGTTGAATGAGCAAGTCTACTAGAGAATCCGCCGCTTGACTTTTTCGGCTGGTTGCTACAATGCTACTCATTGAAATACCAATCCAGTGTTCGGTCAACCACATGGTTAGGATCGAGTGCGCGGATGGCCCGAACCGCGATTGCTCCGATTGCGATGACGCTGACGGTAAATATGGCATAAGCACACACTGGCTTAAGACGTCCGATGTCAAACGGAATGAGAAACAATGCTTGGAGCCAGAAGGCTGTTAGTGCAAAAGATACGTATGGAATAATCGGGAACACTTTGGAACCCATTCTTAGGGAGCGAGCGGAATCGACTTGGACAATAACACCCAACATTGCAAACAGAATACCTTCCATCGCGGAGAGGGCGAGTAAAAGGGTCTCATAAACGCTGGATTTTTCTGCTGATGAGTTCGCCGAATCCCGACTGACGGGTATATCCTTTTTCTGGGCAAATGCGCTCGGCATAGTAGGATTTTGAATAGTGTGGCGTTCTGTCGTGTTTCTGAGACCAGCTGGCTTGGGAGAGTTTGCTCGTGCTGAAACCACTAACACGGTCAAGAAAGCGATTGCCGCTACGCACCCCTGCAAAGTTCGGCGGACAGCTTTATCGAGCGTGGATCGTGTTGCCTCCGGGTCGAGCTTGTCACCCGGGATGAATGCGTAACCCATGCCGACCAATTGCTCGATCGCGGGTTTTTCAGAGAGAGTGGATTCGTTAAAATTAGGTCTAGGGTTCATTTGCATAAGGATTAAATCCAGGATTTCCATCCAGAAATTTCTTAAGGTCATTCAATGCGCTTTCTGAATAACGGTTGACAGTGCCACTTTTTGAAGACCGCACGGATTGGTGATAGCGGGAATCCTCTTTGTAATTCAGCTTTTTAAGCGTATAGGCTACATAGTTTTGGCTTTTGCCAAGTTTGCTGGCCATTTCTACGGTCAGATATGGGTAATCTTTCTCCAAGTCAGTTTTCTTGATGGCAACAGGCAGAGCCGACTCAGTTGGTTTCCCCTTGCGTAGAGTTATGTCTGCCGTAAAGTTTTTAGGGGCTTGAATTAGGACAACCCTGATCATCTCAGAGTCCTTTAAGAATTTGCCTACCTGGAGGTGCGGCAAAACTTTGCGTTTATTTTTATATTGCCGTTCGAATTGATCCTGCGAAATGTATTTCACGCCATCAAAGCACACACCTCTTTCAAGTAGCCACACAAGTTGCATATCTTGTTTGCTTCTTTTCATCCTTCCAACGAGCGACTGGACCTTTTCTGCATACGTTGTTAGATTATCAAATGAGATTGACAGGAAGTTTTGTTTCGGTATATTGGGCTGTCTTGGAAATTGTTTGACGACTAAATCTTTATAAAACTTGCATCCAAAATAAAACAAGTGATGAAGCACCTCGTCCGGGATTGCGGGAAGAAGATGATGAGATGCGTGGTTTCTGAGTGAAATAACTTGTTGAAGGCAGTGCTCTTGATTCTCATCTAAAAATTCAAAACTTCGGAGTTTAGTGACTATTTGCTCCGCCGGGAGGGTATTGCCGTGGCGATCTTTTTGAATACTTTTCTTACCTCTTGTCTTGACAAGGATAGCTTTCCCCAACAATTCCCAGGCATTCGTCATGAGGATCAGGCACGTCTCAATTTTATAGGGATCGTAGACACGGTTAAAGCAGTCAATTGCCGAACGTATGGCGTGCAAGGATATTTCGAGGAGGCGAAGATACTCCCAGCGTTTCTTCATTTATTTTCTAATTATATCCGTAATCTGCCAGTTAAAAGCACTTGCATCAAGCTCTTTTTAAGCCTCTGAAGTATTATACGCGCCGATTCTTGTTTTTCGATTTCCATATCCACTGCGGACAAAATCTCGGCGATATACTTCTGTTGACTGATAGGAGGAAGAGGTATTTCCGTTTCTCCCACGATTGTTGTGTTCAGGTTCTTTTGAGCGCCTGGCTGGCCTTTGCCTGCTAAGTAGTTCTCTTTCCATTGCAGGAAGTAGTAGAGAAACTCCTTGAGGATTCGTGGCGATAATTTTTCGAAGAGGACGAAACCGTCATGGATACACGCCTCCATATCCACAATTATAGGTTTCCCTATTGTTGCGCATATGCTCATGATGATGTCGCCGTGATCCACTTTTACGCTGCCAGCTTCACCAAGATGGGAAAGCTGCTGTTCGGTTGTTCGGAGGAATTTCGTGCTTCTGGTAACATCTGCAATTCTGACCCATCCCCGTCCATTTCCAAAAAACTTCGGATCTCCAATTGGCCGTGGAGAGGCCCCTCTCCGTATCTCAGAGATTTTCCCAAGGGTCAATAGTTCCCACTCCACCGGAATCTCCCCAGCGGGACTCTTCTTAAACTTTTTATGCCCGATGCCGCGGGTGAGGAGGGTTTGCATCAGGCCTTTTTTGAGCTGATTGCTTTTTTCAATGCCGGCGCGGGTTTTCTCAATGGCGTCATCAACAGTAGAAAGAATCTCGGCGATCTTTTTCTGCTCGGCTAAATGTGGACAGGGGAAGGCATAATTTCTAAAAAGCGGCCAAGATGTCCGTGGCATCTTAGTGCCGCCCGATGTTCCTACGGCAAAATCGAACGCTGTTGCGGATTGAAGACGGTAGAACATGAAAGATCGGGAGAATCCATCCTTGGGTCGGATGACCATAATGTCAGTGGAACATACTCCAGCAAACGGAGGCATGACAACCTTTTTCAGATTTGGGCGCAATTTTCCAAAAAGAATGTCTCCTGCCCGAAAAATTGACTTCAGACTTGATACCGTCGTGGAGGTTCCAGTGGATAATAGACGTCCGGTACCACTACCAATATGTTCGAGGCCAATGTAAGGACGGGCATCTCCCGGGACAGGGACAAATCGCTCTTCCGGTTGAATTGATATATCACCCAATTTGACGACATCCCAATCCATCGGAATCTCCCCGGCGGGAGTTTTCTTGAACTTTTGCTCCATCTTAAGCGTGGTGACTTGGTTCGCCATATTCTAATCCAAAAATGTTGCTCAACAGTTTTAGCGCGGTCTTTTGTTGCAGATCGGACGGGAGTCCTGCGGTCGAAAGCCTGGGCTCATAGCGACTCATTTCCAAAGCCGAGCATTGCCGCCAGAGAAAGGTCAGGGTTTGGTCGAGCAGTGATTCTCGAAATTCTTGAAGCGTCATACGTTTTCTATTTCAACCACAGTAGCGAAGAAAGCGAAATTGGAATAATCCTCGGGTCCAACACGGCAACATCATCATCCAAGGTCACAAGAAGGCCGAACGGCGCATTATAGGCGGACTTCTCAAGAAACGCCCGCAAACCCACGGTGTCATCGTGGGGATCGATGCGCTTGCGATACTTCACCTCGACGGGAATGCGCTTGGTCCCCACCGTCAGGACGAAGTCCACCTCCGGCTCGGCGGCGCGGGCCGGGAAATAGGCCGTATCCAAGTTCGGGATGGAAGCCAGGAAATAACCCAAGGCGCTCTCGGCCAAGTGGCCGGCCAAGTCCGTCAGATGCGGATTCTGAGACAATCCGGTTGGATCTAAGGGCACGACTTCCTGAAGCCAGCTTGCCCGCAGAGCATGATCGCAAAGGCAGATTTTAGGCGGCGATTTCTGTTTTTTCAGTCGAAGTTCTAGCGGCTTAATCAAGCGAATCAGCAGCGTCCCATCGAGGAAACGCAAATAGTTAAGAACCCGATTCCAGCCGATATTGCCGGACAACGCTTGACGAATTTCTGGAACAAACGCCCTTTGCCCCGTGGCTTGTCCGGCGTAGCGGCAGCACAGACGGAAGACTTCTTCCAGAAGTTTCTCATCCCGCTTCTGTCCCCTGCTTCCTATGCGCAGGTCATGCTGAATAGCCCGTTGGATGACGGTTTCGTTTAGATAATCGGCGACTTCCGGCCAGGGAGTGTTCGCTTTCTCATGCGCGATAGGATAGGCGCCGCGTTCGGAAAAAGCGGCAAAGGATTGCGTTCGTAGGCTCGTCTCCTGCTTGGCCCGCTCCTTGGCCTGCATCCAGAAATCGCGCTGGACGATCTTGTCCAACCCGTTGTCGCCCCAAAATGGGCCGGTCGCTTCCCCGAATCTAAGCTCGGCAATCTCCCGAAGAAACAGCGGGCCCAAATCAACGGTCGTGATGCGTCCGGCCAAACTGTCGCGGCCCGCTTCGATATGCAAAGACGAGCTGCCGGTAATGAGGGCGCGGATTGAGTGATTGTCCACAAGATTTTTTATTTGGGGCGCCCAAGATTCCAAATTTTGAACTTCGTCGAAAAAAAGATACGCCGGCTGCGCGGTCTTGCCGATAGCGTTGAAGGAAGATTTTATAATCTCCCTTTCAAACCAGCGCGCCACCGCCAACACCGGTTCTTGGATTCCTTGGAGGGATGGAAGCTCATCAAATGGGACATAAAGGATATGGCCGGACGGGACCCCGGCGTCGAGAAGGTCCTGAATGATTTGCTTGATCAATATGGTTTTCCCAACTCGGCGCGGCCCGCGCAAAACCGTAGCCGGGGTCATGCCTTGATCAAGCAGATGCTTTAATCGCTTGAATACCCAACGATGAAATTTCGGCAAATCAGGAAATGGCTCGTTTCTCCACCAGGGATTTATGGAACGGATGTTTTCTGAAAGCTCGATCGGCAATGATCCGAATAATGGATTCTCCTCAAGGGGATGCGCATATTTTTTCGTCATTTTTTCTTCCCTATGTACCCCGATCGTTTCTTTCTATTGACGGATTGTCCAAGGTCTGCTATAATCTTGTCAGGGTTGGTGTGGGGCCCTCTGGCCTTGCGATAAGTTGAACGTTGACCCATCTGGGCGCGTTGAACTGCCAGCTCTATTTTAGTCTTCATCAGAATCCGGGCCGATTGGTATGTTTTTACGATCGGCCCGTTCTTTTTTGATCACTTTTATTCCTTTTAAAGGACAGGGATCGCCGTTGGGCAACTTGCCGACCAATTCCGCGCTCACATATTGAAAAGATTCAACCCTTCGGAAAAATTGGGAAATCTCACCATTGTCCCCCGTAAACCATCTGCCGATAATATAGCCGCAAATGTCCGCCATCTGAATTCCCGCATTTTCCTTCGAAATGGCGAATAATGGGACCTTCAATATGCGATCGAACGATTTCCCTACATGCGATTTGTGAAGGAAATTACTAACGCTGGCCGATATGCGATTGTTCGTTTTAACGTCGCGATCATCGAAGACCAGTTTGGCAATCATGTCGGTGTGATTTTCCCTCATGAATTGATTAATCCGCTCGAATAGAAAGAAAAATGGCCTCTCCAATTGGTTTGGGTTAGCGCAGGCCAAATCCAACTCTTCTTTAGGAAAAGTAACGGTCGCAAAAGCCTTGAGGCCGCTCTTTTCGCACAGAGACAATATGTCCCGCGCTAGGTTGAGCTGGACGCTTTTATCCTGAAATTTTTTCTCTAACTTAAAGTAGTAACGCTGTAATAATTTGTGCCCTTTGATTTCCAAGTTGCCGCCCTCAAATCCAAGATGTTTTTTCTTGAGATTGAATAATTGGACTGAAAAGTCGTTGAAATTCTGGCTGTCAATGGGAATCGCGCACAAAACTCCCGCTTTGTGCTTTTTGTCAGCCGACAGCTGCCAGCTTTCGTCAATAAAAAATAACATGCTTCTTCCTCATGCCTTGTACCCCAGCTCCTTAAGATACCCCTCGACTTTTTCCTCGGCCTGCGCGCGCTCTTTTTTCAACACGATCAAATCGTTGATTGTTTGCTGGACATCAATCGGCGCTTCGTCTTCCGTGATATCAACGTAGCGAGGAATGTTGAGGTTATAGTCATTGCGGCGAATTTCATCCAAGCTGACCGGCCTCGAATATTTCTCAGCGGTTCCGCAAGAGCGATAGGCCTTGACGATCTTATCGATATCCTCCGGCCTTAACTCGTTTTTGCTCTTAAGTTGCTTAAAGTCTCGCGCCCCATACAGAAAGAAAACCTTGCCTTTTCTCTGCGCCGGTTTTTTCTTGTTCAAGATGAATAGACAGACCGGGATACCGGCTCCGGAAAATATATTCGAGGGCAGGCCGATCACCGCCTCGATCAAATCTTCCTCAATGAGGCCCTGCCTGATCTTGCCTTCGGCCCCGCCGCGAAAGAGTACGCCATGCGGCAAGACGATGCCGGCGCGGCCAAAGGGCTTTAAGGTCGCGATCATGTGCTGGACAAAGGCGAAGTCGCCGTAACTCTGCGGCGGCAATCCGTATCTGAAGCGGCCAAAGGCGTCGTTTTCGGCGGACTCAACGCCCCAGTTCTTAAGCGAAAAGGGAGGGTTCGCGATGACGATGTCGTACTCGACGAGTTTCCCCTTCTGAAGAAGCTTTGGCTCCCGGATGGTGTCGCCCTTCTCGATTCGCGCCCCTGAAATTCCATGAAGGAGCATATTCATCTTGCAGATGGCCCAGGTGCCGATATTTTTCTCTTGGCCGTGAAGCACGATGTTTTTCGCGTTCTGATGAAGGGATTTTAGATGATGCACGGCCTGAACCAGCATACCGCCTGAACCGCAAGCCGGATCGCAAACATACATGCCTTCTTGGGGATCAAGGATATCAACCAGTAAGCTGACAACTTCTTTTGGAGTGTAGAACTCGCCGCCCTTTTTACCCGCGTCATCGGCAAATTGCGCGATTAAATACTCATAGGCGCGGCCAAGCATGTCCGGCTCGGCAAGATTTTCATTGCGAAGATTAATGTTTGAAAAATGAACGATCAGTCTTGAGAGAGCGCTATCGGGAAGCCGGTCCTTGTCGTTAAAGTCGGTAGCCGAGAGAACGCCCTCGAGAGATCGGTTATGCTCTTCAAGCTGGTCGTTGGCCTTGTTGAGGGCGTCACCAAGATTCTGGGTTAGCGTGGTGAGATGCTTCCAGTGAGCCTTCGCAGGAACAAAAAATTCGTGCTCGTCCTCTTCCTCGAAGGCGATTTTCTTGCTCTTGCCCTCCTTGATCAACTTTTCGGCTTCCTCATCAAAAACATCGGACAGCCTTTTGAGAAACAGCAGGCCGAAGATATAGTTCTTGTAGTCGGAAGCGTCAATGCTGCCTCTGAGAATATTCGCCGATTCCCACAAGTGACTCTTGAGCGTTTCGAGATCGAGTTTCGTCATAGACACAAATAGTATACCATGGCTCATCACCACGGGCTGCGGAATATTGAATTGAGGTAAAATTGTATAATCAAGCTAGGGTCGTAATTTGAGAATTAAGGCCCTGATTGGTCGCAGTCTTAGGAGGTTTTTATGAAGCGCATCGTTCTCTTTATCGCCGTCAATTTGTTGGTCCTTTTGGTCATCTCTTCCGTTATCAGCCTGTTGGGGCTTCAGCCTTGGTTGGGATCGCGGGGAATCAACTACCAGTCCCTTCTCGTCATGTGCGCTCTTTTTGGATTCGGCGGCGCTTTTATTTCGCTTCAGCTGTCCCGCTGGATGGCGAAAATGTCTTTGGGGGTTCAGGTCATTGACGCGGCGAATCCGCGAGGAGATTTGGAAACTCAAGTCGTGGCCAAGGTGCAAAGTCTTTGCCAGCGCGCGGGGCTTGAGACCGTGCCGGAAATTGGGATTTACCAGAGCCCCGAGATCAATGCTTTCGCCACGGGCCCCAGCCGCCGCCGCGCGCTTTTGGCGATTTCCAGCTCGCTTTTGGAAAACATGGATTCAAGCGCCGTTGACGGCGTCATCGGTCACGAAATATCCCACATCGTCAACGGCGATATGGTGACGATGACGCTTTTGCAAGGCGTCGTCAACACCTTCGTTATTTTTGCCGCGCAAGTTCTGGCCTTTTTGATTGAAAACGCGATGCAGAAAGGAGAGGATGAGCGCGGCGGGCTCGGCTTTATCGCGCAGTTTCTTTTGATCAACGCCTTGGAAACGGTCTTGTTTATTTTGGCTTCCCCCATCATCTATTGGTTTTCGCGTCGGAGGGAATACGCCGCCGATTCCAGCTCGGCCCATCTGACGAGTCCGCAGACCATGATTCACGCTCTTGAGTCTCTTCAGACCACGCTGTCAGGTCAAGACAATCGCGCCCCGGCTCTTTCAACTTTCAAAATCAACGGGCACGGCCGGGGGCTCATCGCCGCGCTTTTTGCCAGTCACCCGCCGCTGGACGCTAGAATAGAAGCCCTTAAACGTCGAATGTAAGGCTTTCCAAAACGCTCTTGGCCTTGGGCGTGTTTTCCGCCGCGATGAGAATGCGGGTTTGATTTCCGCCGACAGCGGTTCCGTAGATGGTAGTGATATTCACGTGATTGTCGGCTAAGGCCTTTGTGATTCTTGAAAGTTCTCCCGGTTTGTCGGCCAGTTCGATGGAGAGAAGATTTGTTTCCACGCTGGCAAATCCAGCCTGGGTGAGAATTCCCGAAACATCCGTTCCTTCCGGAACCGCGACCCGGACTAAGCCCGAATCATTCGAGATTTCGGAAGCGATACCGATGAGGTTGACCCCTTGGTTGGCGAATAGCCGCGTCATCGCGGCCAAGGATCCGGGCCGGTTCGGCATAAAGATGCTGAATTGCTTAAGGAGTTCGATTCTCATAATTTTTATTCTATCATTAAGAAGCAAGTAACTGCTCAGGTTCGTCATTCCGGCGAAAGCCGGAATCCAGAAAATTGTTGCTCTGGACCCCGACTTTCGTCGGGGTGACGCGAGTAGTTACAGAAGCGAACAGTTATGGAACAAGGGATTCCTCAAGACCGGGTTTTGACGCCGGCGACGATTAACGAGCGGTTTATCGCTTATGTTTTGGATTTGACCCCCTTCGTGGCCGGGTTGACGCTGAGTTTGTGGGCGATGGCTCATTCTTATTCTTGGCCGATTTTCTTGACGCCGCTGCTTGTTTCGGTTTTTTGGATATTTCTTTACGGGGTCTACCAGTCTATCGGAGTTCACAAAGGCGGGACGGTCGGCAAGAGGCTGATGGGAATCGTCGTCGTCGACGGGAACGGCCGCCATCCCGGTTTTTTGCAGTCCTTAATTCGGGCGGCCGGGCAAATTTTGAGCTCGGTTTTTTTTAATTTCGGCTTCTGGTTCGCGTTTTTTCGCGCGGACTCAAGAACTCTTCATGATTTGATGTCCGGGACGACCGTAGTTCAAGAGCGCCCAAAAAGCCGGGCGGAGTCCAATATGCTTTTTGTTGCCGCGGTTTGCGTTCTTGTTTTTATCTACGGGTTTCTGGTTCACGGGCTTTTTTCCGCATCCGGTTTTGGCGACCAAGTAAAAATCAAGAAGTCCGCCGATGCCCTTTATTTGCTTGCAAAAATTGAAAACGCTTACAAAGCCCGGCATGGAACCTATACCGATTCCTTGGCTGATTTGGCCGAGGCGAGCGGAAACGCTGTGGAATTTAGAGGCGCGTTAAGACAGATGTTTGACCCCAATCTTTTTCAGATGCGCGCGGGAACGAATGTCTATTGGATTTCCGCAGTTTGCCTGGACAAAAGGCATACGCGCCTGATTGTGGAGGGCCCTCCTCCACGGGTTCACCGCTAATGAAGATCGTGATTGCCGGAGGAACGGGTTTTATTGGGGGACAACTGCGAAAAACTTTGTTTTCCAAGGGCCATGAAGTCGTGGTTTTATCCCGGAAGCCTTACCAGGAATTTCCTTCGGTCGTTTGGGACGGAAAAAGCTCCGGCGAATGGCAGTCCGCAATTGAAGGCGCGGACGCGGTCATCAATTTATGCGGAGAGTCCATTATTAACGGGCGCTGGGATATGCGCCGAAAAAAACAAATTTACGACAGCCGAATTCTTCCGACTCGCGCCCTAGTCGCGGCTCTTTCTCAGGCAAAGGAAAAACCAAAGGTCTTGATCAACGCTTCGGCTTGCGGCTTTTATGGAGACCGTGATGATGAGGAGTTGAGCGAATCTTCCAAGCCGGGAGATGACTTTCTCGGAAAATTGTGCGTTGATTGGGAGCGGGAAGCTTCGATCGCCCAAAATTTAGGGGTTCGGACGATTTCCTTGCGAATGGGCATCGTCTTGTCCCGTGAGGGCGGGGCCTTGCGGCATTTGGCGTTTCCTTTTCGACTGGGCATCGGCGGGCGTTTGGGAAGCGGCCGGCAATGGATGAGCTGGATTGTTCTTGAGGATTTGATCTCAATGATTCTTTTCTTGATTGATTCCCAGGTTTTTGGGCCGGTCAATGCGGTATCTCCTCAACCCGTTCGCAACAGCGATTTTGCGTCTCTTCTTGCGGGAATGCTCAAGAGACCGGCCTGGACCTTCGTTCCTCGTTGGGCCCTCGGCTTGGGTTTAGGCGAGGTTTCCGCCGTTCTTTTGTCTAGTCAGAGGGCGTTCCCTGGAAAACTGGAAGCCGCGGGTTTTAAATTCCGGTTTGAAGACCTCTCTTCAGCCCTTGACTTTGCCTTAAACAGGCATTAATCTATCCTAGGCCCCCAAAAAACCAAAAAAAGGCATAAAATGCCTAGGTCCTTTGGCGGGGGCTTCTCTAGGACCTTTGGCCCATGTCTTGAAGATGAAAATAACCTATCCTAGGAATATGAAAGAGAAGTTAATTAAGCGGGGATTGGCCTTTATTCTTGCCCTTTGCCTAGGGCTTTTGTGGCCGGGGGAGAGCTATCAAGCTCTTGCCAAGGATATCGGACAGCAGGCGGACTCCGCGGTCGAACCCGTGCCGGTTCTTTCCGGCGGCTTAAACTCGGAGGTTCCTTCTCTGCCGGACGTATCTGAGACAGGGTTTAAATCCACTCTCTTGGCGCCCTTGACCCCGTCGGTTAAGATGGAAGGGGTTAGGTCTTTGCCGTTTCAGTTGAAGACGGAATCAAGAGTTCCAGAAGAAGCCGGAGCCGTCCGTCCTCTAGGCGAAAGCGGCAATAGTGAAAGCGGCTTGCCGGCTCAGAGAAGTCTTGGGTCGGAAACCAAGACGCAAGCGAAAAACTCGATTTTAGGACGCTTAGGCTCTCGCGTGTTCGGGAAAAATAAGAGCTCAGCTTCCGGCTTTTTTTCTCATCGTTTACAAGCGATAAGGCGGCTTTATGACGGAGAAGACTCTCCCTTCCAAGCGTTGCCTGCGGGGGATGTATCAACCGGGAAAATCCCGTGGTTCTTGCGCTCGGGGCTTAAAAAATCCTCGGTGGCTGCGGGCGCCGTGGGCGTTTCGGCGGCGGTGGCGGTCCCTGCTTATGCCCAGGCCCTTCATAACGCTTCAGCGGCTCATGGGAGCTTGGCCTTTTTGGCGGCGGCTTGGCCTCTCTTTGCGCGGGGAGCGTATTGGGTCAGCATGGCTTCGGGTTTTGTGATGGCGATTCCGGAGCTTCGCGATTTGATCAAAAATAGGAAATACGATTGGAGAACTTACGGGGTGATTGCGGCAAATCTTATGGTTGGGCTTGTCGTCGCTCCGGCCCAAACCGCGGCTGATAAATTTTTATGGGGTTCGGAGTCCTTGTCGGTTTCCGCCGTTTTGGCCGTGGGAATCATGCTGGCGAAATTTCTCCCGAAAGAGAAATCGCAGGGAAGCGTCCCTTCCCATGACGGCTCTTGGATTAGAAAATGGTTTAACAGTCTCAAGACGGACCGCTCTCTTCAAATCACCTTGGCCACGGCGCCTCTTCTCATCGCCGCGGGCTTTGGAATGTATTTCGGCTGGGCCGCTTTCATGCCTTCTTTGATCGCGTCTTTCTTGCCCATTCCATTGCCCTTAATCAGCGTTGGGATCCAAATATTGGTCCAAGGATTTTATTTATCCTTGTTTGTCCCGGATCTGCTGACCATTCGTCGAGGAGAAAAACCGAATAGTTTTGCCCCCGGCTTTGTTTTAATTTTCTGCCTCATCGCCGCGTGTTTTGTCGTCTGGGGGGGAACCCAGGCTTGGCAAAATCCGGCCCAGCACATCGATCTGATTCTCGTCGCGGCATCGAACGTCTTGCAATTCTTGTTTTCTTTCATCACCTATCGCGCGCTTAAACGCCCGGACTCAGGCTCAAAGCCCGCCCCTGATCCCCGATTGACTCAAAATATCCAAGGAGTTTTTAAAGGCGGCCTTGTCTCGGTTTCCTGCTACGCATGATAAAAAAAGAGTTCAAGCGGTTTCTCTCGGCCTTTTTGGCGCTCAGCTTGATCTTATTGTCTCCGGGCGCCCGTTTTTACACGGTTTTAGCCGCTGACGCCCCCAAAGAAGACTCTTCCGATCCGCTGGGAAACGCCATCTCTCTTCCTGAACAATCCTTGGATCCGTCTGCGGCGTCTCAATTTGGCGCTGAAATTCCTCCTTCGAACGCGGTGCTCCCTTCCCGCGAACGCGAGTTAGGAGTCCCTAACTCCCCCATCGTCACCCCGACGAAAGCCGGGGTCCAGTCCGTTCGCGGTGGTCCGGCCGTTCCCCTTCGGAATCTGGAAACGGCGCTTCCTCGCGTTATCGCTCGGTCGGATTCCGGCTTTCAGCCGCTTTCCAACAAACTCGGAAGCGGCGCTTCCTCGCCGATGCTCGGTCGCCGGAATGACGATAATGCTGACTCGCCTTCTCCGGGGTCTCCCGAGTCTGCGGCCTTGGCAAGCAACGCGCTTTTTGATGGTGCGGGGAGAATTGGAGACGGAGGGCCGCCGCTAGGGCCGCCTCCGGGCGACTTTGGAGGGGCGTTGCCTCCGAAATCTTCCAAAGGCCCTCCGGGCGTTTCAATTTTCTATGAGAATATGCTCGGCTACCGAAAAGTCGCCGGCTTGAAGTATGACTCCGGACTTTCCCGCCTGCCCTTGAATGCCAAGACTTCCCAAATCATCGATCAAATTTCCCGCCAGTTCCATATACCGCGCGCGCGCGTTATAAAACTTGCTTCCAAGGTCGGGCTTAAAGAAAGCTCCTCCAATGCCGAATGGGACTCCGTTTATTTAGGGCTTCAAAGGCTTAATGCCCAGCGCTTCCAACATTTCGACGCGCAGAAATACCATGTTGGATTCCAAAAGTTGGCGAATTTGCATTATGAAGACGGGTGGAAGGGCCGGATTGAGCGAAGCTTCGAGATACAGAAGCACCTGCTGGGCTTTTTTGTCCGTTTTCCCTATCATTTGTTCGACGTTTTCGTCCTGGGTTATTTCCGGCAAAACGCCAGCTATACTTTCGCCCATTCAACCGAGGATTTCTTAAGCCTGGCCGATGCCGAGGGTGGGCTAGTCGTAGAGACCCAGAACGCCGAAAAATTTTTCCGCCGCGTTTTGCGCGAAACCGCGATATCGGGCGCAGGCGAAACCTTGGCCTCGCGTTTTCTCGCGACCGGACTTGGCCGCGCAGTGAGAATGTTCGGCCATGTTGCTCCCCTGCCGCTTCTCGCTTTTCTAAGGCGGCGGCTTATCATGGCGGTGGCCTCAGCGGTGGCGATGGGAATTTTGGGCGCCTTGGCCCCGGGAGTTGCGATTCTTCACTTAAGTCTCTTGTCAGCTCCCGTGATAGGGCCGCTTCTGGTTGCGGGCGCCAACAGCCTTCCTGTTTTTATTTCCGGTATTCCCTGGATGGGTGGGATTTTTGCTCCAGTCGTAGCCGCCGCCACTCAGGCACTGATGAAGGATTTGGTTCTCGGCCCGATCTTAAACACCTTCATTCTCTCAACCATTTTTACCTTGCCCCAGTCGCTGGATCAGCATCGCCGCCGGCTTGAAGCGGAACATCCATCGGATTCCGTCGGTTGGACTCAGACCGTGGCCTCGGCCATTTTTGCCCGTGAATTCTGGAAGTTCTTTATTTGGCAGGACCTCAAATTTTTCCTAGGATTATTGACCGTCGGCTCTGAAATCCAAGGGATTCTTTCCTACGGAACCCAGATTGACACGGGTCTCAGCCCAGCCTGGCATGTCGTAACGGGGCATGATTTTCACGGCCTTCACGGGCTTTTCTCGGCCTTTGAGGCTCCGAAGGGACAAAGCCTTGTTCCTTGGGGCGGCGCGATCACCTGGGGAAACATTCTTCTCTACAAAGCCGAATCGGCTTCGGGATTTAACTTATCCGATGCGGTAATGCACACTTTGAATTCCCACACTGCCGGCGTTTCCGCCATAGGCTTAACGACGACGGCATCCGCTCCCAATAAGCCGATTCCTTTCGATCCCGATCTTTACAAAAAGACCCCGAAGGAAAGGGCGGCGCGCCTTAAAGAGCTTGAAAAGTCGGCGGGGAATTTTAGCGAGGAGATGAAGGCCGCGCGCGCGCAAGAACTTAAGCTTCAAAAAGACTTGGCCTCGGTCCAAAAAAACGAAGCGGCGCTAAAGACCCAAAACCGGCCTTTGACCCCCGGCGAGCTCAGGGCCTATAAAGCCCAGTTAGCTAAATTAAGGCAAGCCCAAAACGAGCGCTATGTTCGCTCAAAGCTTTCGGAAAGCCGCGATTTAAGCCGCCACGACCGCAATTCCGACGAACGTCTCCATCAGCTAAAAAATAAATTGAAGACCCTTGTGCCTAGGGGAGCGGAAGATCGCATCGGATACGCCGAGGATAAGGGGATTCGCCCCGGGATGTTGAAATCGGTTTTGAGCAGTTTGGACCAAAAAATCGGAATTGATGATAAAAACTCGCGGGCCGATATCGCGCCGGTCAATCCGGAAACTCAAAAAGAAATCGAAAGCCTGGTTAAGGAAATTAGAGCTTTGAGGGCCAATGCCTCAGCGCAGATGAAGATGAGAGATGCAACTAGAAAAACGCTTGAAGTGGTGTCCAAGGCGCGGGATCAGGCCTTGAATAATCGCCGAAACGGGAATGACATGATGAATTTCATCCAGAGCCTTTCCCAGGTTTCGGCAGTCATGGATTTTGCCTTGGGGCTTCGTGAAATCAATGCGGCGGAAAATGCCATCGGCGGAATGGAGAATCTTTTAAACACGAATATCCAAAGTATCACTCAGTCCCAGACCTTGTCCCAGCAAAACGAAGCGGCGGCTCAACAGGCGGAGTCCAATCTCCCTCAATGGAAACAGGAGACGGTTCAGCAGACCCAGGCCGATCAGACCCAGCAAAGTCAATTAACTTCCGACTTTAACGAGGCTTCTTCCGCAGTTCAAGTTTTCACCGCCGTTCAAAGCGTGCTTCCCTCCGTGATGGCGACGATTGCATCCCATGAGGGAGTCAAAACCGGGAGTTTTGATTCCGAGGCGCAGGCTTTAGAAAGCAAGTTCCAACTTCGCGAGCAAGAGCTGGGGCAGGTGTCCCAATGGCGAACCAACGGAAACCCCAACGACCCGTCGGCTTTTTCCCTGAGAGAATTTAAAATCATCCTCAGCGAGGTTCAGACTAATCTCCAATCGGCCCAGAATGGACTGAACGAGCTTAAGACAGCGCCCACTCAAGCCTGGCCGATGATCATCAAGGACGTTCCGGGAGGCCCGGGCATTTCGAATTCAATGAGCTTCTCCGAGATTTTAAGCGCGCGCAAGACTTACTGGCAAGGACAGCTTCATACCTTTCAACAAGATCTTAACTCGGTTGAGGCCATGTTGGATCCGAATAATCAAATTACCGTGACCGATGAGTTTGGGAGATCCCATCCGCAATCTTTGCCGGCGTGGGAAGCCCAGGCCGGCCAAACCTTAAGCCAAGCGAAAACATCCCTCAACCCCATCATCGCTAAAATGGATCAACTGTCCTCTCAGATCACCCAGGCCGGCGGCACGGCCTTGCCCCAGCTTTCAGGACTTTCGATGACCCAGCTTCAGACCACAATTGCCAATTACGGCGCAGATATTGAAAACGTCCAGATTCCCAATAACGGGACGCCCCAATCTTTCCAGGCTTCCCTCGATTTGGTAAAAATCGCTTCCCTCTTGCCGCAGGCAGCTTGGCTGGTCATTCAGGGAAGCGAAGCCCAGACGACTGTGACCACCATTCAAAGCGCGCTTCAAAACACCGTCCCTCAGGCCCAGTCGGCCATGAAGCAAGCGGTCAACATGGTGCAAAACATTCTCAATGATGTGCAGTCTGATCAGACCTTCGTGGCGCAATATCCCAATGCCAACTCCAATCCCCCGACCAACGCGGTGCAGGCGCTCATTAACCGCAAGGAAAACTTGCTTCAAAACGACGTCATCGCTCCCTTGACCGCCATTCAAGGCGGCTTGGAAAATACCCTCATTCCCTACCAAGAGTCTTCCGTTCAGCAAGTATCCCAGAATGGAACCTATCAGGAACTTTTCAGCGCCGAAAATTCTCTCATTACCCAGACCCAGCAGCTCAATGATAAGACCATTCCCGGGGGGCTCATTTCTTTGGGCGGCAATTCCAAAAATGCCGCTTCGAGTTTGCAGTCCTGGCAGAACAATTTCACCAACCTTCAACAGACGGTTTCAACAAATCTAACCCAGGTCAATGAAAGAAAAGACCCGAATTTTAACGGAAACGAGACCGTGGATTATTTAAAAGACAGCAATTATCCCGGCGGCGGGCCGTACAGCCTTCCGAAAAAAACCACTCTTTACACGACTGAAATGGATCAGCGCGTCAAGGAAATCAACAATCAGGACGCGCAACTCAACCAAATTTTGACGAAAATCCAGACCCTGTCAGGGGGGAAATACAATCTGTCGTCCTATCAACTGCCGACTAACGTCGCGGCAAGTCAAGCGGGATATAACCAGATTTATTCTCTCTCCGTGACTAATAATGGGAATTTGATGGGTTTGGTTTCCGAGTTGAAAAATATCGCGGGTCAAGCGGGTTTCGGATCTCCTATCAATGTGGGCGGGGGAGGCGGCCTTGCGGTTCAAACCGGGCATCAGCCCTCTCCGACGGTTTCTAATTCGCAACAATTGGCCCTCTTAGCCTTGGACGCGACAAAAATCTTGGCGCCATCGGCCGGAAGCAGCGCTAATTCTCCTTCCATTTCTTATTCCATCGCGCGCTTTCTCTATTCCTTTTCGACGGTTCAAAGTTCCCAGCAGGAACTCACAACTGAAATTCCCCAGGTCGAAAAATTCTTAAATGATGCGACTGCCGCCTTAAACAAAGCTCAGGCGCAATTAAAACAGGACCAGGCCTACGTCAATTCAGGCGGCAACAGCCCTCCGACCGCGACAGTTTACGCCAATCAAATCGCGATGCTCAATTCCCTTCAGTCCGTTCTCCAAGAAGGAATCAATTTTTACAATCTCAAAATCAATCAATACGATCCCGGGTCGTTGGGGACGGTCAATTTGCTTTCCACCTATTATCAGGCCATGGCTAACCAGGTTTACGGCTCGGGGGTCACGGTTGACCAGGGCGACTTGTCGGCGATGAATTCGATGATGACGGCGCTTCAAAATACGATGAGCAGCCTCAATAGCACGAAATCGCAACTCTTGTCCTGGATGGGGCAACTCAACAGCCCTTATGACAGCGCGTTGAGAAGAACTTCGGAGGCGATTTCCTCGATTCAGGATGACACCCGCAAGGTTCTTGAATCCAACCATCTGTGGACTCAATCAAAGGACCAGCTTTCTCGAACCGACAGAATCCTCAAGGCGGATATGGATTTGGTTCAGGATAAGCAGGACCGGTTGACTCATCTGCTTGATAAGTTAAAGGATGACGGATGGGATCGATTGCCCAATCATATTAAGCAAGAGATTGCTTCCCTTCACTTAAGCGACTCGGGATGGGGGATGGGGCTTAACTCCTCTTCCGGGGCCTCGGCCTTAGTGATTAAAAAATCGAGCTTCCCTGATTTTGTCCATAATATTCTTTCAAGCCTTTCCGGCGGGCAAAACGCTTCCTCGGCCGATATCGGATCCTTGGCGCAAAGCATTCTCTCCAATCCCCAAAACATCTCCCAACTGATTCCCGGAGCGCAGATTATGAATCTGGGGGATTCCGAAGACGGCTTCTATTTGGTTTATCAAACCGGGTTTGGCGTTCCTTACGGACTCAGTTCGACCAATCAAGTGACCTTGGGGAATGTTGCCCATGTGATGGGCAGCAATTTGAGCGTGACGGCGTATGACACCTATTCTCCACCGGAAACCGGCGGAGCTTCCAATGCCCCTTGGGGAGACAAGGGTATCGGTGTTCAAGTTGAGACCTTGCGCAAAAATGACGTTAATTATTTCGAGGCGATCATCCATCACGATATTTTGGACGTTCCTCCGAATATGTCGTTTGGGTCCCAAGCCAATGAGTCGCGTCTTCTTATCTTTGATGATTACGCGATGCTTTTGATGAACGGAAAGCTTTACGTCGGCTTGACGGGTTTTGGAGACGCGGCGGCGCAAAATTCTGCCAATCAGCCTTATTACTACGGGGCGAACGCCAAGACTTCAATTAAATTGACCCCTGTCATGAGCTTGGATGCCGACCAGCAGGCTTTGTTCGCAAAAGATCCGCGGCAGTTTTTTGAAACCGCCAATCTCGACTTCACCGGTCTTGACCCGAGCCTCAACCAAACCTTCGATATCGCCGCGCATGGGGCGAGCGCAAACTTTTATGAAACAAAGGTCGGACCTAAATTCGACGTGGCGTCTCTTCTCAAACAAGCGGGAATAGTTTCTAAAAATGACGAAAATCCATTTACCGTGGACCTTTATTACGCCAATTACGCCGGCACTTACGACATTGCCCAGCAGACCTTGGGGGCGACCATTCTCAAAGGCTTTACCATTTATGACGATGCGAAACACCCCTTGATTGATATCACCAACACCGCGACCGGAGAGTTGGGGCAACAGTATAATATCGCCATTGATCAGTTGTCGGTGAAACTTCCCCAAAACGGAATTGTTTTCAGCGCCCAATGGCAGATGTTGGGGTCGGCGGACGCCTACTACGCGCAGATTGGCAAGCAATTGACCAAGAGAACTGATGTGTCAGTTGGATACGGTTCTCCCTTTGTCGGCTACAATAACCGCCTGTCTTTGATGGTCAACACCTCGGCCAGTCTTTCTCAGCTTTGGAATGATGTGACCCACAGCGCCTCCAATGATTTAAACGGGGGGAAAGCCCTCAAGGACTATCAAAAGCGAATGACGGGTTTTCTCAAGCCCCAAAAAGGCCAAAAAGATATTAACCAACTTAAAGCGGTCTTCGCCAAGGACGTCGGAAGAAGGCTGATTGAACAAAAAATTGGAACCTTGGACCACGATATCAAGGATTTAAGAGCGGCGGGTGCGATTTTAGATAACGTCAAGGTGGTGGGAGACGCTGGCTTTGTTTCAGGCCCGGTTTCAAATAATCCGGCAGAATTGGCCGCCACCGGAGGCTTCATGAGCGGCACCGAGACCATGGTGACTCTCTCAAAGACTCAGAAGGAGCTTTTGGACGGCAAGGTCGTCTCTCTCTACAAGAACGGTCTTTTGCTCCAATCGCGGTTGGTTCAATTAACGAAGGATTGGGAGGAAAACGCTCTTCAAATTGTCAAGGCTCGGCTTGCCGCCCAGCGCGCGGTGTTTTTGAGCCAAAACGCCGCTTCCGTCATCGAAAAGGGCAAGGCCAACGCGCGGCTGGCGGAGGCGCTTGAAAAATTAAGCGAGGCGCGCGTGCGCTATAACATCATGGCCGGAAAAAATCCGGATTCCCCAACGCCGTTTGACGATCTCAATCTTGCGGACGTTCAAAATTTAGTCAAGGAAATCCACTCGTTTGTGTCCGCCCCCGACCGTTTGAAGAAAATTCTCGCGTCCTTGGACAAGACTTCTCTTGAGGACCGCATCGGAGAAGATCGCTTTAACATCATGGACTGGATTTCATTTGTCGATCAATTTACTTTCGGCATTGGAACTCAAATCCAGGATTTAATGGCGGGACAGATTTTCGGCGTCGGTGGAACCTTGCGCCTTCCTTTCTATGATCCGTCGTCCAAGGATAAAAATAAGAGCTATTTGTTTAAAAAAGAGGCTGATCTCAGGGAAATGGAGGACATCCATTCTCAATACCGTCTTTTAGCCAATAATGAGCGCCAAGAAGCCGCTGTCTGGGGGCAGACGGCCGAGGAAATGACTGCGGCTCTTCCGCGGACCAGCAACGAATTAGAGTTTGCCTTTAAGGCCTATCGCAACGGCTTGATTTCAAGAAACGAGCTTAGGCAGGCCATTAACCTGTGGGACTTGAACGCCCAGGCGACCGTAAATTCAGAGTCCCTCGCCGCTGCGTCCGGCGCCTGGGCCAAGATGGATGAGGCGGTCGGCGGAAAAAATGTTTCGGATTCGCCGCCTTTCAGCGTTTCAGACTTAAAGGGCGCCGTTCAAACTGCGTTTCAAAATTCGTCCTTGGAAGCCTTGGCCCTTCATCAAGAAGAGTTCCAGGCTTTGGCGAAAGCCGACAATCACATCACACAAAAATTCTGGATTAACCTCATGATCGGAGCGGATTTAACCGCCACCGGCGCCGGGTTCTTGCCTTCTTTTGGCTTTACCGGATTTCCGATTTTACCGATTCCGGGAGCGCACTTTCAGCCGGGAGAGCTTAAAGAGTTGCAAGTCAAAGCCGACAAGGGCAAATCCGCCTATTACGGGGCTTTGGAGACGAAACTCAAGGTCGAGACGGCTCTTCAAATGTATCAAGATATCGTTCAAGCCAAAGCCGCTCAGTCGGTCATCGCCCAGGTGGATCAAGAAGTTCTTCCCGGCCTTGAGCAAAAGCTCTCCCAAGCCCGGTCTTTAGGCGACCGCGCAAAAGCCGACAAAATCCAAAAGGAAATCTTCAACGCGAAACTGTGGCGCGCTCAGATGGTTTTGACTAACGACGAGGCTCATTCAGCTCTCAACGTCTTGATGGGGCGTCCGGCGGATTCCGTGCTGTCCATCGACATCTCTCCGGAGAAGGCTTATCAACAACTTCAAGGAGTTCTCAAGGATCAGAATCTGGTTGCGGCCCAAAAGACTATTTTCGCGGCTCGCGTTCAAGTGGCCAGGGCTTATCAAGAGATGGTTGATAGAAATCTGAAGGTTCAGGATGTTTCAGCCGATCCGATTTCGCTGGCGGCGCGGACGATCGGGCGATTAATTAGCGCCTTGTCGGCGGAAGACTCGGGCCGCGCCGATAAGGTGATGGCCGCGCGCCTGAGACTTTTAATGGAAGAAAGGCAGAAAGATTCCTTCGATGCTCATTTAGCGAATCTTCAAGCGCGCAGCCAGGTCAGCCTTCAAATGATCGATTCCGAGATTCAAAGATTGTCGGCAAAGGGGGATTCGCTTGATTTCGCCAAGGTGGAAAAATTAAAAGGAGACAAGGCCGCCATTCAAGCCTCTCTTCTCAGTCTTGAGGGAAATTCCTCCGTACAGGACAATTCCGCTTCCCTGCCCGCCAATTTTGCGGAACTTCGGCGCCGTCTGATCGATGGAGAAGAAAAGGTGACCCGCACTCCCCGTTTGGATTCCTTGCCCCCGATTCCCGCTCCAGGATTTGATAAGGCTCCGGCGGAAATGTTCATGCGCTATTTTTACGCCCGGCAGACCTTGGATGAAACTCCGATTAATCGCGGATTTTTGGAGCCCTGGATCGAGTTGCGCCTCAAAAACAAGGACACCCCGGCTCCGGATTTAATCGCCTTGGCCAAATTGTCCCAGGATAAGGCCGAGCGTTTGGACAAAATTGCCCGTGAGCGCTCGGCGGCGTTGGCCGATTCGGAGTTGGCCGATTTCACGGAGAATGTCCGTTTTCTTAACTGGATTCAATTGCATCATGGGAAAGAAGTCGGAACTGATTGGGCGGATATGATTAATTCCGTTCGCCAAAAAACGCTCTCTCAATCGGAAGAGATCTGGGCGTTGTTGGGGCTCTCGCGGGCTCAGGGGCAGACGATGGAAGAGCGTTTGCGCCTCTTATCGAATCTTGTTCCGGAATTTAAGGGAACTGACTCCTCCGGCGATTTACCTTATCTGGTTGAAGAAATTAATTCTCCGGCGGGTAAAGCGCGCATTGCTCGAATGTTGGGTTTAGAGGCTTTTGGGCCTCAGAACGAGAAAGACATTTTCATGAACCAAATTCGCGCCGATGTGCTGGCTGAACACATGAGTTATCAGGGGATTACGCCGATTGCCGCCTTTGGAATTTTCCGCGGAACCCCTATTTTCGGCGGATTTTTAGAAGCCCCCGACCCGCAGGAAATTGAACGCGGGTTGACCGATATTTTATCCAACTCCATTCGCGAGCAGTTGAAGGCCCAGGGGCAGTTTAAAAAACTTGAAATAGTTCTCTATACTCAAATGGCCCGCGTTTCCGGTGGAATGAAGGAAGTTCAGGCCGACAGCCGTTTGTTGGATGAGGCGGCCAGCGACTTAAAGCAGAAAGAGTGGACCGCCAATCATAATCCGGAATCGCCCAAGGCTCAGCAAGATTTCTTGGAGGCAAGGAAAAATTTAGTTCAAACTTGGGAAAAGTTGATCACTCAGTCGGCGGATTTGAAATCCAATTTTATTTCCTTGGTGTCGGAACTCAAAGCCTTGGGGCGGAAAGAAAACTCCTCGGCGCCGAATCCCTTGCTTAAGAATCTGAGCTTGGGGGACCAGCGCGTTTTGGAAAACCATGGTTTGCCCAAAAATCCATCGGATCGCGGGCTTTTGGGCTATTGGGCGGATCGCATGGAAGACCCGAACTTTATCCTCCGCCAAGATCATTATCTTGAAAAATGGGGAATTTCCCGGCAGATGATTGATTCCGTCGATTCAGTGGCTCGCCTTTACAGCGCCGCGATCCGCGACTCCAAGGATGCGACAGCGGAAAATTTCTCGTCGGATGAAAGACTGCGCCTCTTGGCGAAAAATGACGCGCGCGGGAAGAGAAATCTCCTGATGTTTGGCCTTGAAGCGCTCAAGACCGAAATCTTAAAAAAGGACCCGCAATTAGCGTTTTTGCGCCAGGATTTGGAAGAAGAATTGAGTTCAAGCGATCAAAAGCGGACAGAATATTCCCAAGCCGCCTTGGACCTTCGTGATGCGTATTGGAACGCGGTCTCGGTTTCTCCTCGATCGGAAGCCGCCTTTAAAGCCCTTGAAGCGGATCGCCAAGAATTGATTTTGGCCAAAGACGCATTGATTGATTCTTATTTCGCCTCGCCCTTGAAAAACGACGAATTTATCCTAAAAGACGGGCTTTTGGACAACTATCTCAAGGCTCAGCAAGTTTTTGACGAAGATTTGGTCCGAACCTTGGACCTAAAAGAGGTCCAAGGAAACGTGGAGCTCATGCGCACGCTGGATGCTCTCTATGACGCCAGAAAGAGTCTCAACCGCCAAATTGATTTTAAGGAATCCGGGCGAGGGATTCTCGCCTTGGACGCCTTGATTATGCTTGAAAAATCCCGGCTCTTTGCCGAGAGATGGGAGGGGCGATCGGAACAGTCCATCAACGCCGTCGCGCTTAAAATCGCGCAACTGGAAGACAAGAAGGCCTCTTGGCTCAGCCATGGATCAAAACTTTATCCCCTTTACGCCGAGACCCAGATGGATAAGGACGGCCGCCGTTTGTGGACGGTCAAGCGTTGGCTCAGTCTCGATGAGATTAAAGACCGCATGAATCCTAAAAACAAAAGCAAAGACGAAATCGTTAAAATTAACGGACGCTATTTCCTCGAAGCGAATCCGAACGTCGAGTTTGTCGGAGGTTCGGACGCTTTTGAGCGGCAAAAATCTGAAACGCAAAACGGCATCAAGGGAGATTCTCACGTCATTGATTTGGCGGAACGCCTTGGCCGGCATGATTTCGTCGCAGACGACGGCAAAAACGGCTATTCCGTCCAAGAACTTTTCGGTTCCCACGGTCTTTTAAGCCAAGGGAAAGTCCTTTTCTTTGAGGCTCCCGATCCGAAAGATGCAGGGCGCTTGCATTACCGACTGCCGGCCTTGGCGGCTTGGGCCAGGTCTCCGGACCGATACGAAGTCTATGTCTATACGGGGAAAGCGGCTTTCCCCTCGGATAAATTCGAGACCCTCGAATCTCTCAAGGCTTCTTCCATGAAGGGAGATTTCAGCCGGATTTATCTCTCTAAAAAAGGAGCCGCGAATTTGGCGGATTTCTTCGATTCTCGGCGTCGGGCGGAACTTCGGGCCGGATACGTGGAGCTGAAATTGGCCGGATACGGTTTTATGAGAAATGAGAGAGGAGAAGTTGCGGAAATTTATTTAAACCGGGATGATTTTGACGCGGCTAAAAAGGCCCTGTCGGACGCGGATGCGGGGCTTAAGGTCGCGCAACTGAAATTAATTAAAGCCCAACAAGCTCAAGGGGAGTCCGAGAAAAAAGAAAAAGAAGCCGAGAAAGCGATGCTGGACGGCGTTCGAGTTTCTAATGAGATGTCGGAAAAAATCAAAGCGGATACTCATGATCAGTATCCTAAAAAAGACAAGGAATCAGATAAAGATTACGCTCAGCGGCTGGATGAGCAGATTAAAAAAGAATTGGCCTCGAATGGAAAATATAAGGGCGAGCAAAAATATGTCAACTCGCTTTCCAAGAAATTGAATACGGCTCGCGATGATTTGAAACTTCAATCCGCGGTGTTTACGGACGCCAAAAAACAGGTGGAGGATGCGTTCAAAATTAAACGGCATTCGAAGACGTGGAGCCTCTACCGCAGTCGCGATTTGATTCTGGGCTTTGCTTCGGATAAAACGCTTCTCCACGCCCAGGCTTCCCCGGTTTACGGACGCTCCGTTCTCGATGACCGCTTGTCGTCACGGAAAGCCGCCGTGTACGTGCGCGGGCCGATTTATGCCGCCATCATGGATTCTGAAGGGCGCTTGGTCGATCACTATGACAGCGCCTCGGAAATGGAAAAAGCGGCGAAGTCCTGGACATTGAAATCAAAGACGATTAAGGGCGAGAAAAACGTGTTTGAATCCAAGAACCAGATCAACCCGGCCTTGCGCGTCAGCCATTACGAGGCCTTGATCGACGGAAAAAACTATCCCGTCCTTTTAAATCAGAGATACTTGGAAAAGAGCGCCAAAAACGTATCCTTCCATCTTCCCTTCAAAAAATACTGGGGCGTGATGCCGTGGCGTTGGGGAAGCTTGATGATGGAGGTTCCGCGCGAAATCGTGGGTTTCCCCGCGGAATGGGCGGGGCGAGATCCTAGATTTAGTCATTATCTTGGGCGCGTCGCTATGTATAAGACCGAAGGCGGGGCGACGGAACATCATGGTTTTTTCCGCAATGTCGCCGGGGCTCTCGATGTTCTTAATTTCCTTCCGGACCCGGTCACTCCCTATTATGACTTAAGCCAATTTCCGCCCGATTTGCGCGTGGGACAATCGACGCTCATGCCTGGAGACAGCGAAGCGTCTTTAAGCGGGCGGTATAAAGACAAGGATATTCATTTTGGAGCTCAATTTTTGGAGCGTCTACTTCGCTACTATCAGGAAGACATTAATGCCGCGAGATTAAGAACCTTGGCCCATTTCCGCGGCGGGGTGTCCGAGGTTGTCATCAATGAAATGCAGGGACGGGATAAACCTTACGAGGAATCTCAAAAGAATGGAGCGGTTGGGGAAAAAGCGTTAGCCAAGGCTTTAAGCGACAAGGAGCTGGGCTTGTCTCCTAATGCGGACGGTTCGGGGAAGACCGTCTTTTCGGGCAAGCCCGAGGATATTTGGGTCAACCGCACCCAGAAAACGGTTCAAATAGATGCCGGCGCCAAGGAATATCAATCTGATTCCAAGGAAGCTCGCGGATATGTCGACCAAATAGAAAAGGACCTCCCGGCAAGGAAAAGCGATTTGGCGAGCCTGAAAAAAAGAAAGATCGAGATCGAACGGATGAGAAAGGAAAACGAGGCGTTGGATTCCGGCTCCAAAGTCGCGGCGGATCGGCTCCATGAAGACGTCTATGGGCGGGAGATCAGGGTCCTTTCTCAGCAAGAAATTGAATCTCGCCTTAAGGCCGATCGGGCGCGCGAACAGGTTTTGACTCGCCAAGTTTCTTGGTGGAAACGTTATATTCGCCGCTTGGAAGAATTAGAGCCCGCCCTTATGGTTTCCTTTACGCCTCATGCGGCGCTGTCGCTTAAAGGTAGGATTTTATCCTATGCCGCCAAAATAGCGCTTTTCTTCGGAACCGCGGCGGGGATTTTTGCCGCGATTTTTAAGAAGAAAAAGCGAAGAAAGAATGTTCTATAATTCTATAGGAATGAATACGAAAATACTGGCGCTTCTTGCCTTGGTTCTTTGCCTGGCGGGAAATCTTCATGCCGGCGCTTTTTCACGCAATATTGTCGGCGGAAACGGCGCCATGCCGCTGGCTTTTTCGGGGGGCGCGAGTTTGGAAACTTTGCCTCAAAATGCGGGTTTGCCTTCCGGATTCGGCGCGCCCTTGACTTTGACTTGGACGGCTCCTCAAACCGCTCTTCCTCAAGCGATTCCCTTGGGAGTTTTTTCAGCGTTGCCCGTCAGCCCCAATTCTCCCATGAGTTCGTCTGCAGTTCACCCGTTGACCAACAATGTTGGGCCTATCGCGGCGCCCGGCGATTCCATTCCTTTACCGCGAGACCAAAATTTGCCTTTCTCAAAAGACATTCGGCGTCGTGAAATCGAACTTAAGGAGCCCCTTCAAAATCTGAAGACTTGGGAAAACGACGCGAGAAAATCGGCCGAAAAGGGGCGCAAAATCAGCGATGAATTGTGGCGGCTTTTATCGCAAGGGAAATCTCAAGAGCGCTCAAAGCGGCATTTATCCAAAAGAGAATTGGGGACTGTCCTGAATGACCCAAATGGCGTAATTACTCACGTCACCCCGACGCAAGCCGGGGTCCAGAGCGGCAATTTTCCGAATTCCGGTTTGCGTTGGAATGACGAACCTGAGCAATTACCAAATGGCGGTTATGCGGCATCGGTTTCCTCGGGGCGAGACCCGTCCGTTTCTCCAGTCGGAGAAATTCCCTCCCCGGGAGACTCGACTAATGAGATTTTGTTGCGCTCATGGACGGCGCTGTCTCAATCTTCCGATTCCGGCGGCGGTCTTGGTGAAGATTTGCTTTCGGGAGTTTCCTTTGCGGGCCGATTTCCGGTCTTAATTGTCATGACCGTCTCAAGGCGGATTTTAGATTTTTCCCTCTTCCGTAAGGTGGGAGGGGTCTATCAAAGTTTAAGTTCGGATGCTTCTTCCAATCTTAATTCAAAATGGAATTTCTTCATTCCGTTTTCATCCGTTTTTGAGACAAACGTTTCTCAAGCTAAACTAAGCGATGTTCCGCTTGCGGAACTGCCGCCCCTTTCCGGTTCTGACAATGCGGCAAAATGGTGGCTTTCCTTGAGCCTGTTCCCGATTCTGATTGCGGCTTTTGTGTTCCGCCGCTCTTTTTTATGAAAAAAATGAAAACCCACAGTTGGGCGGGACTGTTTTTTCTGGTGGGGCTTACGTTTTGGGGTTGCGGCGGGGCCCCTCGAAAAATTGTCGTTTTGGATTTTGCCGAGGGCCGGGTCGTCGATTTATCCATCACTGAAAAATTGACGGGCGTCAATGACTACATATTCTTCTCTCTTCCGAAGAAAAGCCAGTTTCTGGATGGCTACATTCAAGGGGTAGTGACCGATTATGCCGATAACCCGATTCAAGGAGTGGTGGTGCGCGCGGTGGCTTCCGCCGAAGGCCAGGAAAGTCAAGATCAATTCGACACCGGGGAAAAAGCCTTGGCCGTCAGTTCTTTTGATCCGGGGGTTAGCGATTCCAACGGTTTTTACCGAATTCGTTTCTCTTTGCCGATTGTCGATGGGATCGTCGATGTTAGGGGAAAATTGGCGTATAACCCGGGATGGGAGGAAGAAAAATCCAATCTCGGAAAAGCTTATGAGCCGCAGATGAAGCAGAGTCCCTTTAGGCTCTATTACAAGGAAAAGACCGGGATGATTGTTTTCGCGGAAGGAATCCGCAAAGTGATCGTAGCTCCAGTTCAAAGCCTTGCCGGCAGTACGGCCGCCGCCCCTTTGCCGGGAACATTGCCTCCCGCTTCCTCGCCCGCTTCTCCGAAGAAGAAAAAAGAAAACGCCGCTCCCTCGGCGCAGTCGGAAGATAATCTCTTCAAGGGCTTTGGTTTCGGTCCTTGACATGGAACCCGCTTACCTCGATTATAACGCGACGGCCCCTATCCGCCCAGAGGCGGCGCAAGCGGTCGCGCCTTATTTAAGAGACGGCTTTGCCAATCCCAATAGTCCGTACCGTATTGGCCAAGAAGTGCGGCGCGCCGTTGAATCTGCCCGAGAGAGTGTTGCGCGCCTTTTAGGGGCGAAAAGCTCGCGGGAAATCGTTTTTACCTCTTCCGGCTCGGAAGCCAATTCCGCCGCGCTTTACGGGGCGGCTTGGCATTCTCTTCAACAGAGCGGCAGAAAAAAAATCATTGTGAGTTCCATTGAACACGACAGCGTTCGGGAGATGTTGCCGGTTTTGTCGAGTCAAGGATTTAGAATCTACGAAGCGCAAGTTCGCTCGGATGGACTTATCGACTGCGATTCTCTCTTTGACGCCATTGACGAGGAGACGGCCTTGGTTTCGGTTATGCAGGCCAATAACGAGACCGGGACCATTGAGCCCATTGAAAAAATAGCGGCTTATTGCCGAGAAAAAGGCGTTTTATTCCATTCCGACGCAGTTCAGTCCGCCGGCAAAATTGAAATTACGGCCTCAACTTGGGGCGCGGATTTATTGTCCGTGTCAGGGCACAAATTGGGCGCGCTTAAAGGCGCGGGAGCGCTTTATATTCGCGACGGGGTCAAACTTTTTCCGCTCATCGCCGGGCTTCAAGAAAAAAGACGCAGGGGTGGAACGGAGAACGTCGTTGGAATTGTCAGTTTTGGAGAAGCCGCGAAATTGGCCTTGGCGGAATTGCCCAACTCCGTTCAATATTCGGTTTGGCAAAAACAAATTGAGAAGGCGTGCCTTTCAGTTGAGGGCGTTTTCTTAAATGGCGGCGGGGCCAAGCGTCTGCCGAACACTTCCAATTTCTCAATTGAAGGCTTAGATGGTCATTCCTTATCCATCGCGCTTGATTTGGAGGGGGTTTTAGTTTCAAGCGGATCGGCCTGCCAGTCTGGGCTTTCAAGTCCCTCCCATGTGTTGAAAGCGATGGGGCTTCCCAAAAATTTGATCAAGGGCGCTTTGCGCGTTTCAACCGGCTGGAGAACAAAACAAGAAGAAGTCGACCGGTTTATTCAACTTTTTCCGGACGTGGTTAAAAAAATGCGTTCAGTCCGTTTGGTTGCGGCATGAATAAAGAACGGGCGATTGTCGCGATGTCGGGCGGCGTGGACAGCTCGGTGGCGGCCGCTCTGCTTGTCGAGCAAGGTTTTGAGACGATTGGCGTTACCCTCCAGCTTTTACCCGGCGCTCCGACGGGCTTTGGATGCTGCGGTTCGCCGGCCGATATCGCGGATGCGAAAGCGGTCGCGTCTCACCTCAATATTCCGCATTATGTGATTACGGCCGATGAGCTTTTTGAAGACAAGGTCATTCGTCCTTTTGTCGAGTCGTATCTTCACGGGGATACGCCCAACCCCTGCGCTCTCTGCAACCGCTTCGTCAAATTTGGGCATCTGTTGGGCCTGTCCGAGGCTTGGAACGCCCGGTTTTTGGCCACCGGTCATTACGCGCGGGTTCAAGACGGGAAACTTTACCGGGCACGGGATGAGAACAAGGACCAGACCTATTTTCTCTACAATTTGGGTTCGCGCGAATTATCCCGATTGATTTTCCCCGTTGGGGAACTCTCGAAACCCGAGGTGAGGGACTATGCAAGGCGTCTTGGGCTTGAGACGGCGGACAAACCCGAGAGTCAAGAAATTTGTTTCGTTCCCAACGGAGATTATCGCGGATTTGTCAAATCTCATCCCTTAAGTTCGGAAATTCAACCCGCGCTTAAATCCGGCCCGATTAAGGACGTTTCAGGCCGTGAATTGGGGCGTCATCAAGGAACTGCGGGTTATACGATCGGACAAAGAAAAGGCTTGGTGTCGGGGACGGCCGAGCCGAAATACGTCGTGCGATTGGAGCCTCAAAGTCAGACGGTGATTGTCGGAGAAAAAGAGGAGACGATGGCGTCTTCCTGCGAAGTTTCCGACATGAGCTGGACCGGGGGAGGTCCTGTTGCTCAAGGTTTCGCAGAAGTTCGCATTCGTCACCGCCACGCGCCCGCGTCTTCGGAGTTTTTTTCGATGGAAAACGGGCGTATTCGCGTTCATTTTGATTCTCCTCAGAGAGCGATAACGCCGGGGCAATCGGCGGTTTTTTACCGTGGCGCGCAAGTCGTCGGAGGAGGAACAATCAGGGAGGTTTTACGGTGAAAAAGTTTTTTCTCTTATCAGCTCTGCTGTCTTTTGCCGCCTGCGCGTCTTCAACGAAACTTTTTGATGACTCCACCTCTCGCGCGATGGATAGGGAGGCTTTAAAGGTCCAAGTCCAAGCGGATGAATCCCAGACTCTTTCGTCTTTGGGCAATATCAACTCCGCGATAGCCGCCTACTACCATGACAACGGCGCAATCCCGCGCGACATTCAATCCTTGGTTCCTAAATATTTATTTGAAATTCCAATCGTCGAATTGGGGATTCCGGGCTACCGAAACGCCCGCCTCGTCACGGTTTACCCGTCGACTATTCTAAGAAATGGCAGGGTTGACGGCGGAAAGATTAAAAACACCGGCGGCTGGGGCTATGTGATCCGAGGGCATCAAGTAATCGCTTTTGTGGATTCGACTGCGCCTCTCCGCTATCCTCTTAATCCTCACGCTCCTAAATATTGGTACCAGCAATCCGGCGCGCAGTAAGGTCAACCTAAACTAAAGAACGTCGTCCCAATCTTTGAGCTTCTTGGCTTTCCCATCCCAGGCTTTTTTCTCGAAATTGCTCAAGAATTTTTTGTGCACGATGACTTGATAGACGTTCTCTTTAAACCAGTCCAGATACATATGGTAAATGCCCTTCGTTCCGACCGTGTCTCCCCAGGAATTTTCCACCCTGAATTTGACTAGGGGCGCTTTTTCATCCGGACGGTCATATCCCGTAAAGGCCATCGCATGATTAAGTTCCCTGAGCCCAAGATAGGTCGCTGCGTCTCGAGATATTGTTTCTTTTTTCTCGGCATCGGAAAATCCATAGACGTTTTTGCGGTCGTAAATGTCTGGGTGCATGATTCCCGTCGCGTTGTCGGTGTCCCGGCCCATCTGAGATCCGAACCAGACCGGATGGCCCGCGTTAATGGAGGCGGCGACTAGTTCCGCCATGCGCTCGGCTCCGGTTTGAATGAAGCGGTGATTAAAGGCGGGTTCTCCTGGCTCTGAGAATCCGATAGCGGAATTTTCAACTTCATAGACCTTGCCGTTTTCCTTTCGCGAATAATTGGTCGCGGTGACGTAGTCCGCAGGATTAAATTGAATAAAGTCTTTCGAGAATTCCAGCGGCGTATAGCGGGTGATTGTCGCGGGAATTTTAGAGACTTCCTCCGGTTTTTCTACTTTCGCGTCTTGGCGGAATTCAAATTCTTTCGGAGGCGTTCCCAAATGGGTCGAGAGAATTTTCCAAATTCGCGTCCGGGCGCGCTCCTTGATCTCAGCGGCCTTTTTGGCCGTATCTACAGACGGCTTTTGGCGCATTAAATTCATTAGTTCCGAGGCGTAGAGTGAAAGAGAGGACTGAAGCTCGCTTCCTAAACGGGCGCTGTTTTGAGAGCTTGCGGTGTTTGACATCATGCGTTTCGGGATGAGCCCGTATTTGGAGACTAGAAACTGAAACCAGTTAAACCAGCCGCCGTCTCCGATTTTATCCATCGGCGTTATCAGCCCTCGAAATGTTTGTTCCGGAATATCGGCGCCGGCCATTTGGGCAAGGGTTAGGCGAAGAGTTTTTTCCATGTAGCTGTTTGACTGCTCCAGCATGCTGAAAAAATAAATGTAGTTTTCGGAAAACTCAAAATCTTTTGGCAGTTTTTTCTCGACCAAAAGATGGGAACGAATCGCGTTGAGGCCAGCGAATATCCAGCACCTTCCAGACTGAGCTTGATCCGTGATGAGTCCGTCCGGGACTTTGACAGTGTAATGATCATTGTGCTCAGCGACGATTTTTCGGTTGAGGGCGACCTTGTCAAAGCCGAGGTTTTCGACCGCGTCCCTGAGCCGTTGAACCTCAGGAGCCGCCTTGGCATTTTCTTCTTGCATCTTTTTAATCCAATCAGAAGGGATGTCTTTGCGTTCCTTGGTGACTTTCAGCATTTCTTTTAATTGGCCAAGGGCGATATTCTTGGAAGCAAATTTTTTTCTGAGGGCGGATTTTCTTTTGCGGGAGGCCTTGACGCCGCTCCGGATGTTTGAACTTGTCAGGGCGTTGTTTTGAGATGCAGGGGAAGGTAACTGCTCAGGTTCGTCATTCCGGCGAAAGCCGGAATCCAGAAGATTGCTGCTCTGGACCCCGACTTTCGTCGGGGTGACGGAAGTAGTTACAGGTAAAGAATCTTCCCTGAGAGGCGCCGAAACATTAAGAGGAAGCGGAAGGGGAGTTTTTAGAGGGTCTTCAATACCCATCCCAATCGCGGGATCGAACGTATTTTGCCCGATTCCAGAGGGCAGAGTCTCGATGGCAGCCGGCTTCTCCGCTAATTCAATGGCGAAAACCGGAGTCAAGGCTTGCAGGGTGAGAGAAGAAGCGATGAGGGCAAGTCTGGTCCAGGAATTGAATTCAGGGCTCGATATTTTTTTCATTGAAATCTCCAAACGATCATTTTCCCTTCTGCGATATTGTAGGAGAACTCTTCTTGTGTGTGAAGGGTCTTTAGGCCTAGAAGCCGCATGGGTATTTTGGTCCGCGAAAAATTTTAGCGGGAGAGTTTTTCGATGAAGGCCTTGTTATCGGGTTCTCGGCCTAGAAAGTCTCTGAGAGACTCCATCTCGGGACGTTCGCTCCCCTGTTCGAGGATTTTTTTGCGGTAATCCATTCCGACCTGGGGGTGAGGCGCTCCCAAGAATTCGGACCAGGCGCTGAGGTGGTAAAATGACCTTAAATGGGGAGCAAAAAGATGCGAAAACTGCAGAAACAGTATAGTGCGGACTTCAAAGCCCGCGTGGTCTTGGAAG
>JAJZCM010000071.1 GCA_021846045.1 bacterium | reverse complement strand
ATTGGCGCCCGTCTGCCAAATTTAAGCTCAGCGAGGAAGATTCGCTTAAATTGGCGATGGATTCTCATATGTTTACCGTGAGTCCGGCCGAACAATTAGCCGAAGCCGGGTTTTTGACGAAACCCAACGCCGCAAAAGGCCCGGCCCTCTCGCGCGGGGACGACTGGTTGTTTTATCTCATGATCATGAATCATCCGGAAACCCCTGCACGCATTAAAGAGTTGTGGCAGATGTCCGAGGCTTTGAAAGCCCAGGGCGTTCCTCCGGCTCCTCTGACGGCGAATTAATAATTAGGGGCAGGCCCTAATTGGAAGTTTGGTATAATTTCTTAACGGGCGTGTAGCTCAGCTGGGAGAGCGCCTCGATGGCATCGAGGAGGTCAGCGGTTCGATCCCGCTCACGTCCACGCTTTTCTTGGAGTTGATTCTTTGCTTTTAGGTCTCCATTGCTCGATTCGACAAGGTTTCTTGGAGGCTCTTAATTACGCCGAGTCCTTAAAAGCCGACGTTATTCAAATCCTCCCTTATCGCCGAAATGAGAGCCCCGCAGAAGAAGATTACGCGGGGTTTGTCCGGAAATTGCCGCAAAGTTCTGTCAAAAAAGTTTATGTCCATTCCCGTTTCGTGCCGAATCTCGCGCTGATAGACGAAAAAAAAAGACTTTCTTCGGCGGCGCGATTGGCTTATGAATTGGGCCTGGCCGCCCGTCTTAATGCCGAGGCTTTTGTCCTGCATCTGGGCGCTTATTCCGAGGGAGACTCCGTTTCTTCCGGCTTAGCTCTTGCGGCGCGTTCGGTCAGGCTTGCCTATCAAGAAGCGGAAAGAACCGTTTCTCTGTGCATTGAAAACGTTCCGGGCGGTGGGCGCCGGCTCGGCGGGAAATTGGAGGAATTGGCCTCTTTTGCGGAAATTCTGCAAAAAGAAAATCAGCGGATTACGCTTTCTTTTTGCCTCGACACCGCTCATGCCTGGGCGGCGGGATATCCAATTTCCGATGCGGAGGGCATGTCGCGCTTCTTGGAGAGAGCGTCAAGAATTTTAGGAAAAGGTAATATCCGTCTCTTTCATCTTAACGACACGCATGCCGATCTTGAGTCCCACCGGGAAAGCCACGGCCTTTGGGGGCGCGGGGTTTTAGGTTTTGAAGGGCTTCGCTTTCTTCTTGCTGCGGAAAACTTTCGGGGTTGCTCCGGAATTCTGGAAAGCCCAAAACCAGGAGAGGCGGAACGCTTAAATTTCAAGGAACTTCAAAAAATCGCCTTGTTTGCGAAAGTTTAAACGGAAATTTCCGTTCCTTCTTTCGCTGCCTCGCAAATCAAAGCCGATGATTTCTGCGATATCAGCTGCTTGGTATCTGCGACCATGCGGTCGATGATTGTGTCCGAATAAAGAGAATCCTGATGGAATAAGACGAGGCGCTTGACGCCGGCTCTAATCGCCAGATCAACTACATTGAGAAAGCCGGAATGTCCGAGGGTCTTGTTTTTTTCGTAGTCTTCTTGCGTAAAATGGGCGTCGTGAATTAATAAGTCGGCGTTGCGACAAATGCCGGAAAACTTTTCATCATAATCCTGAAATGCGGTGACTTCGGCCCCATAGATTTCGGCGTCGGGAGAATAAACCACCTTGCGCCCGTCCGCCTCAACCGCGAACCCGAGACTGGTTCCGGGGTGATTGGCATGAAAGGCATGGACGATGAGACCGGGCAGGATTTTATAGGCTCTCTCTCTGAGTTCGTGAAGTTCAAATCGCGCCTTGGGGAGAGGTTTTCCCGGGACTTTGAGGACTCCTTCAATCAGGGCCAGAAGATTTTTTGTCGGTTCCGGGGCCGCCGCGACATGAATTAAGGTATCCTGGGTCTGGGCGGAAGAGAAGGAAAGGAGCCCATCGACATGATTGAGGTGGAAGTGAGTTAAGAAAAGACGGATTTCCCTAAGCCCGAGGTTTTTAAATTCATCGTTAATGAGATTTAGTCCGCTTCCGGCGTCAAAAATGATTCTATGGTCTTTGTAGGAGAGAGTGATGCAGGGAGTATGGGTTCCGTATTGGGAAGGCGTGGATAGATTTTGGCTTCGAGAACCCAGGATTTTGACCGTCATCACGGAAGAGACCGTTAAACCGGAAGGCTTGGTCTCGGCTTGGGCGGACGGCTGATCGAGTTTTGGGGCGATTCCGCTCGGGGCCATTTTTTCCCCTATGATTTCGGCGATGGTTTTCGCAAAAGTGTTTACGTCATAGGGCTTAATGATGAAGCCGGCCGCTCCCAGCTGCTTGGCTTTTTGTTTTTCCGATTCGAAGGATTTTCCAGAAACCATCACGACCTTGATGTGTTTTATCGCGGGGTCGGTCTTGATTTTATGACACAATGTCAGCCCGTCGATCCCGGGCATCAGGATATCCAGGACTACTCCCTGGTAGCTTTTTTTCCGAAGGGCGTCGATGACCTGAAGACTGTCGGAGAGCAAATCGACATCAAAGCCGCCTTCCCGCAGTAAATCGCTGGAAAGGCTTCCCGTTAGTTCATCATCATCGACCACCAAAACAGAGGGCATAAATCTATTTTATATTATATGACTGTAGATGAAAATTATAGCAGGATTGTTACGAGGGAAAAGGTTCCCGGCTCATTCGGAAAAAGGGGTTAAGCCTATTTCAGGGCGGATCAAGCAGTCTTTATTCGATATTCTCGCGCCTGTCACCCAAGGCGCTCGTTTTCTTGATTTGTTCGCGGGCACCGGAGCCGTTGGCTTTGAGGCCTTGTCTCGCGGCGGCGGGTTTTCCGTCTTTATCGAGCAAAATAAAAGATGCGCGCGCTCCATTGAGGAAAATATAAGATCGCTCAACTTGGGAGGCCGCGCCAAGGTTTTCGAGGGAAACGTTCTTGAGGATTTGTCATGGATTTCTTTTCGGTCTGGAATAGAGTCCTTCGATATCGTTTTTTTGGGGCCGCCTTACCGCGACGCCAAAAATACCCCGCTAGCTCTTAGCTCCAAAGCATTGGAGCGAGTTGTGGAAGCAGGTCTTGTCGCCAAGGGAGGGCTTGTTATTTCTCAGCGGCACATCAAAGAAAAGCTAGAAGTTCCGCAGGGTTTAAAAGTCGTCAAAGAGACCAAATACGGGGACACCCTCCTGAGTTTCATGCGGCTTAACAAGCCCTAACAATCCTTAAATGTGCCGGCTGGAAAAATCGGAAGACCACAGAAAAGAGGCTTCAAAATCCTGGGCTGGATTTAATTCCAGCGCCACGATTTGAGCGGGCTGAAGCCCGATATTCTTGCCGCAGAGAAAATAAATCATGTCCCCCAATTGCGGCTGGTGTCCGACCAGCGTAAGGGCTTCGTAGCGGCCGGCCCATGGTTTGATTTCACTAAACAACTCCGGCGCGGTCAAGAGATTTGAAAGAGGCTCGAAGGGCTTGATTCCCTGCGGACAATTGAGCGCAGAGTTAATCTGAAGCGCCGTTTGATGGGCGCGCTTTAAGGGGCTATGAAAAATAATTTCGGGAATTTTCCCCGCGTCCTTGATTGCCAGGCCCGCTTTAAAAGCCGCAGCTTTTCCCTCCTCAGACAGAGGACGATCGAAATCATGGGCAACCCCCGCTTCCTTGGCGGAAGGCGAATGACCGTGGCGTACAATGTAGAGTCTCATTAGAAAAAAGAACGAAATGAATACCAAAATCTTTCAACTATTTTATCAGAGAGGGGTCTCTTTCGCCAAGAATCGAGGGTAATTTCGCGGGAACGCGCGATGTCTTCCCCCAAGGCGTCGGCCAACTTCCCGGAAAATTCCTCATCTAAAATGTGCAGGTTAAGCTCAAGATTGGAAAGAAGGCTTCGGTGATCAAGGTTGTAGGAACCCACGGCGCTCCAGGTTCGATCGGCGACTGCGGCTTTTGCGTGCAGAATCGGCCCCGGCCATTCGTAAATTTTGACGCCGCGCCTCAAAAGATAATCGAAGTGATATCGTCCGGCTTTCTGAACCCAGGGAAGGTCGGAGGCGCCTTGAACGAGAATTCTGACGGCGACTCCTCGGTCTGAAGCCCCGGCCAAGGCGCGGGTGATGCGAAAATCGGGAACGAAATAGGCATTGGCGATGATGATCTCTTGGCGGGCGGCATGAATGGACCTCAGATAAGCCAAGCGGATGCGCAGGCGATGGAGAAACTCTTGATTAGCCGCGACCCATACTTTTGAATATCCCGGCTGAACAGCTGAGTTTGGGAGGAAGGGAATGGGGCGCTTGGTTTCTTTTTTCCAAACGCCTCTAAACAAACGGTCGATTTCGGCGGCGGCGGGGCCTTCAACTTTAACATGGACATCGTGCCAATCGCTTCCGCCCTCTTCCAGAGGCGCGTGATCGTCGGAAATGTTGACGCCGCCGGTAAAGGCGATTTTGCCGTCAATCGCCAGGATTTTTCTGTGATCACGCCTGTTGATGCCCCAGCGGGGCCGCCAAGGTTGGAGGGGGTGATATTCCAAAACCTGGACTCCCGCATTTCTCAGGCGATTGATGAAAACCGGATCGATGTCGAACGAGCCGATTGCGTCGTAGATGACCCGGACCTGGAGCCCCGCGCGCGCTTGCAATTGAAGTCGTTGAGCGAATTCTCGTCCGGTTTTATCGGCTCGAAGGCGGTAGGTTTCTAAATGAATTGATTCCCTAGCTTCTTCAATGGCGCGCCACATTTCCTCATAGACGTCTTTTCCGCGGGTGAGAAGGGTCAGGTGATTGCCGTCATAATACCGGTCAAGATGGCGATACAGGCTTCTGACGCCTTTTAAGCGCTCTTTGATTCCTTTAATCGACACCTCTCAGTATAACAAATGCCTCTTTTAAAGTCGGAAGCTCCCCTAGGCGTCGCCTATGCCGAGACGATTTTAATGGGCGTAAAGATAGGAAGTGCGCCTAGTGGTCGGCCTCAGGTGAATCTCAACGCGGCGGTCCAAGGCCTGGGCAATATGTTCCAGCATTTTGAGGGTGTGCCCTCGATAATCGGCGTCTTCCAATCGAGCGATCACGGATTGAGTCGTGCCGACTTCGCGGGCAAGTTCTGCTTGGGTCAGGCCTGCTTTTTTTCTGGCCTGGCTAATTTCCAGCGCCGCTTGATAATTCACCCGCTCTTCCTCGACCAGTTGTTTGAGGCGGGGATTCTTTTCCATCCGCCGATTGAGCATTGCTACGGCGTCTTTCGTTTTTTTCATTTTAGTTCCTCTTTGCAAGTGTGTTTCTCCGGATGCTCGAAGTAGGCCGCCTTTCTGCTCAGGGCCAGATTGATCTCTTTTTTAGGCACCTCGACTTCTTTGGTAAGTCCATGAGCCAGCACTACGGCGTCCCGCAAATGAAAGAAGTAGAGTATCCGATAGTTGACGCTTCCCATCCGCCATCTTAATTCGTAAATCCCATCTCGCAGATAATCGGCTTGTGGCCGTCTCAATTCATGCCCGAGCTGAGCCAGACGTTCGATGCGGACGATCCCCTTAGCATAAGCCCTTTCGGGGAGACCTTCGAGCCAGCGCAAGACGGGAGCGTCCTGTTCTTCGCTGTAGAAAACAATTCCCACGGATCCCACTTAGTAATTATAGCATATTTGCGATAATTTTCAATCGCTACGGGCTAACAGACTTCCGCAAATTTTCGTAACTGCTCAGGGTCGTCATTCCGGCGACCGAGCATTTGCGAGGAAGTGCCGCTTCCAAGTTCGTGGGCAAGCGGCCGAAAGCCGGAATCCAGAACATGTCTGGACCCCGACTTTCGTCGGGGCGACGTGAGTAGTTATAAATTTTCGTCGAAATCGCGGCCAAAATTTCCATTGACAAAATCACGGGGGCATAATAGGTCAACTGTGGTCCGAAGAACTGGGAGAGCCTCAGCGCTTTGGGGAAAACTGTTACAATGAATGGAGAAAATGTTCCATGCCCGCGCATCCTAACGGTGAAAAAAACTCTCGTTTCGCTTTAAGAGTCGTCAAACTCTTATTGAAAGGTTTTGCTTTAGGAATATTGGTTTTTGTCTCCGTTTTGTTGGGTTTTTTCTTTTATTTGCCTCGCTTGATGAGCGGTTCTCGAACTCGCGCGATTTTGATTGAGGCCCTTGAAGAGAGACTCCATCGTCCTGTCGCTATTGGTTCCATCTGGGCTACGTTTAACGGGATTAAAATCGGGGACCTCTCGGTCGGAGGGACGGCGCAAGATCCGGGCGCTTTGCTCAGGGCCCAGAGCGTGGTCCTCAATCTTGATTTGACTCATTTGTTGGAAAAACAGATCGAAGTCGGAGCCATTCATCTAAGAGGCATCCGCTTAAACCTGCGAAGAGGCGTTTCCGGCCCTTGGAATGTCGCTTCTGTTTTTTCACCGGACGCTTTGGGAAAAAAAGAAATCAATATCTTTGGAAAAATTCCTTTTTCCCTGGTCTTGTCTCCTTCGGGCTTATCAATTGAAGAAGGCCGGGTTCAGATCGAGGATGCACAGTCGAGCACGACTTTAAACGTTCATGTGGTTGAAGGCGACATCAAACCCTTTGATTTCTCGCGCCCGACGTTTCTCCATTTAAGCGGAGACGTCAAAGGCATCGCCCTAGCCCATCCTCTGAACGCTTCCTTGACTTTTCAGGGGGTTGCCGACTTTGATTCGTTTAATATGGATCGGGCTTTTTTGCGGGCTGAAAAATTTACCCTCAAATCCTCCAGCTATTCCGTTTCCGGAGCTTTTCGGTTGGTGGGGTTTAAGGAACCGAATATTGACGCATCCTTT
>JAJZCM010000014.1 GCA_021846045.1 bacterium | reverse complement strand
AAGAGGATCATCTTAAAACAGAAATTGCGGAGATGAGAAAGGGAAAAGAGAAGGAGCTTCAGGAGCTTAAATCGCAATTCCAGGGGCAGATTCTCGAATTGGGAATCCAGTCAAAAAACAGGGAAACTTTGCTTAACTCCGAGACCCAAGGGTTGCGTGGCGAGCTTGAGCGACTCTCCGAGAAGTCCGAGGCGAAATTGCAAGATGAGATTGCGCGTCTTCAGGCCGGGTTTAAGCTTCAAATGGAAACGTTGTATCAGTCCTCGCAATCAAAAGAGGATCATCTTAAAACAGAAATTGCGGAGATGAAAAAGGAAAAAGAAAAGGCGCTGGAAGAGCTTAGGAATCAATTTCAAGGACAAATTATCGAACAGGGGATTCAGTCAAAAAACAGAGAAACCTTGCTTAACTCCGAGATTCAAGAGTTGCGTGGTAAGCTCGAGCGCGTGGATAAACCGATCCTCCAAATCAAGACGGAATATGAAACTGAGATCCAGAAACTTAAAGCCGCTTTCCGGATGGAATTATACGCTATGCGTTCTGAGAATTCCCTTAGGGAAGCCAAGTTAGAGTCAGAAAATGCGGTCTTAAAATCGAATCTATCTGCGAGCGAGTCGGCCGGCATGAAGATGTCTGAAGAGTTGTCGCGGCTTAAAAACGAGTTTGATCATATGTCCGAAAAATCCGAAACGAGGCTTCGGGATGAAATCGGGCGTCTTCAGGCCGGGTTTAAGCTTCAAATGGAAACGTTGTATCAATCCTCGCAATCAAAAGAGGATCATCTTAAAACAGAAATTGCGGAGATGAGAAAGGGAAAAGAGAAGGAGCTTCAGGAGCTTAAATCGCAATTCCAGGGGCAGATTCTCGAATTGGGAATCCAGTCAAAAAACAGGGAAACCTCGCTTAATTGCGAAATCCAAAGGCTGCACAGTGAATCCGAGTTACTCTCCAGGGAATCGGATGCGAAATTGCAAGACGAGATTGCGCGTATTCAGGCAGGGTTTAAACAGGAGGTTGAACGGCGAGCGGAAGAGGTGATTCAGGCCCGGCGGCGAAAAATGGAAGAGGAAATTGACTTGGAGAGAGAAAAAATAATGAAGGATGCGCGGAGAAAGGTGGAAAATGAGATTGCGGAGATGAGAAGAGAAAAAGAAGAGGCGATTGAAAAATACCGATTTCAGCGCGAATCAGATTTGCGCAATCGGCGTTCAGAGGTGGAAACGGAGATTAAACTCCATAAAGAAAAAATAGACTCCGAAATGGATGAAAAAATTGAAAGAAGGGCCGTAGCCAAGGCCTTTGCCGCCGCGAAAGAGATCGAAGAGAGAGTCAAAAAACAAAAGGAAGAAGAGATCGGTCGATTCCGGCTCGCAGCCGCGATGGAGCAGAAAAAGCATCAGGAGAAAGAAAGGGAATATCAGCAGGAGACGTCCGAGTATCGCAATCGGTTGTCTGAAATGGAGAAAAAAATAAAAGGACTGGAAGAGGCCTATGAAAGACAGATAGCGGATGTTAAAATGCAGATGACATTGGCGCAAGCCCAGAAAATAAGCTCGGTGAAAAGGGAAGATCGTTTGCGCGCTGCCCTAGCGGTTGTCCGACAAAAATGGGAAAAAGAATTGGAGGCGCAGGCCCAGAAAAAATCAGAAGAGCTTTTTGAGAAAGAAAAGGCTCGTCTTCAAGTGCAGTTTAAGCAGGAAGTTGAAAAAAAGGCCGAGACGATTGTCCAGGGCCGGCGCCGTAAAATGGAAGAGGAATTGGAAGTGGAGAGAGAGAAGCTAATCAAAGATCAGCGAAGAAAGGTGGAAAACGAAATTGCTAGACTGAAAGAAGAGTCTCAAAAGCGGCAAAATGATTTGGAAGGGGCCTTGGCGGCTTACTTGGAAATGAAACAACGAAAGGAAGAGGCCGAACGTCTTTGCTCGGCCCAGGGGGCGCAACTCTCCTTCGTAAGGAAAGAAGTGGAAAACCTCCAACAGCAGGTGCGTCAAAGACCATCGAAAAATAAAGAAGGTCATTCATGATTTCGGTTCACAAGCTCAACGGCCAAGAGGTCTTCATCAACGCAGAATTGATTGAATGTCTTGAATGCGGGCAAGAAACGATCGTGTGTCTTGCGACGGGAAATCGTTTTCTGATTAAAGAAAATGTGGAGGAAATCGTTCAAAAAGTGATTGACTATCGAAGGAAAGTGAATTCGGGCTCCAAAGTCGCCAACCCGATAGCGGGTTTTGAGAGAAAGAATCCTTAAGGAGATAAATCGATGGATATAGCGACGGTGCTGGGAATACTGGTTTTCTTGGGGCTGGCGGTCGTAACGATTTTTTTGTCGGAAGGCTGGGTTGGGTTTAAGCCTTTTTTCAACATGGAGGCCTTTTTGATGGTCATGGGCGGCACTTTTTGCGCAACCCTCGTCAATTATCCTCTCGGCCAAGTCGTGGGACTCGGGCGCATTGTACGGAAAGTTTTGTTTTCCGCGCCGGAAGATACTCCCGACATTGTCGCAACCTTTGTCAGCCTTTCTCAGAAGGCTAAAAAAGAAGGATTTTTGTCGCTTCAGACCGATGTGAAGGGCATTCAGAACGATTTTTTGAGAAGAGCGATTCAGCTGGTCATTGACGGGGCGGATCAAGAATTTATCCGCAACATGTTGGAGACTGAAATTGGGTTTATTCGGGAAAGGCATAAAGTAGGGCAAGAAATTTTTAACGCGATGGGAACCTACGCTCCGGCCTTTGGAATCATCGGTACGGTCTTGGGAATGATTCTGATGTTGTCGACGATTGAAGATGTCACCCAAGTGCCTAGGCGCATGGCCGTCGCCTTGGCTTCAGCTTATTTCGGTCTGGGATCGGGATATCTGATTTTTCTACCGATGGGCGGCAAGTTGCGCCGAAGGTCCGAAGAGGAACTCCTGGTCAAGGAAATTATTATTCGGGGAGTTCTCTTATTACAAAGCGGTGCGACTCCTAGCGTGGTGGAAGCGAATCTGAAGGCTTATCTTGAGCCGGCCAAGCGTGGAGCGATTAAAACGCAGACAGCTTAAGGGCTCGCAACGAAATAATATGCCTCTCAAACCTCCGAAAGGTTTTATCGACGAAAGCGACCCCAAGGTCGCCCAGATCGGACATCCGGCTCCGCCGTGGTTGGTCAACTACGCGGACTTAATGACCGAGATCGCATGCTTTTTCATCATTCTTTACGCCCTTTCCACTTCTCTTAATAAACAAGTCCAGCAGGCGGTCGAGGATGTTCAAAAAATGGTGAATTCAAAGCAGATCAGTGGGGCGGTTAAAGTCGACCGCGAAGGGCTTAAAATTACCCTTAATGAAGAAGGCCACGTCTCCTTTTTTAAAAGCGGAGAAGCCGATACGACGCCCGCGATGGACGCGATGATCGCAAAACTCATTCCGACCCTTAGGGAATTAGCCAAGGACCACGATATTATTGTCGAAGGGCATACCGATAATAAAAAAATTTCCAATCAGTATTTCGATTCGAATTGGGAGCTTTCGACCGCGAGAGCGACCGCGGTGGTCAGGCTTCTCAAAAACAAATACGGTCTCCCGCCTAATCGTTTGGGGGCTTTAGGCTACGGTCAATATCGTCCGATTGCTTCCAACCAAACGCCCCAGGGGCGCGCGGAAAACCGCCGCGTTGTTTTTTGGGTTAAAAACCTTTCTCCCTCGCAACAAAAAGCCAATTCTCTTCCAGGTCACGCCAATGTAAAACGCTTAGGGCTTCGGGCTCAGGCCGCGCCTAAGCCCATAAATAAAGCGAGTTCGCCGGATATAAAAGGGCTATAATAAAGCGTTATAAATAATATGTCTTACTCAAAGGAAATATCGGCGCTCTTGGCGCTTGGTTTTTTATCCGCGTGCGCGACTCTTCCCAAGGATGTACCGGTTCCCTTGCCGCTGGCGCCTCTTCCGGTGGCGTTTCAGGCGTCGCCGTTGTTTAACCGCGCCGATCTCAACGCTTTTTCTTGGAAGGCTCCCGTAGGGCGTCCGCCCTTCCCGCATTTGAGGCTGACGATGCTTCCAACGCAAAATTCTCGAAACTCCGATATATTCGTCGCGCAAGTTCTTAAATGGCTCTCCAAACATGAGGGGCCCTTAAGCGGTGAAATGGCGCCGGGAACGACTTTCTCTCAGATTCAAGAGCTTTTTAAGGATAATTTCGAAGCGGCCTCTCAAAATCTTGAAGGATCCGATGTTCAAGCCGATATCGACTGGACGGTGGTCGTCCCCGTTTTGGAAGGGCGTTACGAACAAAATGAGGTTAAACAGAGCCTTGCGGTCGCCTTCATGACTCCGGAGGGGAAACAAATCGAGAAAATCAAGGTTCATGCCTCCGAGTCAATGGGCGCGAAGGACTGTGATCGATACGTCAGTCTCGCTCATGAAGAGGGTTTCCCCGCCTCCCAAACTCAATGCTTCGAGCGCGGGTTTCTCGTGGCTTTGAGCGATCTCTTGGGACATTTGGAATCTTCTTTGATCCATTCAAAGGCTCTCGGTCTTTATCAATCGCAATTAACGGCGCATGAGGCCGCCCAAGAGCCTATTCCCGCGAATATTTTTAATTCTCAAAATGCGGGAGAAAACGCAAAGCCCGTCCCGGTTTCCTCCACTTCTTCTCTTAAATCGGATGTGGATTCTCCGACTTATGCCTTGAGCGCCGCTCAAGACAATTACGCGGTCGTGGTCGGCATTCAAAAATATGAGAACGTGTCGGACGCTGAGTTTGCCGTCAACGACGCGCGGGCGATGCGGCGCCATCTGCTAGCCTTGGGTTTTCCGGATCAAAACATCACTTTTTTAACCGACAGCCAGGCGACCAAAAGCGGAATCGATAAATATGTGGCCGGCTGGTTGCCCGACCACGCTTCCAAAAAATCAAAAATATTTTTCTATTTTTCAGGGCATGGAGCCAATGATCCCGTGTCTCACCAGGCGTACTTGGTTCCCTGGGACGGAGATCCCTCTTTTTTAAGCGCTACAGGTTATTCGATTTCGCATTTGTATCGCCAAATCAATAAAATCAGGGCGGGGCGCTTGATCGTGGTTTTGGATTCTTGCTTTTCTGGGCAAGGGCCGCGTTCGGTCATGGCCAAGGGACTGCGTCCTTTAGTCCAAAAAGTAGATATGGGTCCGGCCTATTTGGGGAAAATCGTCGGGTTGGCCGCGGCCGGACCGGAGCAAATTGAGGGCGTTATTCCCGAAGAAGGGCACGGTATTTTGACCTATTATCTCTTGAAAGGGCTTAACCGCTCCCAAGGAGTTGGAAAACTCTATGGAATTTATCACTATATAGAACCGAGGGTAGAGGATGTGGCTCGCAGCGAGGGGAGGGTTCAAACTCCTCAATTGATGGGAAAAAATACTCTAATCACCTTAGGAGGCGTCTTGAAATGAAAACTTTTGTGTTTGCGGGTCTTTTAGGCGTTGGGGCTTTTTCTTTTGGATGCGCTCCCAAAACAGGCAATTACCACACGGTCCATTCGGATTCTCAAAGCGCGCAAAAGGGTCTCAATCAGGCGATTCTAAATCATCCTTTGCAATAAATTAAAAAATGAAGAGATTCCTTTGGTCCGCGGGCGCTTTAATTTTTGTCTTCGGATGTCATGCGGCGAAAACCCCCAATTACGCGGCTATCCAAGCTGACGCGGCAAAAGCGCAGTCGGAGTTAAGCGTCTCGGGGTCTTCGCAAACGGTTTCTTCCGTGGGGCAAGGCGCGAATCATTTTGTTGATAGCTCTCTCAATGCCATCGTGACGGGCCAAAGCGCCAAAATGAAATGCACCTGGGTTAAGTCCTTGGGGGTGGCGGATGTGACGAATTCGATGAGCCCCGAACAGGCGAAAGGGGCGGCGATTTCAGAAGCTCGGCGAATGGCCTTGGAAAAGGTCTTGGGTGTGCGTATTCGCGCGCGGGACTTGGTTTTCCAGCAATCAGGTTTAGCGGGAAATGACAGTATGATTCAAAGCCTGGTTCAAACCATGCGGCAAGGAAGAATCATCGATGAAAAAGTCGGACTAAACGGCTATGTCCAATCCACCCAATGTCCGTATTGCCGCTATCAAGCCGCGGTTTCGGATTGCGTGAAGCCTTTTCCACATCATTCCGACCGAAATTTTTGGGTGCGCATTAATCTATCAAAACAACATTTGGTCAGCGGAGAAGCCGACGAGATTCAAGTGTCGGCCAGCACGCATTGTTACATTTATCTCTACGACCAGGGCATGGACGGTTCTCTTTCGTTGATTGCTCCCAACGAATACGTGGCAAGGCTCACGGCGGGGCCAAGCTCAACGACGATTTATCCCGACCCGAACAATCCCGCGCAAGAGGGGTTGTCCTTGGTCGCAGAAGTTCCCAAAGGGGAAAACATGTCGGCGGAGACGATTTCCGTCATCGCTTCAAAAGAATCCCTGCCCTTGGCGCTCTATCAAGTGAGAAAAGCGGATGATTATTTTTCGCTTCTTAAGCGTTTGAACGCTTCGACTTATGACTGGACCGATGACGCTGAACCCTATTTCATTTACGCCCACTAGCCTTTGCGTTTATACCGATGGAGCCTGTTCGGGAAACCCGGGTCCCGGCGGCTGGGCCGCCGTGATCGCCGAGGGAGACAAGGTAATCTGGGAAATTGGGGGTTCCGAGCCGCATACGACCAATAACCGAATGGAAATCATGGCCGCTATTGAGGCGCTAAGACTCCTTCAAAAATTTCCTCAAAGCTCGGTTCGGATTTTGACCGATTCAAAATATCTTCTAGGAGGGGCCGAATCCTGGATTCAAAACTGGAAAAGAAAAGGCTGGAAAACAGCCAAGGGTCCTTCAGTTTTAAATCGCGAGCTGTGGGAATCTTTAGATGCTCTGATCGCCTCTTTCGGGAAGAGATTATCCTGGGGTTATATTCCTGGGCACTCGGGCCTTTTTGGAAATACTCGGGCCGATGAAATTGCCGTGGCTTTTTCGAAAGGGGAATCGATTGATCTCCATACCTCTTCATCCTTATTTTTTTCCAAACCTTTAATTTAGACGGCGCAGCGGCAACCCTTTTTTTTGAGAATTTTTCTTTGGTTTGCGGGCGCATCAATATAGGTTTTTTGGATGCCGCTTCCTTTGGCGAGGCTTTTGTCGAGCAAACTCCGATGTCGATAACCGCGTCGGCTCATTTCCTCAACCAGTTTCTGATGGCGCAGAAACAAAGCTTTGAGATGGCCTTTCCAGCGCAACGTCTCGGGGTGGTGAGAGTAACCCTTCTTATTCTCGGTTAAAACGACCCAGACTGCGTGCAGTTCCCTGTGTTCTCCCAGGAGATGATTGCGGCATAAAATTTTTGGCGGCAAATCCCATATTCTCATTTAAATGACCACTCTATTTTAACACGTCCTTATTCGTGTATTTGATAAAATTTAAAAATGAAAGTTTCAGCGACCCAGCGTCGGCAAATTTCTTTGCTCATCTTCTTTCGTTCCTTCCGTAGCGTCGCCGCTGGAATGGTGACCCTAGCTTTTCCTTATCTTATTTTAAAAAACCTGCATTTTAGCTCGCTCACCTTGGGCTTTATTTATACTGCGGCGACTCTTGCAACGGCCGGCTTGGGGCTTCTTTGCGGGTTTTTGGCGGATGTTTGGGGAAGAAAAAAAACCCTGATTTTTATCAGCGTGCTGCTTCCAATCGCTTGCGCGATGGCGTATTTGTCCCATCATCTGGTTTGGATCTATGCGTCCGCAATGTTGGGAGGCTTTTCGGCTACCGGGGCCTTAGCTGGGGGCGGTGTCGGCGGCGCGGCCCAACCGATTCAAAGCGCTTTAATCGCCGATTTGAGCGCCCCTGAAGATCGCACCCTTTATTTTTCTATCTTTACTTTTATTTCCGGATCTCTAGCGGCTTTAGGGATACTTTTAGCGAGGTTTTTTCCAGCCAAAGAAGACTTTCTTGCGGCGACTCTTATTTCGCTGGTGGGGCTTTGGGGGCTGGTTCCTCTTAAGCTCAAAGACCATATCGGAAGCGCAAAAAAACTTCATGGCAAAAAGACCATCGGCAAATTTGCCGTCACTGGGCTTCTCAACGGATTTTCCCAAGGCCTGGTAACCCCGTTTCTTGTTCCATTTTTCGTGATCGTCTACCATGTGCCGCGCCAGGAGATGGCTATCTACGGGTTTATCAGCGGGATATTGGGATCCGTGGCGATGCTGGCGGCTCCTTATCTGGAGCGCAAACTTGGGTTTGTCTATAGTATTGCGATGACGCGCGGAATCGGCGCTTTTCTTCTTATTCTTTTGCCGGCTCAGAGAAATTTTATTTTGGCCTTGGCGATCTATTTCTTAACCCCGGCGTTGAGGGTGGCCGCCCTACCGGCCCAGCAAACGGCGATGACGGAATTTGTTCCTGGGGAGGAACGCGGGCGAGCCTTGGCCTTTAATCAAGTGGCTCGCCTCGGTTCTTCATCGGCGGGAACCGTATTCACCGGCGCAATGTTTAGTTTGGATGAGATTGGCCTTCCATTTTATCTTTACGGCGCCGTCATGGCCGTCAATATTGGGCTTTATTTCTTCTTTTTTGGAGAATCCGGCGGCAATAATTCAAAACAAATTGTTCCATGAATTTTTAAAAAAATTTTGTAGTATAACTCAAGGGTTTTATGCGCATATTGATTACGGGCGGATCGGGGTTTATTGGAAGCCATCTTTGCGAGCGCTTTCTTAAGGACGGCCATTCCGTGACCGCCATTGATAATCTCCTGACCGGGCGTTTGGCCAACATTGAGCCGCTTTTTAAGAATCCGAATTTCGCTTTTATTAAGCAGGATGTGACTAATTTCATTCATGTCCCTGGGAAAGTGGACGCGGTTTTGCATTTTGCGAGTCCGGCTAGCCCCATTGATTACGCGAAATATCCAATTCCGACTCTTAAGGTGGGAGCATTAGGAACCCACAAAGCCTTGGGGCTGGCCAAGGAAAAAAAAGCGGTCTTCATGTTGGCTTCCACTTCCGAAGTTTATGGCGACCCTGATATCAATCCGCAGCCGGAAAGCTATTGGGGTCGCGTCAATCCCATCGGTCCCCGGGGAGTTTATGACGAGGCCAAGCGTTTTGCCGAGGCTATGACAATGGCGTATCACCGTTATCATGGCCTAGAAACGCGCATCGTTCGTATTTTCAATACTTTTGGTGAAAGAATGCGCACTCAAGATGGACGGGCGGTTCCCAATTTTACCATGCAGGCTTTGAAGGGAAGACCGATTACGATTTATGGAGACGGGTCTCAAACTCGCAGTTTGTGCTATGTCTCAGATTTGGTGGAGGGCTTGGTCCGTCTACTGAAGTCCAAGATTAATTCCCCAGTCAATATCGGCAATCCCGATGAAATGACGGTAAGGGAAATCGCCGAAATGATTAAACGGTTGACGGGGTCCAAATCTAAAATCGTGTATAAGCCTCTTCCGGTCGATGATCCAAAGCAAAGACGTCCCGATATCGCTCTCGCGAAAAAGGAACTGAAGTGGGCGGCGAGGGTTTCCATTGAAGATGGCCTGCGGCGGACCATTGAGTATTTTAAGGGCGAAATTTAGAGTCGGATAACCTGCGTTCCTTGCTCGCGAAGCGAGAGCGTGCGCGGGCGTCTATGAGAAAGATTTCATGCCCGAGCCTTTTTCGCTACAATTTAAGTCATTGGAAGGGTGCGTGAGTGGTTTAAACGGCTCGCCTGGAAAGCGTGTAGGGTCTAACAGCCCTCAGGGGTTCGAATCCCCTCCCTTCCGTATTTGATGTCCTCCTCATCCGCTGTTAAACGAGAAAGCCTCTGGACTTGGGCCGCCCTCCTCATCGCCTCAATTATTATTTTAGGCAGCGCCCCTGCTCAATATTTGGGCCGTCAACAAGACGACTTGATGTATGCCTTGGCGGCCCAGTCTCTCGCCTATGGGCAGGGGTTTCGCCTGATCACTAGCCCCGGGCTTCCATGGATGAATGTTGTCAGCCCTGGACTGCCAGTCTTTCTTTTTCCGTTGGCCTATTTTTCCCCCGGCCATTTTGGGCTCTTTGAACTGGCTTGCGCCTTTATTCTCTCGTTGTCTCCGTGGATTTTTTGGCTTTGGCTTAAGAAAAGAAAGACTACGTTTCCCGCAGACATTCTTCTGGTTTTACTTTTCTCGACAAGTCCCATTATCCTCTCGCAATCAGGGACCGTGATGTCGGAAAGCCTATTTGTTTTTTTGACCTTGATTTTTCTGCTTTTTTCGGAAAGCCCGACATCTTCGGTCCGGACTTGGGGGAGAGGCCTCGCTCTAATGGCGGTTATTCAAACTCGCTTGGCGGGGATTTTTTTAGCGCCTGCCGCTCTTATTCGTTCACTTCGGGAACGAAAATGGAAAGAACTTTTCGGGATTTCCGCGTTGGCCATAGCGCCTCTTGCGGTCTGGATGTATTATTCCCTTCATTTTTCAGGGCAGATTCAAAAAGTGAAAGAGGGCCTTGACTTTTACGGGGCGGGGTTGAGCTCAATTTTGATCGTAGCCTTGAAGAACGCGCTTTACTATTCGACAAGCCTGGGCTCTTGTTTTTTGCCGAGAATGTGGGCGGGGGGGAAAGCGGCGGTCCTGATTGGGGGGATAGGGCTTGGAATTTCCTTATCTGGATTAGGATTATGGTTTAAAAAAGATTGGTCGGATCCGGCGCTTTGGGCTTTGATTTCAACCTTGATTCTGCATCTTTTCTGGCCTTGGCATTACGATCGCTACCTTATGATGCCCCTTCCTTTGATTCTATTGGCATTTTATGATGGAATTCCTCGTCTGGCTGTTCCGGTTCTTTCCGTCCTTTTGGCGGCTCAAGCGGCTTTCTGTCTTCCGCAATGGCTGTCTTCCTCGGGCGGATTTAATCATGTGGAACTTCGAGAAAGTTACGCTTGGTTGCGCTCCCATACCCAGCCTCAGGATATTTTGTCGAGCGCGCTGTATGTTCGAGACGGATTTTATTCCGCTCGCCCCAGCGTTCCCTTAGCCTTAAAGACGAATGCCGAGGCGTTAGACGATTTTTTCAGGGCGCATCAGGTGCGTTACGTCTTATGGGCTGGAAATTTGGACCTGGGCCTCAGCGATGTCGGCCAATCGCCTATTCATTCCACGCTGCAAAAAATCGCCGGTGAATTAAATGACCCAAAATTTTTTAAACTGGTTTATGAAAATGGAAGAGAAGATTCAGCGGTTTATCGGGTCCGATAATTTTTTCTGGGCGCTTTTGTTTTTAGCGTCTTTTTCCGCCTTTCTTCCCTCCCTGGGAACGCGGGATTTTTTCTACGATGATCAGCCCTTGATTGGCAATAATCCCATCCTTGAACATGGGTGGAGTTCTTTCCCCAAACTCTTTGATACCGGATATTGGGAGGCGGTCAAAGGACGTACCGCTTCCGTTTCCGAATACCGGCCGCTTCTGATGGCCACCTTTTTTGTGGAAGAGACCGTGTTTGGAAAAAATCTGATGGAAATGCACGCGGCGAACCTCTGCTTAAATTTTTTGGCGGGAGCGTTTCTTTTTATCTTGCTCAAGCGCAGATACGGCTCTTTCGCGGCAAAGATGGGCGCCCTTTTGTTTGCGGTTTTAACGGTTCACCTGGAAAGCGTTTTTCTCTTGGTGGGGCGTTCCGAGCTTTTATCGGCGGTCTTTGTTTTCGCTTCCTGGCTTTGTCTGGATTCCTTGGCTGAAAAAAATCGCCCCTTTTGGGGGATTTTTTTCTACGTTTCCGCGCTTTTGACAAAAGAGTCTTCCATTATGTTCATGCCGGTCATTTTTTTGGACGATTGGGCGTCACTTAAGGAAATTTCAGCTTTCAAATCCCGGAAAATGATTTACGTTCTTCTTTCTATTTTCAGCGCGGCCTATTTGGGCCTTCGCTTTCTTATCCTCAGCCGTCCCTTTCATGGGGGAAATCCTTATTTTACGAAGGGCCCTCTCATTACATTTTTAACGATGTCCATTTTTTTCTGGAAGCGCTATGCTTGGCCGAGCGTTTCCGCTCTTGGGATTTGTTCTGATTTCACCAAGCCCTTAATTCCGAATGCCTCCATTGCCTCATGGACGGCATGGAGCGCTTTTTTGGCGCTGGCTTTCGTGATCCTTACCGCTTTATACTTTCTGTTTTTTAAGCGTTCGCGCTGGGCTTTTTGGGTTCTCTTTCCCTTTTTGTTTTTACTGCCAACCAGTCACTTGATTATCGCCTTGGATACCATAGGGGCGCAGAGGTTCCTTTATCTTCCTTCCGTCGCGCTCGCGGCGGGTTTCGGCTTCTGGGTTGATCGTTTGTCCCAAAAAGCCTGCGTTCGGCTTCTGGCTGCCTCCGTCATTATCTGGCAGGCCTCGCAATCCTTCTCTCAAAGTTTTAATTGGGCGACTCCCATCGGTTTTTACTCTTCTGCGGCCCAATGCAACCCTGTTTCCGCCGCAGCCCAGTATTCTCTAGGGGTTCGTTTTTTTGAAAAAGGCTTGGACTCCGAGGGATTTCTCCACATGAGGAAGGCCGTCCGGCTTAACCCCCGATACGGAGACATCTGGTATGATTTGGCGAGGCTCAATTTTGAAAAGAAAGATCCCGCCCGAGCCCGGTTTTTCGTGGATAAAGCCCTTCGCCTGAATCCCAACGATTCCGATGCCCATATTCTCTCCGGGGAGATTTATATGTTGGGAGGACGAAAGAAAAAAGCCGTCCGGGAGTTTAAAGAGGCGATTTTTCTCAATCCCCGAAATCCTCCAGCTTTGCGGGCGTTGAAATGGGCGGAAGAACTGGAAAAGAAAAATTAGGCGCTTCCTCTTTTTGTAAAATAACTCGTGCCGAAAAAAGGGATTTTTATCGTCTTTGAGGGGCCGGACAAATCTGGGAAATCAACCCAAGCCAAAATTTTAGCTCGGGAGCTGGAAAAGAGGGGATGCTCGGTTCTTCATACCCGAGAACCAGGTGGAACGCCGTTTGCGGAGGACATTCGGCGCATTTTGCTGGATACTTCCTACGATTTGACGCCTTTAAGCGAGCTTTTCCTCTACGAAGCGGCGCGCGCCCAGCATACGCAGGAAACTCTTTTACCCGCCCTGGAATCAGGGAAAATCGTCATTTCGGAAAGATATGTTTTAGCGAGCCTCGCCTATCAGGGATATGGCCGCGGGCTTTCGCTTAAACTTGTGCGCAGTCTTAATGCGGCGGCTTCGGGCGGGCTTAAACCCCATTTGACGGTCTTAATCGATGTTCCAGCCGATTCCTTTTCAGAGCGGATGAAGGGCGTCTCTCCCGATCGCCTAGAAAAAGAAGGAAGCGCTTTTCGCCGGCGCGTTCGGGAGGGGTATCGTAAGATTTCCAAAACCGAGCGGAATATTTTTGTGGTCGATGGGCGCGGCCAAATCGAGGAGATTCACAAGAAAATAATCTCCAGAATCGAGAAGCTCATTCGATCTTGCGGCCAGAAATAATATGAACTTTGAAGCGGTTAAAGGGCAAGACAAAGTCGTCCGTGTTCTTCTCACGGTTTTGGAATCGCGGAAAATTCCGTCCGTTTTTCTTTTTAGCGGGCCGGATGGAGTCGGGAAGAAGCTGGTCGCCGAAATTTTTATCAAGACCGTTTTGTGCGAGGCCCAAGATAAAAAACAGGGCCCTTGCGGGGCTTGTCCCAGTTGCCTGGCTGTTGAGCGCGGGGTTCATCCGGATTTTAAAATCGTCGATGGGGCCTATCAGGCCAATTTGCGAGAGGAAGAAATCTCAAAACAGCGCACATTACGCGTCGATACCATCCGCCATTTGCGCTCCGAAATGTCCATGGAGCCGCTGATGGGGGGCTGGAAAGCGGCCGTTATTGTTGATGCCGAAACTCTGGAAATTGAATCCTCAAACGCGCTTCTTAAAATTTTGGAAGAGCCGCCGAGAAAAACGTTTTGGATTTTGCTCAGTTCCCGGCCTCAAGCCTTGCCGAAAACCATTTTATCCCGCGCGCTTAAAATTTCCTTCGCGCCTATCGCCAAAAAAATGGTCAAGGAAATATTGGCGGAAAAAGGCGTTCAAGCGGATCAAGCGGTCGAGCTTTGCGCAGGATCGGCGGGGAAAGCCTTGGAATTCTCAATGCGGGAGAATTGGCCGGAGGTTTTGACGGAACGTCCGTTGTCGGCCATTGAGGCGGCGGAAAGTCTCCCGCGAGATCTTCCCTCGGCCCGCCGGGAAGCGGAAATCATCTTTTTCTCCCTGTCTGAAAATTTAAGGAAGTCGTATTTGCGGGGAAAAATTTCGTTGGCGAATTTTGAAAAAGCGGCCGGGGATATCGCTTGGCTTAAAAACGCTGTGCGCTCCAACGCCGACCCCAGGAGTTCCGTGTTGCTTGCGTGCGTTGAGGCCCAGAAAGCGGGCTTATTAAGATAAATCCATGACCGAGCCTAAGCGAGGAAATGGTTGGCTCCAGATTCCGTGCAAAAGGAAACCGTGAAAAAAATCTATATTACGACGCCAATTTATTACATCAATGCCGCTCCGCACATCGGGCATGCCTATACGACCATTGCCGCCGACGTTTTGGCGCGGTTTTACCGAAGCCAAAACCGGGAAATTCATTTTTTGACTGGGACCGACGAGCATGGCCTCAAGATTGAAGAGGCGGCGCGCGCTTTAGGGCTTGACCCTAAAGACTATGCGGATAAGATTTCAGAAAAATTCAGGGAGCTTTGGAAGCATCTTGACATTCGCCACGATGATTTTATCCGGACGACCGAAGAACGGCATACTCGCTGCGTTGAAGAGGTTTTCGGGCGTCTTTTAAAATCGGGGGACATCTACAAAGGTTTTTACGAGGGGTATTATTGCCTGTCCTGCGAGACCTATTGGACCGAGAAGGAAATTCTTCCCAATGAAAAAAATCTCAAGCTTTGTCCGAACTCCGAGTGCAGGAAGCCCTTGGAGAGGGTCAAGGAGGAAAGCTATTTCTTTAAGCTTTCTAAGTATCAGGACGCGCTTCTCTCCCATTATCAAAAAACCCCGGATTTTCTTTCCCCCTCTCACCGAGCTTCGGAGATCGTCAATTTCGTCAAAGCGGGCCTTCAGGATATCTCCGTTTCCCGCGCGAAGGTTAAATGGGGAATTGCGGTTCCAGGAGACCCAACGCAAACGGTGTATGTGTGGTTTGACGCCCTTCTGAATTACGTGTCAGCGGTTTTCGACGACAGGGTGATGAACCCCTCCGCTGATTTTTGGCCGGCGGACATTCACATCGTGGGAAAGGAAATCTATCGTTTCCATGCGGTCATCTGGCCGGCGATGCTTTTGGCCTTAAACTTTCCTCTTCCAAAAAAAGTGTTTGCCCACGGCTGGTGGACGGTGGAAGGGCAAAAAATGTCCAAATCGAAAGGGAATTTTGTCGATCCCTACGAGGCGACTCGGGAATTCGGCGTTGATGCATTTCGATATTTTCTTCTGCGCGAAATGCCTTTCGGGCAAGACGGAGATTTTTCAATAGAAGCCCTGCGCCGCAGATATAATTCTGATTTGGCCAACGACTTGGGCAATCTCATTTCCCGCGTAGTCGAGATGACCGACCGTTTTCTAAACGGCAAACTTCCGTCCCAAAGCGATCCGGAAAAAAATGACTATCCCAAACAATGGGCGGAAAAAACTTCGGCAATTCACGTCGCGATGGAAAATCTCAATTTCTCGGAAGCCTTGTCCATTATTTGGTCGGTGATCTCCAGTCTTAACCAATACGTAAACGCCCAGGCGCCGTGGAAACTGCAAAAGACCAGTCCCGAAAAAGTCGAGCCCGTTCTCTTTAATTTGGTATGGTCCATTCGAATTGTAATGGGCTGGCTGGAACCTTTCATGCCGCAGACGGCGGCCAAGGTTCAATCTCAATTGGGAGTGCGCCAATTGCCGCGCCCGGTCACTGCGGAAGAAATCTTGGCCGGAAAGACCGCGGCGACTCACGAAATTCTGAAAGCTCCGCCCCTTTTCCCCAGAAAAACCAAGGCTTAACGAACCCTTAGGGCGCTTTCGGGGCGATTCTAAAAATCCGTTTAAGGCCGCGAATGAGGAGGCCTACGGGCCCAAGCAAAAGGTAGATGGAAAATAGAAGGAATATGGCGTTTTGTGGGTAGAGGAAAATGACAAAGCCGGCCAAAACCAGCGTCACTAAAATTCGGGCCGAGCGCGGTCTGACCGAGGAGATATTTTTAAAGGTCGGATAGGGGATCGTTGAAATCATCAGAAAGGCCAAAATAAATACGAGCAAGGGAACCAGGGGATACAAAAGCGGTATTTGGTCCATCAAAAATTTCCATGTTCGCGCGGGCCGCCCTTCTTCAACAATCTGATAAAGAAGAACAAAAGAGGCCAAAAACCCTGCGCCCGCGGGAATGGGAAGGCCGGTAAAATGGCTTTTGGGCGGCGCGGATCCCTGGGCGGAAATGTTAAAACGCGCGAGCCTCAAGGCTCCGCAAAGGGCGTAGAGAAAAGCCAAGGGATATCCCCAGGGGCCGTAATCTTTGAGAATGAAGCCGTACATCATGATCGCGGGCGCTATGCCGAAGGTGAGAAAATCGGAAAGCGAATCGAACTCGACTCCGAAAATAGATTCTCCGTGAAACATTCGGGCGACCCGTCCATCAAGAGAGTCGAAAACCATTCCGGCGAGTATGGCGGTCGCGGCGGTGGGGAAATCACGTTCATGAACCGACAAAAGGGCGTAGAATCCGCAGGCCATATTGCCGACGGTTAAGAGAGACGGCGCCAACACTCGCCCGCCGCGCTTGAGATTTAGTTTGTCCATTCAGCGATGGCAGTTAGGCTCGCGAGAACTTTATCGCCGGGTTTGACCAGCGCCCGGGCGGAGGGGGGAAGATGGACGGCGACTTGAGAACCGAATGAAATAAGGCCGTATCGCTCTCCGGTTTTAAGAAGGTCGCCTTCCTTGGCCCACCAGGTGATTCTTCGGGCGAGCAGCCCTGCGATTTGATCGATCGTAATTTGTCTTTGAGGCTGTCCGCATTCAAGAGTCATCGAACACTTCTCATTTCCAAGGGCGGAAGCCAGCATCGCGGCCTTAAAACTTCCCTTCGTATACTGTATTTTTTTGACTCTTCCTGTGGCGGGAATGCGCTGGATGTGAACGTTTAAAAGAGAAAGAAAAATCCGGATCGTGGTTGTGTCGGGGGTTTCTTGAGAAACGCTCATGACCGTTCCATCGCCGGGAGAATAAATTTTGGAGTCATCTGTCGGGGTGGGACGATGGGGATCTCTGAAAAAATAGACGCAGAAAAGGGCCGCTAAGATTCCGATTGCGCCCACAACGACGCCAAATACCTGCGCTTGGGGGAAATGGGCGGCGGTCCAGATTCCCAAAGCCGCGACTAAGACAGCCGCGACGATGAATTTGAGTCCTTGAATAGCGATGCGCATAAATTCAGATGTTTTAAGTTTCCCGCCGACACAAATCGTGGGCAGGGCGGGAATCGAACCCGCATGGCCTTGCGGCCGAGGGATTTTAAGTCCCTTGCGTCTGCCAGTTCCGCCACCTGCCCGGCCTATGTCTTTAGAATATTATCATTTTCGCATTTGCCTTCAGCGATGACGGTAATGTTGTAAAATTAGGATAAATCTATGGGAATCTTAAATTTGGCTTTAGACAAGGAGGCGGCGGAGTTTCGCGCTCCTGTTGGGGATTCAGGAAAGCGATATTTATTTCTATTCCTTGGCTTTTTTGCGGATGTCTTGGTCGTCTCGGCGGCCTTCTATTCGGCTTATTGGCTGAGATTTCATTTTCATCCGCTCTTGCGCTTGATTCCGCCGCCTTCGGGGATTACTTCTCCCTGGTCCAATTATTCCGCGATTTTACCGACGGTGGTTTTGATCTGGATGGCCATTTTAATTTTCGGAGTTAAAATCCACCAATATCCTCCTCTTCCGACGGAAGACAGCATCGTCTTGATCTTGTCCGGAACAGTCAAAGCGACGATTATGGTCTTGGCGCTGAGTTTTCTGTCAAAAAGATATTCCGATTCGCGTCTTCTTTTACTCATGACAGCCCCCGTCGCGGCTGCTTATTTGACGCTGGAGTCCTGGCTTCTTAATGAAGTTTGGCTGAGAATTTTGCGGATTTTCGGTGGACAAGAAAAAATCATGGTCATTGGCGATGGCCCCCTTAAAGATTCTTTAGTTAAGAGAATCGCGAGAATCCGGCACTTTCTTGTCATCCAAAAAAAGGACTTATCCCCGGAGGAAATTGTGTCCTTGGCCAAGCAAGAAAAGGCCCGGCAAGCCCTTTTGGTCCAAGCCTCTCTTAGCCAAGACGAACTGGCAAATTTGGCCGAGAGTCTTGAGCTGAGCGGAATTCGCCTTCATCTTGTTCCTAGCTTGCTTGAACTGAAAATGGGGGAACTTCAGGTTTCCGAATCCTTGGGCATTCCCACGTTTTACTTTAAGCATGGGTCTCTTTCGGGAGAAAATTTCGTTATTAAGAGGATTTTTGACATCGTCTTTTCGTTTGCGGTTTGCGTCTTGGGATTTATTCCTTTTGTCATCATCGCCCTTTTGATCAAACTTGATTCTCTCGGGCCGATTCTTTTCCGCCAGAAACGCTATGGGCTTCATTTGCGAGTTTTTGATGCGCTTAAGTTTCGGACCATGGTGGCAAACGCTGAATCTAAAGTCGATAAGGTTCAAGAAGCAAATCCTGCGGGAGCTTTCTTTAAAATTAAAAATGATCCCCGGGTTACGCGCGTTGGGAATTTTCTGCGCCGGTTTTCACTGGATGAGTTTCCCCAGTTTTTAAATGTTTTAATGGGAGACATGAGCGTGGTTGGGCCGCGGCCGCTAGCCCTTAGAGATTTGGACAGGCTCAGAAAAGATTTTGGACCTGCCTATAAAAAACGTCTCAGCGTTTTGCCGGGTCTGACCGGCCTTTGGCAGGTTTCCGGACGTTCGGACTTGTCCAATGAACAAAGCGTCGCCTTAGACACTTTCTATATCGAACATTGGTCTCTTGGGCTTGACCTGAGAATTATTTTACGGACCATACCGGCGGTCCTTTTTGGCAGGGGGGCCTATTAATTGATCTCCTTGACCTTGGCTTTGTGGGGAATAGCCCAGCCTCTTTCAATTGCCGGGGCTAATATCGCAATTGTCTTGATCTTGACCGCGATTTTTAAAGCGCGCTTATTGGATGGAAAGCGGTGGTCGCTCAAAGGTCTAGCCCTAGAAAAGCCTCTTTGGACCTATATTCTTGTGGGAATCATTTCCAGCGCCGTCATGAGCGGGTTTAAAAATGGAACGGGCCCCTTGGAGCGGAATTTTCAACTTTTAGCCGACTATTATATTTTTTCAATCGCTTTCGGGTTTTCAAGCGGTCTTCAACCTTTTTATTTTTGGACGGCGGGTTTTTCTATAGCGGCTTGTTTGGGCCTTGGAGAATTTGGCCTGTGGCAATTTTTCCAAACGGCTGCGGCGCGTTTTAATGAAAAAATTTCAAGTTCTCATTTATGGTCGGCCCTCTATGCGACCAACCGCGCCCATGGGACTATTCATCCCGTGACTTTTGGCGAGCTCATGAGTATGGCCGGGCTTGGAATCTTGGCCTTTAGAATTATCGCTCGCCAAAAAGGGGAAAAAGAAAAGCCCTGGACGATTTTGGCCGGAATCTTGATTCTCGCCGCCTTGGCTTTGAGCGGAACCCGCGGCGCCTGGATGGGGTTTGTGGTCGGCCTTTTGGTTTTGGCCGCTACGGAATTTCGTTTAGCGCGCGTTGAGCTTTTTGCGGCGCTCATCGTGATTATTCCCCAATTTTTCTTCGGCCCGCGTTTTTCTCAATTAGCCGGAGGCGCCCTCAGCGAGAAGGAGACTAGCTTTAAAATCCATCTCGCCTTATGGAAGGCGGCCTGGAAAATGTTTCTGGATCATCCAATTTTAGGCGTCGGCCCCGGGAGGTTTGGCGCCTTTTTCGGAAAATATCACGCGATTCCGTTTGGAGGTCAGCCCACCTGGGGCAATGCCCACAATCTCTATCTCCAAACGATTGCGGAAAGAGGGACGCTTGGTTTTTGCGCTCTTTTGTTTCTTCTGGGAACGATGGTTTTTCAGGCCTTTAAGACTTACCGAAGGGACCGTTCTTTTTTGAGCCTTTGGTTTTTAGCTTGGATTGCAGCTCTTCTTTTCATGAGTCTTACTGAAAGCGCCTTTCAGGTCGCCATGATCTGGATGCCGACGATAGCCCTTTACGGGTGGATGGAAAGTGAAAGCCGTGTGAATGGGGGAAAGCAATGAAGGGAATCATTCTCGCCGGCGGTAGCGGAACGCGGCTTTATCCCCTGACCAAGGCGGTTTCCAAGCAGCTTCTTCCGGTTTATGATAAGCCGACGATCTATTACCCGTTATCGGTTTTAATGCTGGCTGGAATTCAAGAAATCCTGATCATCAGCGCTCCCCGAGATTTGCCGCTGATTAAAAATCTCTTTGGAGACGGAAGGGGCTTAGGGCTTCGCTTTAGCTATTTGGAACAACCTGAACCCAAGGGCATTGCCCAAGCGTTCACTATTGGAAAGGATTTTATCGGGCAATCTCCCGTCTGCCTGATTTTGGGAGACAACATTTTTTACGGTCATGAGTTGGCGCCGAATCTTGAAAAGGCGGCGAAGCTTAAAGCCGGAGGGGAGATCATGGCCTACCACGTGCTTGATCCTGAGAGATACGGCGTGGTCGAATTTGACCAGAAGGGGAGAGTCAAAAGCCTTGAGGAGAAGCCTAAAAAGCCGAAATCCAACTGGGCGGTGACTGGAATTTATTTTTACGACTCTGAAGTGGTTGATATCGCGGAAAGGCTCAAACCCTCTTTGCGGGGAGAGCTTGAAATTACCGACGTCAACTTAGCGTATTTGGCCCGTCAAAGTTTGCGCGTTCAATTACTCGGTCGCGGCACTGCGTGGCTGGATACGGGCACTTGGGATTCGCTGTTGTCTTCGGCGCAATTTGTTCAAACTCTTGAGCAGAGGCAAGGGCTTAAGGTCGCCTGTATTGAGGAAATCGCTTTTAGAAAGGGGTTTATCAATCGCCGGCAATTGGAAAATCTGGCGAAACTCTATTCGAAAAATGATTACGGGGCTTATCTTCTGCGAGTTTTAGAGACGCCTTAGCCAAAATGCGGGCGATTTGAGGAGCCGCTTTTCCGTTTCCATAAATCAGCCTTGGGCGGGCCATTCGTTCATAAAGGGAAGAATCCGCTATTAAATTCTTCACGCGTTGGCCGAGCGCTTGAGAATTAGGGGCTAGGACGGCGGCGCCTTCAAGAATTCCTTCCGGCCGCTCCGTTAAAGAGCGCGCGAGAATCACGGGCTTACCCAAAACCGGGGCTTCTTCCTGAATTCCGCCAGAATCGGTGATGATCAAATGCGACCTTTGCATAAGGTTCACGCAGGAAAGATAGTCCAAGGGAGGGAGCAAAAAGATATGGGGCTTATTCCCGAGTTTTTTTCTTGCCAGAGCCTGGATGGCCGGTCGCGGATGGACGGGATAGACGATTTGAACCTTTTCGGTTTGCGCGAGTTCGATAAGGGCATTAAAGATTTCTTCCATTCGCCCCCCCAAATTTTCTTGGCGATGGAAAGTCGAAAAAATAAGTTTTCTTGAGGCGCAAAGGAAATTCCATTTTTGACTGAGTCTCGCCCTTAAAGAGGGGTTTTTTTTGATGAGCTTAAGCGCTTTTAAGAAAGAATCAAGGCCGGTATTTCCGGTCATGAAAATTTGGGAGGGGGAAATTCCTTCTTGAATCAGATTTTTCTCGGATAAGGGCGAGGGGGCAAAATGAATTTGCGCGAGAGAATCGATGATTCTGCGATTTTTTTCCTCGGGGTGCGGGAAATTTTCATCGGAGCTTCTAAGCCCCGCCTCAATATGGGCTAGGGGAATTTCGGTTTTGGAAGCTCCAAGAGACGCCCCTAAAGCGGTACTGGTGTCGCCTTGAACGAGAACTAAGTCCGGTTGCCAGCGCTTAAAAACTCTCTCAAGCCGCTTTGAAACGAGTAATGCGATTTCTCGCGGAGATAAATTTCGATTGATAAGCTTGAGATCGTAGCGCGGGACGATCTCGAAAAAATTTAAAAAAGGAAGGGCAAGCTCCTTGTGTTGGGAACTGAGGCAAACCCTGGTTTCAATCCGGGGATAGCGGCGCAACTCTTTGAGAACCGGAGCGGTTTTGATGATTTCGGGCCGCGTTCCCAAAACGGCGAGAATCTTCATGAAAACGCTGTTTCATCCATCCTTTCCCAGAGCGTGGCCAGCCCTTGTCCGACTCCGACGCAAAGAGCGGAAATCCCAAACCTAGCTTTTCGCCTTTCCATTTCGTAAATAAGAGTGGTCGCGATTCTCGCTCCGCTAGATCCCAAGGGATGCCCCAAGGCGATGGCGCCGCCGTTGACGTTGAGGCGTTCCAAGGGAATCTTAAGTTCTCTTTGGCAGGCGAGGGTTTGAGCGGAAAAGGCCTCGTTGATTTCAAAAAGATCGATGTCTTCAATGCGCAAGTTTGTTCGCTTGAGAAGCTTTTGAATCGCCTCAATCGGAGCGATTCCCATGTAAGAGGGATCGACTCCGGCCGCTGTCGAAGCCCGCCAATAAGCGAGGGGTTTGAGGTTTCGTTCTTTCGCGGCGGAGGCTTCCATCATCAAAAGCGCGGCCGCTCCATCATTCAAGCTTGAGCTGTTGCCCGCAGTAACGCTGCCCCCGGCGCGAAAAGCGGGTTTAAGAGAGGCGAGTTTTTCTAAACTCGTGTCGGACCTTGGGCCCTCATCACGTGAAATTATGACGGGATTTTTCTTAACGGCGATCGTGATAGGAATAATCTCTTCCTTGAAGACCTCTTCCGAGGCCTTGACCGCGCGTTGGTGGCTGAGAAGGGCGAATTCGTCTTGATCCTTTCTTGAAACTTTATATTTTTCCGCTACGTTTTCCGCCGTTTCTCCCATACTGTAGAGTGGAAACATCTCTTTCATCTTGGGATTGGGAAAACGCCACCCCAAGGCAGTGTCATAGGCCGTGAGATTTCCGAATGGGTAGGCCGATTCAGCCTTGGGAAGAGCCCAGGGCGCTCGGCTCATGCTCTCAACGCCGCCGGCGATGTAAATGGAACCCTCGTTTGACAAAATGGCGCGGGAGGCGCAATTAACGGCTTCAAGCCCCGACGCGCACAGGCGGTTGACCGTGCAGCCGGGAACGCTTTGCGGAAGCCCGGCTAAGAGAAGGGCCATCCTTGAGACATTGCGGTTGTCTTCTCCGGCTTGATTGGCGCAGCCGAAATAGACATCCTCGATTTCTTGGGGGGAAATTTCCGGAACTTTTTGGATGAGGGCCTTAATGGTTTCGGCTGCCAGATCATCGGGGCGGACGGAAGATAAGACCCCGCCAATTTTTCCAATAGGGGTTCTGAGAGCAAAAACGGCGACCGCTTCCGGTTTTTTCATGAGGAAATCTCCGATTTATTGCGTCATTTATTGTAATTACTCACGTCACCCCGACGAAAGTCGGGGTCCAGCGTAGCGATCTTCTGGATTCCGGCTTTCGCCGGAATGACGAACCTGGGCAGTTACCATTTATTTTCTAACGAGCCCTAATCTCAATCATCGCCAGATCAGCAATTTTTTGGGCGGCATTTTCAAAGCGCATTTTTGAAGCCGCTTCTCGCGAAGAGGCCCTCATCTTTTTAAGTTCTGCTTTGTCGGAAAGAAGAGTTTCCAAATTGGCGGCGAGAGACTCTTGCGGCGTCTGCGGGCCAGAGTACGGCGCGATTCTTCCAAATTCCGGAGAAACCAAATCCTTGGCGCCGTAGTGATCTCCGGCTAGAATGGGGCATCCTCCGGACATCGCCTCAACAATAGTCAAGCCGTAGCTTTCATGGATTGAGGGTGAAATAAATAATTCGGCGGTCCCGAAAAAAGCCTTTTTTTGAAGCGGAGTTAAATATCCCGGAAAAAATACGCGCGCAATCTTAAGAGCGCGCGCCAAGCGGGAAACCTTGGCGGCGTAGGCATGTCCGCGCATAAAAGCCGGCTCTCCGCAGATGAAAAGACGAATTTCCCGGGCCAACTCCGGGCGCTTTTTTTCAAGAATTTGAAGCGCTTTAAGCAGAATGTCCAGCCCTTTTTCTGGGGAGATGCGACTGACGGTCAAAAGGACATGATTCTCTTTAGTTAACCCATACTTCACGGATATCTTTTGAGCTTCTTTGAGGACCAAATCCGAATCGATTTCTTCCGACCAGGTTCCCCAGGGAAGAACCAGGCTTTTGTCAGATAACTCTTGGGATGGAAGGAGGTTTCGGTAAAGCGCGAGAGCCCTTTCCTTCATGGTCTGAGATGGGAAAATAAGCCGGTTTGACCATAGAACGGTTTCCCGTTCCTTTTCAAAAACGAGCTTGAGGATATCGGGAAAGAGGCGTTTAGCTCTGGAGGTCCTGAGTTTCTCGTAGCTTGATGTCAGCCAATGCCCTGGAATCATTTCTTTCAAATAGAGGCGGTTGAAATAATCAACGACGTCGACATGCCAAAGGGATAAAACCTTATATCCTCTTTGAGATAGAGCGGAAATGTCGGGAGATTCGGAGATGTCGTTAATGATGACGCAGGTGTTTTCCGGGGTGAATTCCGAAATTCGGTCCAGAATCCAGCGCGCGCTTTTTTTCTCAAACCAGCGCGAGAACCGGGCATAGCGGAATTCAGACAAAAGAGAGACGTGTTCACCGGGGAAAAGCGGAGGCTTAAGCGCCGCATAGGAAACTTCTTCATAGGGAGCTTGGGGCCCGGAACCAAGGCAAACAAAATCGAAATCGCGATTTTGTTGAGCGCCCAAGAGGCGGGAAAGGTGAACCCCCACCATGGCGCCGCCGCCCAGGGGAGTCCTGTCCATGGGATATCCCAAGTGCGCGGCGACAAAGACGATTTTGTTTCTCATGGAGGTCTCTGATAATAATTGTATCATTTGAAAAATGACCGAGCCTAAGCGAGGAAATGGTTGGCTCCAGAGTTTGTACGGAAGGAAGCCATGAGGGAAAGAATTCTCGTCTTCGGGGGGAGCTTCGATCCGCCGCATCAGGGGCATCGTGCTCTTGTAGAGGCGGCCAAGGAGAAAATTCATCCGGACCGGACTATTATTATTCCCTCCTATCATTCGCCGTGGAAAAATAAATCATGGGCTTTGCCCGAGGACCGGTTTCAAATGGCGAAACTCGCTTTTCCCGGGGCGGAAATAAGCAGGGTGGAAATGCTTGCTGGCAGGCTCGTTTATACCGTTGATGTTCTAGGCCGGTTAAAAAAAGAAAATCCCGATTCTGAAATCCATTTCGTGGTCGGTTCGGATTTAGCCCTGCGTTTTAAGGAGTGGAAAAACCCTCCCCGTCTTCGGGAATTGGCCCATTGGTGGACGGCGGCGAGGCCGCCTTTTCAGGGTCGGATCCCGCGTTTTTTCAACGTGATTTCAAGCGCAATGCCGGAAATTTCCTCGACGGATTTACGGGTTGGATTTCTGATGGGCGAAGACAGGTCTCGTGAGGTTTCTCCGGCGGCGCTTAAGCGGATTCTAAAGAGAGGTCTTTACGGAACGACGATTATTCCGGCGCTTGGAAAAATTTTAAAAGCCGAGCGTTTGACTCACACCATTTCGGTCGCGACCCTTGCGCGCAAACTTGCTCCCATCTGGGGGATTGATTCTTTCGAGGCGGCTTTGGCTGGGCTTTTGCATGACGCGGGGAGAAGCGTTCCCATTTCGGGAATGAAATCCTATTGCCAGAAACGCCGCCTGCGCGTTCCCTTGTTTCGAGAAATTTCCGCTTATCAGCCGATTCTTCTTCACGCTTATATCAGCGAGGATTTGTCAAAACGAATGTTTGAAATTAAAACCCCGGAAGTTTTGAAAGCGATTCGCAATCACACCTTGGGGGCCTTCAACATGGGAGACCTTGAACGCTTGATTTATGTCTCGGATGCCTGTTCGGAAGACCGGAAGTATTCCGAAGCGGCCAAACTTAGAAAATTGGCGGAGAAAGATCCCTCACGGGCTTTTTCGGAATGCCTCAACGGTAAAATCCGCCATGCCGTGTCTCTCCAAGGCTGGATTCACCCGCTTCCCATTCAATTATGGAATTCAATCATTCTTTAGTTTTAACCGAACGAGTGTTGGCGGTTGTCGCCGCGTTTATTTTATTGACTGCGGGGCTGGTCGAATTTTTTTCTCCTCAATCCCAAACTCTGCGAGCGGGAAGGCCTTGGGTAGTCGAGGAGCAAAAAGGCTTCAACATTGTTCACTTGGAATCGAGGCTTGAGAAAATTCCAGTGAAGGGACCTCAAAGACGCGAGATGGAGGATATTTTTAAAGGCCTCGGCATTGAGGTTCATGACTTAAGAAATCCTCCGTCATCGTTCATCGGCGTTTTGGACCGTTTTTTATGGAGGATGAAAACGCGGGCTTTGAAATTTGGGCAGGTGGACCTTATTTCTCTTTCTGGAAATCCACAAAGCGACCAAGAGCTGGCGGCAAAACTTCTTTATCCGCCGAAAACCGACTCCGCCCGTGCGGCAGTCGCTGAGATTATGAACGCCTCTCAAACCCCTGGACTCGCATCAAAGGCCGAGAAAGTTCTAAGATTAAACGGCGTGGATGTGGTGGGGGTGGGTAATTCTGCGGATACTTTTTCCCAAACCGTCGTTTATGATCGGACGGGAAACCCCGGCGCCGCGTGGCGGGTCTTGGACGCCTTGGGATGCCCGCGGGCCCGTGAAGAGACGTTGGTTGATTCGAAAGATTTGGTGGATGTCAGCGTGTTTTTAGCCGCAGATTGTTCTTTAGCGGAGGGAACCCGGTCCTTGGGTCTAAAACGGGTTTGGCGGAGCCTCTTTTTCGGGAGGAAGGGATAAAATGGAACTCATTGAAATACTAAAAGCCGTCGTTTCCGCTGGGGCTTCCGATGCCCACTTGGTCATTGGAAAGCCGCCGATGATGCGCTTAAACGGAGAAATGAAGGAGGTTCCCGGCTTTCCCATACTCAGCGCAGAAGAATCCAAAAAACTGGTTTATTCGATTCTTTATGATGAGCAGCGGGCTAAATTTGAAGCCAACTGGGAACTGGATTGTTCTTTTAGCGCGGCCGGCTTATCCCGTTTTCGCGTGAACGCTTTTATTCAAAAAAATGGAGTCGAGGCGGTGCTGCGCGTTATTTCTTCTAAAATACCGACGCCCGAGGAAATTAATCTCCCTGAACCGATTGCGCGTTTCGCGAGTCTGGACCGGGGGCTTGTGCTCGTCACGGGCCCGACGGGGTCCGGAAAATCGACGACCTTGGCTTGCTTGATTGAACTCATCAATCAAAAATCTTCGGTTCATATTTTGACGGTGGAAGACCCCATTGAATTTGTTTATGAACCGAAACAGGCGATTTTCCGTCAAAGAGAAGTGGGGCAAAACACTAAATCTTTCGCCGCGGCTTTAAGATCGGCTTTGCGAGAAGACCCGGACGTCATCTTGGTCGGTGAACTTAGGGATCTTGAGACGATACAACTCGCGGTTACGGTGGCTGAAACCGGACATCTTTGCTTTGCGACCCTTCATACCCAGGATTGCGCCTCGACTATTGACCGCATGATCGACGTTTTTCCGCCCCATCAACAGGCCCAGATTCGGGTTCAGTTGTCAACTGTTCTCAGAGGCGTTGTCGCGCAAACCTTGGTGCCTAAAAAAGACAAGCAGGGCCGCGCCGCCGCGCGGGAAATCATGGTCGTTAATCCCGCGATTTCAAATTTAATCCGCGAGGGAAAAACGCATTTAATTTATGGTTCAATTGAGACCGGAGCCAAAAGCGGAATGATTTCCATGGATAAGTCCTTGGCGGAGTTGGTCAAAAAAGGGATCGTTTCTGCGGAAACGGCTCTTGAAAAAGCGCGAACCCCCGATTCTTTCCGGCAGCTGGCGGGGCTTCCGCCCAAGGCGGCCTAGTCATGGCTAAAAGATTTAAGGAACTGTCCATCTTGGCGGCCCGCGCCGCTTCGGATAAAAAAGGGGAAAATATTGTTCTCCTTCGCCCAGGAAAAAAAAGCCCTCTAGCTGATTTCTGGTTGCTCATCACGGCGACTTCCCGTCCGCATCTGGAGGTCTTGGAATGGGAAATTAAAGAGAAGCTCAAGGCCGAGGGAGTTGTTTGTCTCCACCGGGCTAAACCTGCTTCTGACCATTGGCGGGCTTTGGATTTCGGAGGTCTCATGGTTCATGTGATGACCGCCCAAGCGCGTTCTTTCTACGCGCTGGAAAAAATCTATTCCGGTTCCCCAGTCATCGATTGGGAGGGCGTGTCAACGGCGGTCCGGTGATCAACTCTTTCAGGGAAGAACTTGAGCAAAAAATCCGGTCTTGGGCCAAGGCGCAAGACCTGTCTCTTCCGGAAGAATTGGTTTTGTCCTTGGCTCCGGCTCATGTGAAGGCCGACTTAAGTTTAGTCTGTCCGCTTCAGATCGCCAAGATGAATAAAAAAAATCCTCTTGACTTGGCGGGGGAATTAGCGAAGAGTCTTTCCAGCTTGAGTCAAATAGAGATTGCCGAGGCCGCTTCGCCCGGATTTGTCAATTTGACTCTTTCTAGGCAAGTTCTCTGGAAAAATCTCGAGTCCATCGTTGCGCATCCGGAGTCTTACGGACGGGATGAGACCCTCGCTGCGCAAAAAATTTTAATTGAATTTGTTTCCGCCAATCCCACGGGGCCTCTTCATCTGGCCTCCGGCCGCGGTGGAGCCTTGGGAGATTCTCTGGTTCGGATTTTAAGGCGCTTGGGGCATGACGCATGCGCGGAATACTACGTCAACGACACGGGAAATCAAATTCAAAAATTCGGCAAATCCCTGTGGGCGCGGCGCCGCAATCAAGAGGTTCCCGAAGACGGCTATCACGGGGATTATGTCGCGGATTTAGCGAAATCTTTCCCGCCCGAAGCGGACTCCTGGAATGAGGACGCAATGGCGAAAGAGGGAACCTTGCGCCTTCTCAAGACCCATCAAGACGATATGAAGTCTTTCGGAGTTTCTTTCGACCGCTGGTTTAGGGAATCCGAACTGCATGAGTCAAAAGCCTTGGACCGAACCTTGGAGCTTCTCAAAAAACGCGGGATGGTCTATCAGAAAGACGGCGCGACTTGGCTGGGCACGGCCTCAAGGCCTTCCCCTGAGGAGGCCGCGCACGCTGCCCGTAAACAACGGGCGAAGGCAGGCACCGCGTCTTCATCGGAAGACGACAAGGACCGGGTTCTTATCCGTCAAGATGGGCGCCCCAGTTATTTTTTGGCCGATATCGCCTATCACGAGAACAAATATTCCCGCGGATTTTCGGAGTTGATCGATATTTTGGGGGCCGACCATCACGGGTATGTCCCGCGCATGAAGGCCTCTATTGCGGCCTTGGGCCATCCTGAAAATTCATTCCATGCCATCGTCCATCAGTTGATACTTCTTTTTAGGGGAAAAGAGCCGGTCAAGATGTCCAAGCGTTCCGGCGAATTTGTCCGCCTTAAAGAGGTGATTGACGAAGTCGGAAAAGACGCCTGCCGGTTTTTCTTCGCCCAGCGGACCCCGAATTCTCATCTGAATTTTGATTTAGAGCTCGCTAAAAAAAGGACTTCCGAAAACCCGGTTTATTACTGCCAATACGTCCACGCGCGCATTTGCTCGATTTTTGACGAGGCTAAAATACAGGGCATTTTTGAGGGCAAGGGAAATAACCCTTCTATCGGAAATGCTCACGTCACCCCGACGAAAGTCGGGGTCCAGAGTAGCGATCTTCTGGATTCCGGCTTTCGCCGGAATGACGAACCTGCGCAGTTAATTTCGACTTTGGAAGAGCGGGCGCTGTTGGTTAAAATGGCATGGTTTCCGGAAGTCCTAAAGACCGTCCAAAAAGAACTCTCGCCCCATCCCTTGGCCAACTATATTTTGGAGTTGGCCGGCCTTTTTCACCCCTTTTACGAAAAATGCCGGGTCGTGGACCCCGGGAATTTGGAATTATCCCGAGCCCGGCTTTATTTGTGCGCAGGGGTTCGCGCTTTGATCAAAGAGGGGCTGGGTCTCATCGGCGTTTCCGCGCCCGAGAAAATGTAATAGAATTGGGGACAGTTCCCAATTCTGTCGCCATAAATTCGTAACACAAAAATCTTATTCTGTCCTTGCGCCAAAGCTATGAGCCTCCGAATATCGCATCCGCGTAAAAAAGGAAAGGGGGACAGTCCCCTTTTCCTTTTATTTTTTGTCTTTTTGTTTCTGCCGAAAATTTCTTACGCCCAGCAGATTTTTATTGATTCCATTTTTACCCAGCAGGTTAACGGCAATTGCATCGTTCAAAATACCGTGGGCGGCGTTCCGCGCTTTATTTGTCCCCCAATTCCGCTTTTCCCAAACGATCTCTGTGGTGGGTTGGGCGGCATTCCAGCTTGCGGCAGTTATGCGGGAGCGCCGACGATTAACCCGGATTATTATACAGGGTTTGGAGATATTTCTAATGATCCCCATATCGAATTTGATCAAGAGGGGGGATCCGGCGCCGGCGGGTATGGCGCGGCGCAGTGTTCCACTCTGGCCGCTCAAGAATTGAGCAGTATAGGCGCAATAAGTGGAACAACCCAAACCTCAGCCGCCCCCACGACAATTCCCCTTATTCCCTGGCCGTCGGATGAGGCCAGTAATATTTGTAATAGCGAGATTTACCTTTGCGCCTCAATCGGTTATGATTTGAGCGAGGCGCTTTTACCCGGCAGCGGCGTTCCGCTGGCTCCGATGGCCATTGATAGCCTTGAGTTTGAGGCGTTTCAATACGCCAATGGCTCTAATCCCTTAGACCCCGCTTCCACGCCCCCTTTGAGAACTTTTTTTATCAACAATGTCGGATACATTCCTCCCGATGGGTTTCAAGGGTGCACGACCGGAATCAGTGGAGAACCGGGATGTCCGGATTTGGGGCCTTATTGCGTTCCCTGGGACGGCTCGATTAATATTCAAGGATTTTTTGGGAAAACCAACGGCCAATATGGTTTTCGGGCGACGGTGGCCACCAACGAAACCCAATCCCTCACCGGAAATATTCAACTTTCCAATGTCCAGGCCTATCCCTCCGGCTCCACCAATGACGCGAATTTACTGTCTTGCCCCTTAACTCAATCGTCTCCTTCGGGAAAAGGATCCAACACAATCAACAGCGGCTCTCTGTCTCTCAATTTCTCGGGTTCCGGCTCCGCCGGTTATTTAGCCCCCGGCGATGCCGTTAGTTTGGATTTTGGCGCAAACAATGGTGTACCCGTCGGAAATTATGATGGAAGCATCATATCAACCGGGGTTGCCGGCGTGTATTTCTCGGCGCAATCAACCAGTGTCTCGGGGGCGGCGATTGCCGGCGAGCTCTCTTGCGGTACTACTAGTAACTGTATCGGGTCGGCCAGCGGGCTTTTGCTTAACGGAACGGGTAGTCTGAGCCTCAGCCAAGGCAGTTTCTCCAACGGTTCCACGGTGTCAGGGGCGATTACATCGGGGACGATTAATTTTAGCGTCAATAGCGGGGGGACATTGGCGACCGTGACGGGCGGTACTATTAACTATCAATCCGTGGGCGCTTTTACCGCCGGGTGCAATGTTTTGCAACAGCCGATTACCGTCAACGTGGTGGATGTTCACGTGGTTCGCTCTTCTCCCACCTTGGTCGGTAAATTAACTCCGGTGGCGGCTGAGCCTTACAATCTGACCTACCGGCTTTCTGAAGACTCGACGATGTACATTGAAATTACGACCGTGACCATTCCCAGTTCAACTATCGCTAATTCAACCGTGACTATCGTCCGGCATTTGGTCAACGGTTTTCCGCGCGTGGGTGAGGGTTACCCGGGCGGGACATTGACCAATGGTGACGCTTGGGATGGGCGTTATGATAATGGAGATTTGGCGCCGCCGGGGAACTACCTAATATATTTACAGGCTGAAAACGCGGATCAGTATGGGCTGGACATTTCTGTTCCTTTTACTTATCCCATGTCCATTGATCCGCTTCAAATTACCGATATTGCGGTGACCCCTCTTGAAGGCGGGTCAACTTCGTTGGCGGTGATTGGATATACTTTGACCGAGCCCGCTACGACCTTCCTAGATATTTATCCGCCCGGGGTCCAGTTTTGCTCTCCCGTTGTTATCGGCGGCCAAGACGTTGTTCCTCTTTCCGATGTCGAAAGTTCGGCGTTGGATATTCCGGGGGTCAACCAGGCGATTTCGCCACCCAAACAATTCTATCCGTATATGGGGCCTTGCCCGACTTCGGGTTTATTTACGCCCAATGTTTCTCCCATTGCCCATATCGTTCAAGCTCAACCCTCCCGAACCCCGGTCATTGATTGGTGGGACGGACGCGACTCTTCCGGCAATCTCTTGCCGGACGGAAATTATGTCTATGCGCTCTATGGGGAGCTCGCTTCTCAAAATGGGTATCCTTTTAACGGCGTTGCCAATGACTCCCGCATTTGGACCATGGCGGCGAAAACCGGTTTTATTCCGGTGGTTCGGGGGCTTGTGGGAATCAGCCAAATTACTCCCACTTCGACGGTCGTCGGCTCCAGCCCGGCGGTGGCGGGAATCAATCCATTTGACTTTACCTACACTCTAACAAGGGACGCGGACGTCAAGGTGGACATTTTTAACGAGGCCAATTCCAGCGCGGTCGTGCGTCACTTGGTTCTCGGCGAAGCCAGATCCGCGAGCATTCCCAACACGGAAATTTGGGATGGAACCGACGATGGGGGCTACTACGTTTCTTCTGGGACTTACTTGGTTCAGCTTGAGGCTTGGGACCCCGCCTTCCCCAGTTTTGTTTCGACCACGACCGCTATTTTTCCGGTGGACATGTTCCGAACAACCAATTTGACTGTCTCGCCGCTTCTTTCCGGAACCACCGCCACGGCCTTTATTAATTATGAGGAATCCAACCCCATGTGGACGGGAATCAATATCTATCAGCCGGGGACCATCATTAAAAATGTCAATACTTCCTGGCCGCCCTGCGGCCAAGTCGTTCAAAACAGCCCATGCAACCAGGTCGTTGAGTCTAATGGAGTTCCGGAGGTGCCTTTCTATCAAATTTACGGAATGCGTTCGGGGCGTTTTATGGTCTCGGACAACTGGCCGGGAATTGATTCAAACGGAATCATGGTTTCAGATGGCGATTATCCCTTCACCTTGGTCGCTCAAGCGACGGTGCCGGTGGAAGGGGGATCGGCCTATTCGACGGATCGCATCGTGGGAATTATTCCGGTCTCGCGCGGAATCATCGGCGTTCCTATTTTTAACGTCGATCCGACCATAGCCAAAACTTATTACTCAAGCCAAACCGTCGAACTCGATCCGTTTACCATCAACTTTGAGCTGACGCGTCCCTCCTCGGTCACGATTAACGTCGTCAACGACAATACCCCGCCCCAGGTCATTCGGAATCTGGTCTTTGGCCAATCCTATGATGGAGGGGTTCCCGTCAGCGCCGTATGGGACGGACGGGATAATTACGGAAATTTCCCGCCTCCGAATTTCTATACCATCGTCATGACCGCTCAAGACGTGGCCTCTGAAAATTCCTTATTGTCCTTGTCAACTTCGGCGGCGACTATCAGCTATTTCCCCATTCAGATTTATGATTTGGCGGTTAGCCCCATCAATCTCCAAAATCCGACGGCGCGCATCTTTTATCAAGTATCGGAACCGATGAAGGTTGCAATCCTGATTTATCGTCCCAACACTCAGTTTCCCAATTCCAACATCAATCAGTCTTATTGCCCTCAGATCGGAAGTCCCAATCCGCCCGCTTATACGACCAAAGGAGGCATTGGTTCGCTGGTTCATGTTCTGGTCTCTAATCAGCCGCCCCGGCAGCCAGTGGAGACCGATTGGGATGGAACAGATTTGAGTTTTACCAAGGTTCCCGATGGGGATTACGTTTTCACGATTATAGGTTCGACCGATGACACGGCGATTGATACGATTTCGGGACAGGCGACGGCGGGAGATCTTTGCGAATTGTCCATTGATCAGTATATCGACAATTTACCGGTCAACAGAAACGGCTCCTTAAACCCGCAGGGAGATTTCGATCAGAATACCTATGCCTATCCCAACCCCGCTTATGGGCCGACGGTGACTTTCTCAATTTGGACACCTTTTCAGGGAGACGTTTTCATGCGGATTTATACGATGGCTGGGGAAATGGTTTATCAGCACGATTTTGGAAATGTTCCACCGGCTTATGATACGCCGTCTCCCTTGACCTACGTTTGGAATAAGGATAATGAGGCTGGGCGTCCCGTGGTGAAAGGCATTTATTACGTGGTATTCCAGGCTCAAGAAACTTACGGAAATAAAAATTTCGCCCAAACCGTCAAAAAGGTGCTTATTCCATGAATAAAAAAGGGGGACAGTCCCTTTTTTTTCTGGTTTTTATGGCTATTCCTGGCTCTGCGTGGGCCCTGAGTTCCGGCGCCGGAACCGGAGGCGCGGCTTTTTTGGATATTTCGCAAGGGTCGGCGCGCGCGATGGCCATGGGGCAGTCGTTTGTGTCCTTGGCCTCAGGGGTTGACGCCATTACCTGGAACCCGGCGGGGCTGGCGATGACCGATGAACGCGAATTTTCTTATTCCTATCTGAAATACATCCAAGGGGTTCAGGCACCCGTCTACATGGCGTATGCCCAGCCGGTGGGACAAACGGTTTTTGGATTTAGCGGTTCCTACATGTCGGACAATAATTTCGACGTTCGCGGTCAAAACGGAGTGCCTCTTTCCAACTTCAACGTTCAAGTCAATAACGGGTACGGGGCCGTGTCGGTTGCGCGCTCGTTCTGGTATGAGCGTATTTTTTTGGGAGGGACCTTGCGCGAGGTTCACCAAGATTATAACGGGGATATTTCAGACAGTCTGGTCGGAGACGTCGGAATTATCGTCAAACCCAATGATTGGCTGAGCCTGGGAGCTTCCTATCAAAATTTCGGCGCCAGCCAATACATCGTGGGATCGACAATGCGGGCCGGAGTGGCGATTGTCCCGAACGATTTTTTTAAATTGAGTTTTGAAGTTCACCAATTCGCCGGGGATATCCCGCGTCCTGGCGTGGGCGTGGAATTTACCGTTCCTGAAGAATATTTAGAGATTGGGCAGCTGGCTTTTCGCGCGGGATATTTTGAAGCCGATAACTATACGGCGATTACGACTCCAAGTTCGCCGGCCATTAATCTTAATGCGGTCAGCGGCATCAGCTTGGGCCTTGGTTTCTACACCTCCGCCGCTTTTGGATACGGCCTTGGGGTTGATTACGCTTTTGTTCCCATGGGGGCGTTGGGAACTGTCAATCAATTTACTTTGACCACTAAGTTTTAGATGCGGCGAGTTTAGTCGTGTTAAATTTTGTAACCGTCAGCGACTTGACAGCATTGGACCTGACTGTTACACTGGGAATATGAGTATGAGAGGAAAATATCGCTTGAGCTGGGGGCAGACCACTGTCGAGTATTTGTTGACAACCTTGGTTTTGGTCACAGCCTTTGCCGGGTTTTATGGGTTCATGCAATCGCAATTAAAAATGCTTTTTACGAACGCGGCGAATATGATTTTGTCGACGTGGATATAATGAACGTAAAAATACAGGAGAAAGAAATGAAAAAAATGAACAAGTGGCTGAAGTCTCAGCGCGGTCAAAATACCGTCGAGTATTTGCTGATGTTGACGGTCGTCGTTGGCGTCGTTTTGGCGGCAGGATTTGCGCTTAAAAAGTATATGCCGAGCCTTTTCCAGCAGATTCAGGGGATGATTTCCGGTGCGGCTTCCAACATGGGGCAATAGTTTCAAGGAGGATTCCAAATAGAGAGTCGTCATGAAGAAATCTTCAGTTGAAAATATCGGGATGTCCGGGTTCCAGAGAACCCCGAGGGTTTTATCCCCTCGCCCGATATTTTTTGCGTCCGGTCAGGTGATGGTGGAAACGCTCCTTATTTTGCCGGTTTTCTTGACGATTGTCTTTACCATCATGGAAATGGGGTATATCGCTTTCTGGGTTATTGTTCTCAATCACGCGACGTTTGAATGCGCGCGTGTGGGAGCCATGACGGCGGCAGGACCGACCGGAAGCGTTGGAAATCCGACTGGGGCGATGCAGGCCCTTCTCAGACAGCATATTCACGGAGCGACTTTGTCTTCTGTCCTCGTTCCAACCACGCAGGATCAGCAAGCGGGAAATCTTCAAAATGAAGATTTGGAGGTGACCTCGACTTATAATGTTCCCTTGGTTTTCCCTTTAAGCAGTTTGATTTTGTCGAATGTGCATGGGCAGAACGTGCGCCAGATTCAGGCCGTGATTGATATGCCGATTGAAATTCCGTTGCCGTATTCTAGTAATTAGCTCATGAGGAGGAGCGTTCGCGCAAATTATTTATGGACAAAAAAAATATACTGATTCCGGCGATTTTGGCGATTGCCGCGGCGACGATTTATTTGATGATTTTGACGGCCAAGGAACGCACTTTAATGAGCGCTTATGAGACAACCCATGTCTTGATCGCCAGACTCGATATTCCCGAGCGCACGGTGCTTAAAGAGAACATGGTTCAGCCGGTTTCCATTCCCAGAAAGTTTATGCAGCAAGACGCCTTTGAGATCCGTTCCCCCTCGGATATCAGCCTGATTTCAAATTTGGTGACGCGCATTCGCATTCCGCAAGGCGATCAAATTACCCAGTCGGCGTTGATTTCGATGTCGGCCAAGGCCGGGCTTTCCGTCAAGATTCCTCCGGGGTATCGGGGCGCGATTTTGCCGATTAATCCGGCGATGAGAGATCTCATCAAGCCGGGAGACCATGTGGATGTTCTCGTGACGTTCAACGCGAAAATGGCCGATGGACACAAGGAGAAGGTGACGGCGACCATTCTCCAAAATTTAATGGTTCTGGCCGTTGGAGACAACATGGGCCAAGGGCTTAACGCCAAACAGTCCAAGGCTTTGAACTCTCAGCAGAGTCAGCTTTCTTCTCTTTCGGACAAGGCCTCGGTTTCGGTCGCTTTAAATCCGGATGAAGCTCAATACCTGGCTCTTTCGATGAAGGAAGGGAGAGTCACCGTCATTTTGAGAGGTCTGGGGGATTTGGAGATGCATCCGATGGAAATGGCGAGTTTCAGAAAGCTCTTTAAATAAATTGTCGTTCGTCATTCCGGCGAAAGCCGGAATCCGACCGAGCGTAGGCGAGGAAGTGCCGCTTCCAAGTTTGTTGGAGAGCGGCCAGAAAATCGTTGCTCTGGACCCCGACTTTTGTCGGGGTGACGTGAGTAGTTGCGGATTTGCGGCGTTCCCGTTTTTTCAGTACGACAACATGATAATGCGACAGTGGTGGGGAATATTTCTTGTTCTGTTGGCCGCGCCTATGCGTGCGCGGGCGGC
>JAJZCM010000013.1 GCA_021846045.1 bacterium | reverse complement strand
CGTCTTCAATGCCTTCTCTAAAAAGGGTTTGATCATCTGCGATAAGAACCCTGACTCTTTTGCCGACTTGATTTTCAGTTGCCACGCCCTTACAGGATGCCATATCCTTTCAAAAAAAACAAGAGGGGGATTGTCGATTATGGAATACTTACAAATCCCTGAGAAATAGTCAGTCCCGAGGGAACAATTTTAAAGGGGTGCCTAGGACGGGGGGCCAAAGAAATATCTTTCTTTGCCCACATCTTCAACAGAAAACGCGGTATCGGAACGGGACCCAAACGCAATGCCTCTAAAGAAAGAAGCAGAGCTTGATCGCTTTGGGGTGGAAGCCCCGTCAATTGAACGCTCAATCGGGCGGAAATCGGGATTTTTTTCCAATGAGCGCTCAAATTTAAATCCTTGTCGATGGATAAATTATTAACGATTAAATCAGGCGCGAGATTCTGGATGAGGGCGGACAAGTCGGAGGAGGATACTTCGGCGGAAAAAACGTCCAGCTCATTCATCTTCAGAAAACGAACATTGCCGTCCCATTTTTTTTGTTGATTGAGAACAGGGAGCAGAGAAAAATCCTTCATCCCGAGCTTCAGATTGGAAACGGCGATTCCATCAATGTGGAGAATCGAAGCCGTAAGAGCCGCGTTGGGGTAAGAAGCGCTTTGGGGGTCCCATTTTCCCAAATCCAGCGTCACGTTTTCCGCTTCCATATTCTTGACGGAATAGAATTGAAAATGAATTTTTTCCTTGCGCAAAGGCGGTATTTGGGGGCGTTTTTGCTGAAACAAAATGGCTAGGCTGTCGTCCGGAAGCCGCCACTGCGCGGCCTGTTCATAAGCCGAAAGAAACCAGCCGTCCGGATCGAAAACCGTTTCCCGCGCGTTTTCAAGCGTGTCGGAGGCAGGCCCCATATGATCGGTTTTAAGCAAAAGAAATTCCGAAAACTCGCACAATCTTTTTTGGGGAGGAACCGAAACAATTTGTTTAAGGTTCGAGACATCATTCATCCATTTAAAATTAAACTCGTTAAAATAAGCGTTGTTGGAGACAATGGTCATGGGGTTCAGAACGCGTTTCAGGTCGGAAAGTTGGGCAGCAGTTTTTAAGACGCTTTTGAGATACCAGCGCTGATTCAAAGGAGGGTTTTGAGGGAACAGAGAAATCGCATGAAGCGGCGTTGGGATATTGAACGGCTCTATCCAATGCGTATTGAGATTGGCAATGGTGAGGATTTGAAATCCGGCGACAAACCATAAAACCATATTAGGCCAAGCGGAGATGGCCGCTACGGCCAGCCCAGAAATTCCAGGCAAGAGAAACCTCAATTCTTTATTGGGAACCAATGTCCAGAAAACATAGGAAGAAACGACAGTCGCCAAAATTAGCCAGCCCCAATCTCGATGGCGCTTGTATTGAGCCGTTAAAATTCCGGCCAGTCCCAATGCCCATAAAAAAGGGCCCAAGCCGTTCATCATCTTGAAAAGGTAGTCGATGACGCCTCCGTTTAAAAAAGGAACGGCCATGCTGGAAGAGGCCTGAAACAGACGAGACATTAAAGCCGGCAAGTGGTAAACATACCAGGGAGAAAACAAGAAAAAAGACAGCGACATGGCGGCCGTGATCTTCCAGCGCTTGTTTGGAAATTTCAAATTTCCGATGGCGACGACGAGGATGGGAATGAAATAGGAAAAGAAGCTTTCTTTCATCAGCATCCCTGCCGCGAAAAGAAATCCGAAAAGAAGACTGCCAAGCCACTTCGCAAAGCCCTCCGATATCAAAAAGGCCCATAAGGCCGCCGCTGCCAAAGCCGCCGCCGGCAAATCCCAAAGTTGGGTCGTCATCATTCTCCAAACGATGGGGGAGGCGCAGAAAGAAACGGCGGCCAAAACTGCGGTATAATCCGGACGAAAAAAATAAGAACAGGCAAAAACCGCAAGGCATAGAAGCATGAAGTAAGCGTAATTGACCCACAAGGCCGCCCGCGCAGGGCTCAAGCTGGAATACGCAAAAATTAAGCTGAGGGGATAAAGCGGGGGAACGCTGGTTCCGATGACGGGCGAGAAGGAAATAATTCTTTTAACGCTGAGCCGGCCCTTTTGGTAGTCTCGCCAGTAATTCCAAGCGGCATCCATGTGGATGGATTCAGTCCAAGAGGGGGGGAGCGTGTCTTGCAGGGTAAACGACTTAAGGAGGAGGCCTTCCCAAAAAATAAAGGCCAAGAGCCCGCAGAGGCTTAAGCCCAACATCAAAAGTTTTTTGTTGCGAGCCTTTTTAAGGACGGCCAAATCCTGCTCGTATTCGGATATTGGATTGAGCATACCCCAAAGCATACAAAAATTTTTGTAGAATGACCCAAGCGGATAATATAAGGAGTTTAAGCCATGGAAAAAGTTTTTGAGATTAGATTCGGGACCGACGGTTGGCGCGGCATGATAGCGAGAGAATTCACCTTTCAAAATGTTCGCCGGGTTTCCCAGGCGATGGCGCAATATATGAAGGAAGAAGCCCTCAAGGAAAAAAAATCCGTTCCGCCCATTATTATCGGCTACGACCGGAGGTTTCAATCCGAAGTTTTTGCCAAGGAGGCGGCCAAGGTCTTTGCCGGCAACAAAATCAAGACGATTTTGTCTTCCGAGGTTCTCACAACTCCGGCCGTGAGTTTCCTGACCCACAAGCTCAAATCTTGGGGCATGGTTATTACGGCCAGCCACAATCCGCCGACTTATAATGGAATTAAAATCAAGCATGACGGACGCGGCGCGATGGAAGCAATCACTCATTCGGTCGAGGAATACATTGATAAAGATTCTCCGGCTTACGGAAACGAATTTGAAGAGCGCTCGTTTAAAAAAGACTATGTGGCCTATCTCAAATCTCGCGTGAACATCGCCAAGATAAAAAAAATCAAAAAGCCGATCGTTATCGATTATATGCACGGCGCGGCCGGAGGGCTTTTGGAGGAGATATTGTCTGGAAACAAGATCATATCTCTTCGAAGCCAAAGAGACCCTCTTTTTGGCGGGCATGCCCCTGAACCGGTTGAAGCCAACCTGAAAAATTTGTCGGCAAAAGTCGTTTCTGAAAAAGCCGTTTTAGGGATCGCCGTAGACGGAGACGCCGATCGCTTCGCTATGATCGACGATAAGGGGAAATATTTAACTCCCTGCCAAATATTTCCGCTGGTCATTCGCTATCTAGTGGAGAGAAAAAAAATAAAGGGAAAAATCGTCCAATCGGTCTCGATGGGATACTTGGCCGAGCGCATGGCCAAAGATTACGGCGTCGATTTTGAGGAATTACCGGTGGGCTTTAAGCACGTGGCCGAAGCCTTGGCCGTCGGCGGCGCCACAATCGGCGGGGAAGAGTCGGGCGGATATTCCTGGACCAAGGCGGTTGCGGAAAGAGACGGACTTTTGACGGCTCTTCTTTTTCTTGAAATGGTCGCCAGCGAAAACAAACCTATTTCGCAAATGTGGAATGAAATTTCGGGAAAGTATGGAAAGTCTTTCTTTAAGCGGATGGATTTTCACCTTCATAAACCCGTTGCGGACAAAAATCTATTTGTTTCCCGCTTAATCAAGAAATTGCCGAAAAAAATTCTGGGTTCCGAGATTAAGAATTTAATACAGATTGATGGGCTTAAGATTTCTCTTGCCGATGGCCATTGGCTTCTCATGCGTCCTTCGGGAACGGAAGCCCTGATGAGAGTTTATGCGGAATCGGACTCGCCGGAGCGCACTCAGTCTCTTTTGGATCTTGCGAAAAAATGGGTGGCGCCGAATCTTAATTGAGCAAATAGTGACGGAAAGGCAACTACTCACGTCACCCCGACGAAAGTCGGGGTCCAGAGCATCAATCTTCTGGATTCCGGCTTTCGCCGGAATGACGAACCTGAGCAGTTACAAGGAAAGTAAATGAAAGCGATGCTTTTGGCCGCGGGAGCGGGAACGAGGCTTAGGCCCCTGACCTATCAAATCCCAAAGCCGCTTATTCCCGTCGCCAATCGTCCGGTCATACACTACGTTTTGGACAATTTGGCTCGCCACGGGATCAAAGAGGTTGTCATCAACCTTTTTGCCCATGCGGATCAAATTCGCTCTTATTGCGGAGATGGAACCCGCTGGGGGCTTAGGCTCCACTACTCGCAAGAGCCGACTCTTTTAGGGACAGCCGGCGGAGTCAAAAAAGCCGAGGCGTTTTTCAAAGGAGAGCCGTTTTTAGTCATGTCCGGCGATGGACTTTCTGATATTGACTTGTCTTCAATGATCGCTTTCCATAAAAAAAAGCGCGCCATTGGAACCATCGCAGTCAAACCCGTCGACACCCGTTTTGAATATGGAATTACCCTTCTCAAAGCATCCGGGCGCATCACAAAGTTCGTTGAAAAACCCTCTTGGGGGGAAATATTTTCCAATACCGTCAATACCGGAATTTATCTTTTCGAACCGGAAATTCTAAGATATATTCCCAAAGGCAAGACTTATGATTTTGGGCACGAGCTTTGGCCGAAGCTTTTAAAACTTAAAAAGCCCATTTACGCCTATCATCTCAAGTCCTATTGGACCGACGTCGGCAATCTCGCTGAATACCGCAAAAGCCAGATCGATTGCCTGGACGGCAAGGTTAATATCGCGCTTCCAGGACGGCAGATATCGAAGGGAATCTGGATTGAAGAGCCGGCTTCTATTTCTCCCGAGGCGGTATTAAAAGCCCCTTGCCTCATCGGGAAAAACGTCCAAATCGCCGCTTACGCCGAAATCGGTCCCTACAGCGTCATTGGGGCCGATTCTAAAATATCCTCGCACGCGGTGCTTAAAAATTGTATGCTTTTTGATAACGTGACCGTTGAAAAAGAAGCGCATTTATCCAACTGTATTTTAGGACCCAAGAGCGTCGTTAAAGAAAGCATCACTGCTTACGAAGCCGCGGTCCTCAATATGCCCCAATAAAGGAGAAACTTATGGAACGCAAAGGAAGACATTTTTTCACCTCGGAATCGGTAACCGAAGGACACCCTGACAAAGTCTGCGACCAAATTTCCGACGCGGTTTTAGACGCCGTCCTCAAGGAAGACCCCATGGGACGTGTCGCCTGCGAAACTTTCGTAACGAGAGGCATGGTCATCGTCGGCGGTGAAATTACGACTAAAAGCTATATCGACATCGATGAATTGGCGCGCAAGGTCATTCGTGAAATCGGATACGATCACCCCAAATACGGTTTTGACGCCACTTCCTGCGCGGTCTTAAATGCGATCGGTAGGCAATCACCCGACATCGCCCAAGGCGTCGACACCGGGGGAGCCGGAGATCAAGGTCTCATGTTTGGATATGCCTGCCGGGAAACTCCGGAGCTAATGCCTCTTCCGATCATGCTCGCGCATAAACTAATTCGTCGTCTTTCAATGGCGCGGCGAGAAAACATCTTGCCGTATCTGGGCCCTGATGGGAAAAGCCAAGTGACCGTGGAGTATTTAGATGGGCGGCCCTTGCGCGTGGACACAGTCGTTTTGTCAACCCAGCACACGGAAAATATTTTGGACAAAACTGGAAAACAAATTACGTCAAAAGCCAAGGAAGAAATCATCAACACCGTCATTCGTCCGGTCCTGGGAAAGCGCCTTTTGGATGATAGGACGCGCTTTTTCGTCAATCCCACCGGAAAATTCGTGGTCGGCGGCCCTGCTTCCGATACCGGAGTAACGGGACGAAAAATCATCGTCGATACTTATGGGGGATATGCCCCGCATGGCGGGGGAGCTTTTTCCGGAAAAGACCCGACGAAAGTCGACCGTTCGGCTTGTTATATGGCCCGATACATCGCTAAAAACGTAGTCGCGGCGGGGCTTGCCGAAAGGTGCACGGTACAGCTGGCCTATGCCATTGGAGTCGCTGATCCGGTGGGCGTTTATTTCGACACGCATGGAACCGGAATTTGCGAGGAGTCAAAAATAGAAGCGGCGGTTCGAAAGCATTTCTCTTTAACCCCTAAGGGCATCATCCAAACCCTTAAACTCAGACGTCCCATCTACCAAAAGACGGCCGCCTATGGGCATTTCGGACGAGAGGATGAAGGTTTTGAATGGGAAAAGACGGGCCTCGCGGAAAGTTTAAAAGCCGAAGTTTTGGAACGTTCCAGTTCCAAAATCAAACGTTCGACCAAGAGCCCCCTTATTTTGGCTTAAAACCATGGACAAAAAAGTCAAAAACGCCGGCGAAGCCTTAGCCGGAATTTTCGACGGCGCGACTCTCATGATCGGCGGTTTCGGCCTTTGCGGGCTTCCGGAAAAGATGCTGGAAGAAATCCAAAATATCAGCGCCAAAAACCTCACGATCGTTTCTAATAACGCCGGAACCGATAATTACGGAATCGGACTTTTAATCAAAAAGGGCCGAGTCAAAAAAATGATCATGTCCTACGGCGGGGAATGCAAGGCTTTTGAGGAAGCGGCCCTAAAAGGCGCAATTGAAGTCGAGTGGACGCCGCAAGGAACCTTGGCGGAGAGAATACGCTCCGCCGGAGCCGGAATTGGCGGTTTTTATACGCCCACGGGTTACGGAACCGTTGTCGCGGAAGGCAAGGAAACCCGCTGCATCGATGGAAAAAACTATGTCTTTGAAAAACCTCTGTTTGCCGATTTCGCATTGATTAAAGCCTGGAAGGGGGATACCCTCGGAAATCTCGTTTACCGAAAAACTGCGCGCAATTTTAATCAAGCAATGGCGACTGCCGCGAAAATGGTCATCGCCGAGGTTGAAACTCTGTATAGCCCCGGAGAACTTGAGCCGGATGAGATTCATACTCCCGGAATTTACATAAATAAAATTTTTCAAGGCGAAAACTACGCCAAACCCATTGAAAAACTTACCGTAATTCCCAATTCGTCACTCCGGCAATCCGTAAGCCGGAGTCCAGGCCCACGTGAAAGTCTGGATTCCGGCTTACGCCGGAATGACGGCGAGTGAAGGCAGTTCCTAACTATGGATAAACGAATCGTGATCGCAAAGGCCGCCGCCAAACTCCTTAAAGACGGAGACTACGTCAATCTCGGAATCGGCATTCCGACTTTAATTCCAAATTTCCTGCCGCAAGATGTTCATATCGTTTTACACACAGAGAATGGAATGCTTGGTTACGGCCCCTATCCCATCTTAGGAACGGAAGACCCCGACATCATCAATGCTGGAAAAGAAACCGTCACGGAAATGAAAGGCTGCTCTTATTTCGGCTCGCATGAATCTTTCGCGATGGTGCGCGGCGGACACATTGATGCGAGCGTTTTGGGCGCAATGGAAGTCTCGGAAAAGGGAGATATTGCCAACTGGATGATTCCCGGAAAGAAGGTCAAGGGAATGGGTGGCGCCATGGACATGGTTGCCGGAGCCAAAAAAGTCATCGTTGCCATGGAGCATGTGAGCAAAGAAGGCGCTCCCAAAATTTTAAAAAGCTGCAAATTGCCCTTGACCGGCAAGGGGGTCGTTTCCGCAATAGTAACGGAACTTGCGGTATTTGAAATTACGCCCCAAGGCCTTCTTCTCAAAGCCCATCATCCGGAATCGAGCGTTTCTCAAATTCAAAGTTTAACGGAAGCAGGGTTCAAGACTGACTCTAAAGTCAATACCGCTTTTTTTCAATGAGGAGAGCTTCTTTTTGGTTTTTTCTCATCGGTTCAGCCGCTGTTTTTGCCTATCTTTTAGACTTAGTTTTTCTCTCAACGCCCAAACTCTCAAGATCTTCCCCGCGTCCGCTGGCTGAAGCGCCAGGAAACCCCATTTTTTCTCCGCTTAAGATAAAAAAAGGAACGGTCCCCATTTCTTCGCGCGCCTACACCAACGAAGAAATTTACCGAAATCTCCAAAAGCAGACCGTGAAAATGGGAATTGAAGACATCCTCTCGCCTAAAGAAAAAAATTCCCAAAACGACTCCTTGCCGCCTTGGCTTCGGAAGAAAGACGACGGGGTCTATTTAAAAGGAAAAACTCCGGCTTTGCTTAAAAAAGATGAAGCGCCCAATTAAATAGGGACAGTCCCTATTTAAGGGCTCGTTAAGAAATAACTGACATACTTCGCCGGAGGCGATTTCGGCGCGAGCCGAGAAGTGAGGAGCGAGCATAGCTTGAGCTATGTGAGCGACGAACGACGAAGGCGCAGTCCAAAAGCGCCCCGGCCCTTCGGGGAGGTTCGCTCTTGGACTATTTCTTTGTCGCTCCTCCCTTACATAGCTTAAGCTATGCGCGGTCGTCGCTTCTTGAAATCGTCTCAACATCGAACCTCCGAAGTGTGTCATTTATTTCTTAACGAGCCCTAACTCCAAGCGCCTGATCTAAATCAGAAATCAAGTCTTCCGCGTCTTCAATACCGACGGAAAGGCGAATTAGACCGTCAGTAAGACCGCGCTTCAACCTTTCTTCCCTAGGAATAGCCGCATGGGTCATGGTCGCGGGATGACCGATGAGAGACTCAACTCCGCCCAAGCTTTCGGCTAGGGCAAAAACCTTCGTTTGAGAGGCCATTTTTTTGGCCGCCTCAAAACCCTCGGCAAACTCGAAAGAAATCATGCCGCCAAAAGCGCGCATCTGTTCTTTCGCGAGTAAATGACCCTTATGGCTTTCAAGCCCCGGATAATAGACCTTGGCGACCTTGGGATGTTTGGAAAGAAAACGCGCGATTTTTAGGGCGTTCTCGCAGTGCCGGTCCATTCTTAAGGCTAGGGTCTTGGTTCCGCGCAGAAGGAGAAAAGAATCCAAAGGCCCCGGCACCGCGCCAACGGAATTTTGGATGAATTGAATACGCTCACGCCAAGACTTGTCCGAAGTGATGACCGCGCCTCCGACGACGTCGGAATGTCCGCCGATATATTTGGTACTGGAATGAACGACCAAGTCAGCTCCAAGACTCAAGGGCTCTTGAAGATAGGGCGTTGCGAAGGTGTTGTCAACCGCGACAGGGACATTTTTTTCATGAGCCAATTTTGAAATTTTGGCTATATCGGTAATGTTTAAAAGAGGGTTGGTCGGAGTTTCAAGCCATAAAAGCTTGGTTTTGGGATTCAGGGCTTGAACGACGGCATCGGGATCGGTCGTATCCACGAAATCAAATGAGATTCCGTAGCGCTTAAAAACCTTCGTGAAAACCCGGTAGGTTCCGCCGTAGAGATCGTTGCCGCTCACCACATGATCGCCGCAGTTCAATGAGGAAATGACCGCGCTGATGGCCGCCATGCCGCTTGCAAAACAGAGGCCATAATCTCCGCCTTCCAAAGCCGCGAGATTTTCTTCCAGAGCCTTTCGAGTTGGGTTTTGAGTTCTTGAATATTCAAAGCCCTTATGAACGCCCGGAGATTCTTGAACGTAGGTTGAGGTCAGATAAACCGGGGTCATGACCGATCCGGTAGAGGGATCCGGTTTTTGGCCGGCATGAACGGCTCGAGTTGTAAACTTTCCTTTTATGAGCATTATTTATTTTAGCTAATTAGTAACTGCTTAGATTCGTCACGCTGAGGTCACGAGTTCAAGATGCAAGTGCAACACTTTGAGGGGATGAAGGTCCTTTGCTGTAGGATAAGGAGGTATGAAGACCTACATGCAACTGACCATAGAGGAACGGGAGAAGATAGGGATATGGAGAAGCCAAGGATTGTCCTTGAGGGATATATCCCTCAAAATCGGCCGCCATCCAAGCACGATCTCCCGAGAAATCAATCGCAACCGGAAACCGACCTACTGGCCGCACAAAGCGCATGAGCGAGCTCTTGAGCGTCTGCGCTCTGGGACACCCGCGCCCAATTCCTTCCCTATCCGCAAGCAACTAAGGCATTGTCAAGGAATTAGAGTTTAACGCCGAGGGCGAGTAAAATGCTGGCAACGCCCGTGATAAAAATAAGAGCGATAAAAAACCAGTAAATCCAGCGGTTAAAACCCTTTAAGACATAGTCCGCCATCAATTTTTTATCGGAGGCCAGCGTTCCCAATATAACGGCGGGAACTATCAAGACTGCAATTTGAAGCGCCATCAAGTTAAGCGCGAGATTGATGAGGTTGAGAGAAAAAAACGGGACAAGCACGGCTGGCATGGATTCAAGCAGATAAACTTTAAACCAATGCTTGCGACCCCAACCCATGACCTCGGTTACTCCCCAAGAACTGCCCAGAGAGATGACAATCAGAGCGATAAAGGAAGCCGTGATGAGCCCCACGCCGAAAACGTAGGGAGCAAAATGCCCGGCGACGCCGGAAAGACCCCGAGTCAAAAGAGCAGGCGAGGCAAAATCCAAGGAAGCGGCCGCAATGCCGATCGAAGAAACCGCGATGGCAACCATAATCATTTCAGAAAACACCGCGCCGATTGCCGTTTCAACTCTAACGGCCCATAAATGTTCTTTTTTGGTAGCTTTCTCAACGGTAGCGGAAGCCTGATAAAAAAGCATAAAGGGCATGATGACGGCTCCGATATTGGCGGCTAAGAGAAAAACAAAGTCGCGCGAGAAAGAGAAATAAAAAGGCGTGAAGGTCACGCCTTTTCTTGCCGTCAGAAAAGCGGCTAAAATCCAGACAACGGAAAAAACTGCTGAAATCACCAACAGAGGTTTTTCCGCTTCAGCGTATTTTTTATTATAGACCACCGCTAAATGGGCTAAGAACAAAGCGGGAACGGAGATTTTCGGAGAAACGCCCATCATCTGAAATCCCACCGCAATACCGGTATATTCAACGACATAGCTGATTATGTCGACTAGCGCCATCGGAATGGCCGCAAGGACCGCAACTTTTCGACTGTAATTTTCACGAATGAGTTCACCTAATCCCTTCCCGGTCACAACACCCACTCGGGCGGCCACTTCCTGAATGACGTAAAGGGGAACGGCTAAAAGCATCAAAAACCATACGAGCTTTGTCCCATACTTAGCTCCGGTATCGACGGCGGTAATCGCGCTGGCGGCGTCAACGTCTGCAATCATAACCAGCCACGCCGGCCCCCAGGTCTTAGCGATTCGGCTTAAACGCGCTTTAAATTTATTTCTCATCTGGGAATATCCTATCAATACTGATTAAATTTTAAACGCGATAAAACTGGGCCTTGACAAAAACAAATTTGTCATCCATACTGATTCCACTGTGGTAAATAATGTTATAAAGAATCATAAAAGTGGTAAATAGTGTAAAATAGCCCATTCATGATTTTACTCATCGGCCGATACGAATACACTCTCGACCCGAAAAACCGGCTCGGGATTCCGCCAAAATTCAGAGAAGCCTTGAACGCGGAAAAAGGGAATCATTTTTACGTCACCAGCGGGCTTGAAGGGTGCCTGTATCTTTTCTTGCCGTCTCAATGGAATCGGCTTTTAGAAAATGACCTCCAAGCGCTTTCCCTGGCAAAGACGGAAGAGGAACGCGCATTTAAAAGAAAATTTTTCTCGGAAGCGGTTGAGGTTGAACTCGATGGAGTAGGAAGAATTCTCATTCCTCAATACTTAAAGGAACACGCAAACCTAAACGGCCCAGTTTTAGTCCAGGGCGCGGGCAACAGAGCCGAAATCTGGGGCATTTCCAACTGGAAAAATTACAACCGCAAAAAGGCCGAACCCGCTTACCGGCTTGCGACCAAAAGCCTAAGAATTTAAATGGGATCTGAAATCTATTCCCATAAGCCCGTCATGGAGGAAGAAATTTGCCAATTACTTCTCACCGACCCGGATGGGCTCTACATTGACGGCACCGTTGGGCTTGGCGGACACTCGAGCAAAATACTCGGCTTTCTTAAAGGCGGTAAACTCTTAGGGTTTGACCAGGATTCGGATGCGCTTCTTTACGCTGAGAAAAAGCTCTCTTCTTTTAAAGATAAGTTTACCCTCATCCAAGCCAATTTCAAGGACGCAAAGTCGCTTTTAGAGGAAAGAAACTTCCTGCCGCTGACGGGAGTCCTTTTAGACCTCGGAGTCAGTTCCCTTCAGCTGGACAATCCCCTCAAAGGATTTAGTTTCAAAAATGACGGCCCCTTGGATATGCGCTTCTCCCAAAAAAATCCTTTGACCGCTGCGATCATCATCAACCGCTGGCCGGAAGAACAGATTTGTCAAATTCTCGCGGAATATGGGGAAGAGATCCGCGCTCGAAAAATCGCGAAACAAATAGTCCATGAGCGGAAAATTAAACCCATTGAAACGACGGGCTCTCTTGCCGCCATCATTTCCCGCGTCGCTCCTCACGGAAAAATTCATCCCGCGACCAGGTCTTTCATGGCGCTTAGAATCGCGGTCAACGGAGAACTCGACAATATAGACCCTGGAATCCGGGGATGCTTCTCTTGCCTTAAAACAGGCGGACGCATCGCGATCCTCACATTCCATTCATTAGAAGACCGCATTGTTAAGAATCTTTTTCAGTCATTGGTCTCCGAAGGCAAAGCCCGGTTTATCGGTGAAAAGCAAGCGCGTCCAAGTGACGAAGAAATCCAAAATAATCCGCGAGCTAGAAGCGCAAGGCTTCGCGTCATGGAGAAAACTAATGAAAATTGAGAATTCGCTGCATGAGTCCCCTTCCTCAATTATCTTAAGGACCGGACAATGCCGACCTTATGGTTATGAGGAAAGGCATGAGTCTTGCCTTATGCCACACTTTTGCGTGCAATACAAAACGCGCCCCATCATCAGCCTGATTCACTTGGAAAGCGCGGGACACACTTCCTATGTCTGGAAGCGAATATTTCTCAGAGGAGTAAACAAAATCCACTGACGTGCGTAATTACTAATAATCTACAATACAATAAGCGTTTCCGCTTTGGAAAGAGAGAGACGAGGATTGGGGGGATGGGGGGGTATGAAAAAAGATTTTATTTCTGGAAAATTATTATTTGTGGCGGCTTGCGGGATTCTTTTGATCGCCTGGGAGAGAATTGAGGCGACCGAATTAGGATATCGCGTGGAAGAGGGGAGAAAATCCTTGGAAGCGTTAAAATCCCAAGCCTCGGTTTTGGAAAAAAACCTTGAGACCGCCTCCTCGCCCTCAATACTCGCCCGTCTTGCAAGTGAAAAGCTCCAAATGAGTCCGGCGCCTTTAAAATCCATTAAATTTATGAACCTGCCTCCGGCAGAAGAAGTCGCTTCATCCCAAAATTTCCCCAGCCATTTATGGAAGAAACTTCAGTTTTGGCGGCGCTCGACTTAATTTTACCCTAAGGGCTCGTTACGAAATAAATGTCACCCAAAAAGAGAATCTCTCTGGTCTCTCTTTTCTTTCTTTTCCCTGTTATTCCTCTCATCCTGCGACTCCTAGACCTTCAAGTGCGAAATCACGCGCTCTTAAGCCTTAAGGCCCATAAAGAATTTTCCCGAACCTTATGGGAAATTGCGCCAAGAGCGGACATCATCGACAGAAAAGGAAATATATTGGCGGAGTCTCTTCCGGTTTGGCGTCTTTTTGCGGATAAAAGAATGATTCAATATCCGACCTTTGTCTCTCAAAAAATCGCAAAAGTCTTAAAAGAGCCGCCGGCTGAAATACTGCGGCGTTATAAATCCCGCAAGCGCTTCCCCGTTCTCGCCGACTCGCTCACTTACGAACAAGCCGAGGCCGTCGAAAAAATGAAAATCGCGGGGCTCGGCCTTTCCCTCAGAGAACGCCGCTTCTATCCCAATGGCTCGCTTGCGAGCAACGTTTTAGGAAAAGCTTCCGATGGGCAAGGCTTATCAGGAGTGGAACTATTCTGGGACGCTCGCTTGACCGGCAAACCTCAAGAATTACGGGTCATTCGAGACGGTTCGGGAAAAATGATTTATCTCAACGCCGATAATTCCGGGTTTACCCCAAAACCGTTGGCTCTCACCATCGACCGCGACATCCAATATATCGCCGAAGAAGCCTTGGATTCAGCCGCAAAAACCCTCTCCATTAAAAGCGGGACTGTTCTCATCGAGGATCCGCAAACTGGGCAAATGCTGGCCATGGCTTCCTTTCCTCGAACGCCGCTAAAAAATTCCGCCATTCAAGATACCTACGAACCAGGTTCCGTCCTGAAGATTGTCACGGCGACGGCCGCCCTTGAAAACAAAGTCGTTTCGATCGCCGAGCAGATTTTTTGCGAAAACGGAAGTTTTGCCGTTACCCCAAGAATCACTATTCATGATGATGAACCGTCTCAATATTTGACTCTTTCCGGAATTTTAGAACGCTCCTCCAACATTGGAATCTCAAAAGTCGTCTTGCGAGTTGGAAAACCCTCTTTTTACCGAATGCTCCGCGCCTACGGGTTTCTCAACAAGACCGGCATTCAGCTTCCCGGGGAAGCCGCAGGGGACTGGAAGACCTTCGGCAAACACGGAGAAATTTCGCTAACCTCCGCCTCTTACGGTTACGGGGTCGCGGTCACCCCCATCCAAGTTCTTGAAGCCTATAGCAGCGTCGCCGCGAAAGGAACGCTCAGGCAGCCCTTGATTTCAATGGAAGAATCTCCTGAATCCGTCAGAAAAGTCGCGTCCCCATCAACCATTGAGACCCTCACGCAATTTTTGGAAAATGTCGTCAATCGAGGAACCGGCGCGCTCGCTCAAATTCCAGGATACCCTGTCGCGGGAAAAACAGGAACCTCCCATGAAATTGATCCGAAAACAAAAAAATATTCCCGCACGAAATATAATGCGTCGTTTGTCGGTTTTTTGCCCGCGAATCATCCTTTATGGACTATTTTGGTCGTTCTCAACGGCCCTAAAAAAACCTATTACGGCGGACAGGCCTCCGCCCCTGTTTTTTCCGAGATTGCCAGGCGCCTCATCGCTCTTAAGGGCTTGCCTCCCGAGCCCATTCCCGTAATTGAAAACGCCAAATTGCCCAAAAACGTCGCCGCTTCGACCTATGGGCTTGGAAAGAAATAAGGTATGCCCGCTAAAATTAAAAAAGGACTCTCCATTTCTCTTGGAAACCTCACAAAATCCATATCAGTCATCGGAAAAGTCAAAAACCCGGAAATCCTCATTAAAAATTTAACTCATGATTCAAGAAAAGTAGTCGCAGGAAGCCTTTTCTTTGCCTTATCCGGAAGCCGAACAGACGGCTTTTTATATGCGCGCGAAGCCGTTAAAAAAGGCGCGGTTGCTGTTTTAAGTGAAAAACCTCAACCTCCCGACATAGAAACCAATTGGATTCAAACCGCCGACGCCGTTTCCGCCATGGGGGTCATGGCCAATATTTTTTTTAGAAATCCTTCCGCCAAAATGCGCCTCATCGGGGTCACAGGGACCAATGGCAAAACGACCGTTACCTATTTTTTAGAATCAATTCTCAAAGAAGCGCGGAAAAAAACCGGAATCATCGGCACGATCTCCTATCGCGGCCCCGGCCTTCCGCCATCAAAAGCCGTCAATACCACGCCCTCATCCTTGGAGCTTCTTGAAATTCTGGCAAAACTTCGAGGCGCGGGCACAACCCATGTGGCAATGGAAGTTTCTTCTCATGCCCTCGCTCTCAGAAGAGTTGAAGAAATTGCGTTTGACGCTGCCGTCTTTACCAATCTTAAGCGCGATCATCTCGACTTTCATAAAACCATCAACGCTTATTTTAAAGCCAAGGCCCATCTCTTTGAACTCTTGGAGCGATCGAACAAACCTTTTAGAACTGCCGTCATCAATGCCGACGACCCTCGGGCCAAGGAGCTTAGACCTCTAGTCAGACATTGCAAGATTTTATCCTACGGTCTTGAAAGCCAAAGCGGCGTTACGGCTGAAAATATTCGCGCGGATCTTAACGGTTCCCGATTCACACTCAAACTCGGAAAAAAAAAGCTCCCAATTTTTCTCAAACTACCGGGAAAACACAACATTTTAAACGCCATGGCCGCAGCCGGAGCGGCCCACGCCGTGGGAGTACCGGAGAAATTCATCATCTCAGGACTTGAAAAGCTAAGGCTTGTACCCGGACGTCTTGAAGAAGTGGAATCCCGCAAACCTTTTAAAGTCTTTATTGACTTTGCCCACACCGACAGCGCCCTTGAAACCGTGCTCAAGCAGCTTCGTCTATCCGCTCAAGGCCGCATCATTACCGTTTTTGGGTGCGGGGGTGACCGCGACAAAACAAAAAGAGCGCCCATGGGTAAAACAGCGGCAAAATTGAGCGATTGGGTGATTCTTACCAATGATAACCCTAGACGGGAAAATCCGTTGGAAATACTGGCCGACATTGAAGCGGGAATTAAGAAGGCCGGGCAGAAAAATTATAAAATGATTCCAGACCGCGCAAAAGCCATTCAAGAAGCCTTGTCTTTGGCCCAAGCGCAAGATATCGTTCTCATCGCGGGAAAGGGGCATGAGGCCTATCAAATCCTTAATGACAAAACGATTCCGTTTAACGACAAAGACGCCGTAAAAGCCGCGTTGAAACAATTATGAAGCTTGATATTAGATGGCAAGATGCCGCCAGATTCGCCGGAGGACGCCTGATCGCGGGCTCCGCCGACGATATCTTTGATTCCATTTCTACCGATACAAGAACCATCAAAAACGGCGAAGCCTTTTGGGCGCTTCAAGGGGAGAAATACGACGCTCATTCTTTTCTCAACTCAGAATTAGCTCAAAAGGCGTCCGGATGGATCGTGGAAGAATCAAAGTTGCCCGACCTCAAGCCGCCTTTACCTCCACACCTCATCGCCGTTCCTAATTCCCTTCGGGCGCTGCAAGCTCTCGCGGCTCACCACCGAAAGAAATTCGATATCCCGGTCATCGGTATTACCGGTTCCAACGGTAAAACGACGACAAAAGAAATGCTCAAATTAATCTTAAGCGAGTTGGGCCCCGTATGCGCCAGTCCCGGGAACTGGAATAATCAAATCGGAGTTCCGCTATCTGTGCTCAGCCTTGATTCCACCCATCGCTGGGCGGTTTTTGAATTGGCGGATTCCCACCCCGGAGACATTAAGGAAATCGCTCAAATCGCGCAGCCTACTCTTGCCGTTTTCACCAATATCGGCCCCGATCACATTGAGTTCTACGGAAGCATGGAGGCCAACTTTCAAACAAAACTCGAACTCTTGGACTACGTTTCTCAAGACGCGCCAATCGTCATTAACAGCGACGACCCCTGGTTGTCGAGCCTGGAAGGCCGTTTGGGAGGAAGAGTGATTACGTTCGGCGAAGCGCCTCTGTGCCGCATCCGCTTTTCAGAACAAGAAATCATCATCGACCGGCATAAAATAATCGTTCAACTCAAAGCCTTGGGGAAATTAAGCAAATACAACGCGGCGGCGGCAGCAGCCGCGGCTTGGGCTTTGGGAATTACTCCAGAAACGATCCGCGCGGGTCTTGAAAAATATAAGCCTTTTGCCATGAGAATGGAAAAACTCTCCCACCCATCCGGATGCGAAATTATTTTAGACGCCTACAATGCCAACCCCGCATCCATGAAAGCCTCCATCGAATCATTCATAACGGAATTTCCGAACAAAAATAAAATTCTTATCTTGGGAGATATGAAGGAACTTGGAGAACAATCCGCGAGTTTTCATGCGGAGTTGGGGGAGTGGCTGTCAACTTTACCTGTCGCTGAAATTTATTTGGCCGGGCCGGAAATGAAGACGGCCGCAGAGAACATCGCGAAAAGAAAACCGTCTTTCGCTCTGCATTATAAAGAGAACCCGGCAGACTGGATCAATGAACTCAAGAAAGCGATCAACAAGAACTCAGCCTGCCTTTTCAAGGCCTCGCGCGCAATGAAACTTGAAAATGTCTATGAAGCCGTCTCCAAGTCCGTGAATAAATAAATGCTTTATCTTCTCATCGCGCTCAAAAAAACTTCCGGCATTTTTAACATCTTTGAATACATCACCTTTAGAGCCGCCGGAGCCGCAGTAACCTCGCTTATTCTTTCCCTTTTGTTCGGTCCAAAGTTTATTGATTTTCTCCGCAGGAAAAAGCTCGGGCAAGTCCAGAGAAAAGACGGTCCACAAACTCATCTCCCCAAACAGGGTACCCCCACGATGGGAGGAGTTTTAATTTTCTTTGTCGTTTCCCTGTCGGCTATTTTGTGGATGCGCCCAGATGACCGCTTTACGCCCCTCATGCTTTGCGCCTCGACCATCCTGGCCGCCCTTGGCTTCTGGGATGATTACGTGAAATTCTCAGCCAAGAACCCCGCCGGAATAAGCTCTCGCTCCAAATTCATAATTCAATCGGCTAGCGCGCTCCTCATTGTTTTTTATTTGGCCCTTTATCCTCCCAATCCCGAATATGCGACCATCTTAAGCGTTCCCTTCAGCAAAGAAATTTTTATTAATTTCGACCGGTTTTATTTCATACTTGCGACCATCATGATCGTCGCCTCCTCCAATGCCGTCAATCTCACCGATGGACAAGACGGCCTCGCCATCGGCTCTGTTATTCTCTTTGCCATCACCTATGGGATCCTCGCCTATGTGGCCGGAAACCTCAAATTCTCCTCCTATTTACGAATTATCCATGTCGAAGGGGCGGGAGAAATCGCCGTTTATTTATCGGCGGTGGCGGGGGGGAGTTTGGGATTCTTATGGTTTAACGCTTATCCTGCGGAAGTTTTCATGGGAGACACGGGCTCCCTTTTTTTAGGCGGCATTATCGCGCTTACCTCACTCTGCGTCAAGCAGGAACTTCTTTTACCCATCGCCGGCGGAATTTTCGTCGTTGAAACCCTCTCGGTCATTCTGCAAATGGGGTCCTACAAGTTGAGGAAGGGAAAGCGGATTTTCAGGATGGCGCCCCTCCATCACCATTTCGAACTTAAAGGCGTGCCTGAACCCAAGATAACCGTACGGTTTTGGATCATTGGAATTGTTCTCATGCTGATCGCGCTCTCATCGCTTAAGATGCGCTGATTTTATGTTTTCCCCATCTGATTTTAAAGAAAAAAAAGCCTGCATCATCGGACTGGGGAGTTCAGGAATCGCCGCCGCGCGACTGCTTCTCAAACAAGGCTTTGAGGTTCTCATGACCGACAGCCGCCAGGAAAAAGACATTTCCTCTCTTATCAAAGAATTTCCACAAGGGGCTTCTTGGGAGGCTAACGGTCCTGGACAAGAGGCTCTTTCTTCCGGCTTTGCGGTCAAAAGCCCCGGTCTTTCTTGGAGCGCGCCTCTCATAAAAAAAATCAAAAACGCGGGCATCCCCATTTTCAGCGAGATGGAAGTCGCTTTGTCTTTTTCAAGAACCGACCACATCGTTGCCATCACGGGCACCAATGGAAAAACGACGGCGACCACTTTGACGGGAGACATTTTCAACCAGGGACTCGCATTCGGGCAGAACGTCCATGTTTGCGGCAATATTGGAACCCCCGTTTCAGCTTGCGTGCTGGACGCAAACCCCAACGATGTTTTAGTTATCGAATCTTCAAGCTACCAATTGGAGGACAGCAGTTTTTTTCATCCCAAGGTCTCAGTCCTGCTCAACATTCAGCCGGATCATCTCGACCATCATGGAAGTTTTGAAAATTACATTCGGGCCAAAGCCCGTATTTTTCGCGATCAAAACGCCTCGGATTTTTGCATTTTTAATTCTCTTAATCTTGAAACCGTCAAACTAGCCCGAGAATGCCCGGCCCAAAGGCTTTTTTTCGGCGACGACCCTAAATCAAGCCACGCCTGGGTTGACGGAGGAAAAATTCATGCACGCCTGAGTCTCAAAGACTCTCCCTTCTCCTTTACGCCGCCGAACCTTCCTGGACGTCACAACCTGGAAAATGCCATGGCGGCGATCCTACTCGCTCTAGCGTCGGGAATTTCCACTCGTTCCATCCAAAAAGCCCTCACCCAATTTAAGGGAGTCGAACATCGATTGGAAGAAGCGGGAACTTATCGTCAAATCCGCTGTGTCAACGACTCAAAAGCGACCAACGTTGACTCAACACTTGTCGCCCTCAAAGCCTTTTCAGATATTAAAAAAAGACTTATTTTAATTCTGGGCGGACTCGATAAAGGCAGCCCTTATGCGCCGCTTAAACCCTTCCTGTCCCAATCGGTTAAGGCCGTTCTGACCATCGGAAGCGCCGCGCAGAAAATTGAAAACGAACTAGATGGGATTGTCCCTATTTCTCATTGCGAGAACCTGGATAAAGCCGTCGAGAGAGCCTTTGAAATCGGAGAGCCGGAAGATATTTTGCTTCTCTCTCCCTCCTGCGCCTCTTTTGACCAATTCAAAAATTTTGAAGAGCGCGGGAAAAAATTCAAGAAAATTCTGGAACGTTACAAGAGTTAGAGCCCTTAATGGCTTCCGAAAAAAATCCCCCGTTTGACTTTTCTCTCCTGTCGGTGGTTCTTATTCTGATGTTTTTCGGCCTCATCATGATTTACTCGGCCAGCGCCATCTGGGCCGAACAACATCTGGGACAGTCTTTTTATTTTTTAAAACGACAATTATTTTGGGCTATTTTCGGCGTTACGGCCATGGGACTAGTCAGCCGCGTTAATTACAACCGCTATCGTGAAAAAATCGCGCCTATTCTTTTGGTAACGGTGATCGGCCTTTTATGGGCTCTTCTCGGACATAAAGTGGGGGGAGCTCGAAGATGGATTAAAATCGGCCCCTTGGGAATCGAGCCGTCGGAATTCGCAAAAATTAGTTGCGTCGTTATTCTCGCTTATTATCTGGATAAAAAGCGAAGCCGCCTCCGTTCTCCCGTCTCGGGGCTTCTAATGCCGGCTATTCTTCTTTCGCCCATTATCTTTCTTGTTTCCAGAGAACCGGACTTGGGAACGCCCGTTCTTATTTTCACCGTCTCACTTGGCCTTCTTTTTACCGCCGGCGTAAAGCTCAGGCATATTCTCGGGCTCCTTTCGCTCTCTATTCCAGTCATTGCTTATGAACTAATCCGCTTCCCCTACAGAAGAGCCCGCATTTTAAATTTTCTTTCTCCGTTCCATGATGCAAAAAACACCGGCTATCAATTGGCCCAATCCTTGATCGCAGTTGGAAGAGGCGGTGTTTTCGGGCAAGGCCTAGGGGCATCAAACATCAAGCTCATGTATTTGCCGACTCCACATACGGATTTTATTTTCCCGATTCTCTGTGAAGAATTGGGGCTTATTGGAGGGGCGGGGCTTATCTTTCTCTTCGCGCTTTTCGCCATCCGGGGATCTCAAATCGCGAAAAATGCTCCCAATCTGTTCGGAAGTCTCCTTGCCGCCGGAATTACCTGGCTGATCTCACTCCAGGCTTTTTTTAACATGGCGATGTCCATTGGACTCTTGCCCACAAAAGGAATTCCCATTCCTTTTGTTTCTTTCGGAGGTTCGTCCTTACTGTCCAGCCTCATCGGGGTTGGAATTCTCCTCAACATCTCCAGGCAGGCCAAAGCGGCGTGAAAAAGATATTGATTGCCGCGGGTGGGACCGGAGGACATCTCTATCCCGGACTGGCGACAGCCCAATCTTTGGCTAGGGAGGGATGGAAAGTCCTTTTTATCGTGCGCCAACAAGATGCCGCCCGCAAGGTTTTGGACGCGGAAGACTTTCCTTACGTAGAGATCCCCATGCGCGGAATGCCCCGAAGCGCCTACGGCTGGTTTCAGTTTTTAACTCGCCTATTTTCCTCGTTTAAACTTTGCCTCAATATTGTTTCCGACTTTAAACCTGATATCGTAATCGGAATGGGCGGGTATCTCTCCGTCCCCACAATCCTCGCCGCTTTTATAAAAAGAAGGCCCCGGCTAATCCACGAATCCAATGTCATCCTGGGCTTATCAAACCAACTTTGCAGATTTCTAGGGGCAAAACTGCTGAGAGGACTTCCAGGAACGGGGGGAGAACTCATCGGAACGCCCATTCGCCAAGTTTTATGGGAGCCGCGTAATTTAACCGATTCGAAAAGAACTTTGGGATTTGACCCCCAATGGCCGGTTCTCCTTGTTTTTGGCGGAAGTCAAGGCGCAAGAGGGATCAATCTCCAAATCCCCGCAATTCTCAAAGACTTATCCACCCGCTATCCCCATCATCTTCAAGTTATTCATATCAGCGGCCAAGACTCAAAAGCTATCGAGGAAAACTACGGAAACCAGCCCCTAGCGGCCAAGGTCTTTCCCTATTTTGAGAAAATGGAAGAACTTTACGGCGCGGCGGACTTGGTTTTATGCCGGGCGGGCGGAAGCACGCTTTCGGAACTTTGTGCGTTAAAAAAACCGGCAATTCTCGTTCCTTATCCCAACGCAACCCATGATCACCAAACAGAAAACGCCCGAGTTTTGGAAAAAGCAGGAAGCGCCGTCATCGTCTCTGAAAATAATATCCAACAAAAGGTTCCGGCTCTCTTGGAGAAGTTGCTGTTGGGGGAAAATAGCCAAGAAAAACTATCCTTAATGAAAGATGGCTATCAACGCTTGAACATGCCGCATCCATCACAAACAATCCAAAAATTAACTTTAACAATTAAGAATTTGTCTTAGCGCCCTAGGGCAAAATGTTAAAATAAATCCATGCTTAAAACGCATAATTGCGGAGAACTCAGTCTCTCGAACGAAAAACAAACCGTAACCCTTTGCGGCTGGGTCAATTCCAGGCGCGATCATGGCGGCGTTTATTTCTTTGATCTCAGGGACCGATCCGGGCGCGTTCAGATCGTCGCAAGTCCCAATCAAAAAGGGGCTTTTGCAAAGGCGGAAGAATTAGGCTCTGAATACGTCGTCCAAGTTTCGGGCGCCGTTCAAAAACGCCCGGAAGGAACGCAAAACCTCAAAATCCCAACAGGGGAAATTGAAATCACTGCCTTAGAGATTAAAATTCTCAATACCTCCAAGGTATTGCCTTTTGAGATAGACGACGAACAAGAAGTGTCTGAGGAAACCCGCCTTAAATACCGTTTTCTTGATCTTAGACGTCCACGCATGCTGAAAAACATGGTCCTGCGCCACCGCATTGCTACGACCGTCAGAAGGGAATTGGACCAAACGGGCTTTATCGAAGTTGAAACTCCTATTCTGACTAAAGCTACGCCGGAAGGAGCAAGAGATTTCCTCGTCCCGTCCCGATTATCTCCAGGTGAATTTTATGCTCTGCCTCAATCGCCTCAAGTTTTCAAGCAAATCCTCATGGTTTCCGGAATCGAGCGCTATTTCCAATTGGCTCGAGCCTTCAGAGACGAGGATCTAAGAAGCGATCGGCAGCCTGAACATACGCAAATTGATCTTGAAATGTCTTTCGTGACGGAGAGAGACGTTCATGCCATTGTTGAGAATTTTCTAAAAGCCATCTTTAAAGAGGTTTTGGGCGTCGACCTCAAAACGCCTTTTCCTGAAATCGAGCACTCTAGTCTCATGCGTCTTTACGGATCGGACAAACCCGATTTGCGTTATGGCTTTCAAATCAAGGACGCAACGTCCCTATTAAAAGGAAGTTCGTTCAAGGTCTTCTCCGAACCCGCATCCAACGGAGGCGTTGTCCGCGCCATCAGCGCAAAATTTGATTTTTCACGCGCGCAAATAGATAAACTTACCGATCTCGCTAAATCCCTGGGAGCTAAGGGCCTGGCCTGGATCAAATGGGAAGAGGCGGGCCCCAATTCTCCAATAGTTAAATTCTTGAGCGCGGAAGAAATTTCAAAACTTAAGTCTTCCCTTGAAATTACTCCGGGAGACGTCACCTTCTTTGCCGCAGACAAAGAAGAAAATGCCGCAAAAATTCTCGGAGCAATCAGAAAAGAATTAATTTCAATTCTTAAGCCGCAGCCCTCAACACCCTGGAGTTTTCACTGGGCTCTTCACTTTCCGCTTTTAGAGTGGGAGCCGGATGAAAAACGCTGGACTTTCGCCCACAACCCATTTACTTCTCCCTTAGAGGAAGAAATTCCATTGCTGGATTCAAATCCCGGAAAAATGCGCTCTCACCAATATGATCTTGTTTTTAACGGAGTCGAACTGGCTTCAGGTTCTATTCGCAATCACCGCGCGGAAATTCAGCGCCGCATTTTTTCCCTAATGGGATTCTCGGCGCAAGAGCAAGAAGAGCAGTTTGGAATGCTTTTGCGCGCCCTTGAATTCGGCGCGCCTCCTCACGGCGGTATCGCCCTCGGCCTTGATCGCCTGGCGGCGCTCCTCGCGGGCGAAGATTCAATCCGCGAAGTCATCGCTTTCCCCAAAACTCAAAAGGGAACCTGCCCCCTCAGCGAATCGCCTTCCCCGGTCAATCCTAAAAAACTCAAAGAAGCTCATATCCGGCTGGACATTCCGGATATCCAAAAAACCACGGCATAGTTTTATATTTTTCCACTTAAAAAATTTGTAGCCCTAAAGGGAACTAAACCACCCAGATTTCATCTCTTTTTATATAATATGGGGAGATGAAGCTGTTCCGCTTAGGACTTGCCTGTTTAATTTTTTTATCTTTTGCCTGTAAAGGCAAGCCACCGGCCGTTTCCATCCACAAAATTCCCAAGGGAAACACTCAAGTAGAAGCCGCCAAGTTTGAGCGCATGGCAGCCATGCTCAAAGAGAAAAGACTCCATGGCCAAAATTAAGTTCTTAGTAAAAGAAATCGTAAAAATTCTCTCTTCCCTTGAGCTAACTTTGGCGGGGCTTAGCGCGCTCGCGCTGCTGGTCTTTTTATGCACTTTAGGCGAGGTTCAGCTTGGCGTTTATGATTCCGTCAAAATTCATTTCAATAGTTGGTTTCTCTACTCCCGTCCCATCCTTAGCGGGTACCGTATTCCGCTTTTTCCAGCCGGAAAACTCGTAGGAATTGTTCTAATCCTTAATCTTCTCTTCGCGCATTTCAAACGGTTGACTCTCTCGTACAAAAAAATAGGCCTCTGGCTGACCCATTTTGGGCTCATCATTCTTTTCCTGGGCCAATTTCTTTCCGGCCGCTTCGCGCGCGAAAGCCAGATGACCATCAAGGAAAACTCTTCCAAAAATTATAGCGAGGACCCACGACATTCGGAACTTGACCTTATTGATGCCACAAACTCCAAGACTGACATCGTCTATTCCATCCCTCAAGAACTTTTAAAAACGGGACAAACCATACGCCTGCCCCATAAAATCACGCTTGATATCAAACACTACGCTCTTAATGCGGCCGTTGATATCCGCAAGAATAGCGATGCCGCATTTCCCAATTATTCACTAATCCAAGGCCCGGGGAAAAATCTTGAAATTATCGATATGCCTTTAAGCCATGATGACAATCAGCCCAATATGCCGGCGGCCTTGGTCCAAGTATCGGAAAATGGAAAGATTTTGGGGAATTGGCAAATGTCCGAGATGATTCCGTTGCCGCAAAGAATTCCCATAAAAGGAAAAGAAATCTATCTGACGCTGAGACCCAAGCGCTATTATTTTCCATTTTCTCTCTTCCTAAAAAAGTTTACCCATAAAATTTATGCAGGAACTTCCATTCCGAGCCGCTTTTCAAGCCTCATCCATATCAACGCTCCAGCCTCCCCAACGGAAAATCGAAACACCTTGATCTCGATGAACCATCCGCTTCGCTTTCAAGGTCTCACTTTTTACCAGGCGTCCTACGCTCAAAACAACACGGTTTCCATTCTCCAAGTCGTCCGCAACCCAAGCTGGACTATTCCGTATATTTCCTCTTTTTTCATAGCCCTCGGGCTGATTCTCCATTTTCTCATGCGTCTTAAACAAGCTAAATTTCTATCATGAAGGAAGAAATAAATTTGAAAAAAAATTCCTTTCTTTTCAACCTCCTAGTTTTGGGAGCTTTAATTTGGGCCTTTTTCCCAATTTTCCCTCATTCTGATTCCGGCGCCGATTTAGCTTTATTCTCCCGATTTCCAGTTTTGCAAGAAGGCCGGGTAAAACCCCTGGACACGGTAGCGCGCAGCTCTCTTTTGGTTCTCAGCCACAAAGAAAGCGTCTCGACTAAAGGGCAAGAATTGCCCGCGTCCAAGTGGTTGCTGGATTTGGTCAGCCGCCCTGAGGTTGCGGATATGGAAAAAGTTTTCTGCATTGATAATTTGGACGTGCTTGGTTTTTTAAACTTGCCTCAGACCGCCCAGCGTTATTTTTCCTTCAATCAAATTGCTCCATCATGGGACCGATTGGAGAAGAAAGCGAATTCCATAGAAAAAATTTCAGCGAAATCACGCTCCTCTTTTGAATCGGCTCTCCTGGAAGTCGAAGAGCAGGTGGTTCTTTACCAACGCCTTAAATTCAGCCTTGAAACCCCGGAACTTCCGGATTCGTTGCCCAATCTCCTTCTTAAAAACCCGCAATCCATCGCCAAGGACAAACATCTCCAGAAAGAACTCTCCGGCATTCTGACGCGCTCGAATTTCATCGATCAATCGGCCTATTTCTGGGCCATTCCAGTCTCATCCGGAAATCAATATGGCTGGATTAGTTCCGGAAAAGCCATCGGTCAACTTCTGATGCAAGGGACTCTTTCTCAGCCGCTTCTCTTTTATCATCGAATGGAAGACGCCCGTAAAAACAGCGATCCTGCCGCGTTTAACGCCGCCGCGAATTCTTACAACGAGTGGCTACAAAAAAACCTGCCTTCTCAATGGCGTTGGAGCCGTTATGAAGAAATTTTCAACGCCGTATCTCCCTTTTGGAAAGGGATTATCCTTTATTTCATCGTCTTCATTTCTCTGGCGCTTTCTTGGGTTGTCGCGCCTGAACGCCTGATGGAACTTGCCATGCGGCTTTTAGTCGTCGCCTGGAGCGTTCATTCCTTTGGAATTCTTTGCCGCATCATCATTCAAGGCCGCCCGCCCGTGACGAACCTTTACTCTTCCGCCGTGTTTATAGGATGGGTCGCGGTTTTACTTTGCTGGATACTCGAAAGAAAATTTCCAAAAGGCTTTGCCGCCATGACGGCTTCCATCATCGGCTTTACCACCTTAATTATTGCTCACCATCTGGCGATGACCGGCGACACCATGGAAATGATGCGTGCGGTGCTCAATTCAAATTTCTGGCTCTCGACCCACGTCTCATCCATCACCATCGGATATGCTTCGACATTCGTGGCTGGGACCCTGGGGATTCTCTATATTCTCAAGGGCGTCCTGACGCCCTCATTAGACAAGGAAGCGGCCAAGGCCTTGGTTCAAATGACTTATGGAATTATTTGCTTTAGTCTTTTTTTCAGCTTTGTCGGAACTGTACTGGGCGGAATTTGGGCCGATCAATCCTGGGGGAGATTTTGGGGATGGGACCCCAAGGAAAATGGCGCTCTTTTAATCGTCTTATGGAACGCCATCATCCTTCACGCACGGTGGGGGGGATTTATCCGGGAACGCGGGCTCATGGTTATGGCGGTTTTAGGAAACGTCATCACCAGCCTTTCTTGGTTTGGGGTCAATATGCTAGGGATTGGACTTCACTCTTACGGCTGGATGGATAAGGCGTTTTTCTGGCTGTCTATTTTCATCCTCAGTCAACTCGCCATCGCGGCTTTAGGCGGCCTCCCTTTAGGCTATTGGAAAAGCAAGCTTCAGTCTTAATTTTTTATTTTTTTATATATAAAATTCGCAATAAATTTCCTTGACAGAACTGGGAATAGATGTTATAGTCATGAAAGTCTACTTGAGCAAACTAATTCCTTACTCATGGCCAAAGTATTAGTTGTTGATGACTCTAATCTCATGCGTCAACTGACGTCAGGCTATCTGCATAAGTTTGGCCATGAAGTGACGGAAGCATCTGACGGACAAGCGGCTGTTGATTACATAAAAAACAAATCCTTTGATCTCATTCTTCTTGATTTTAATTTGCTGCATGTCTCCGGCTTTGAAATATGCCAGATCGCCCGAAAAGAAGGAAAATCTTTTCCCATTTTAATTACGAGTTCATCCCAAGGCTACAGCCCGTGGATTCACCAACTGGCGAACAGTTTTTTATTCAAGCCTTATTCCGAAGCGATTTTACGCTCAAAAGTCGACGCGCTTTTGGATTCGGAAGAGACCGCGCCCATTTTTTCAACTTCTGGCTGGAATTCGCCGGAAACATTTATCCATCAGCTTCGCAACAACATCGGCAGTCTCCCAAGCCTCCTTGATTTATTTTCGACAAAAAAAGAAGATAAGGCCCTCGGAGAAAGAACCTTCCACTTGGTCAAACAAGCAGTCGAGCAAGCGACTAAACTCTTGGACAACTATTCCGAAATCATGCGCCCAATTGCCTTGGAAAAAACCTCTGTTTCCATCGATTCCTATCTTAAAGAAATCGTGTCCCGGCACGCAGTGTCTCAATCTCCACAAATAACCCTGCGATGGGAAATAGACGCTTCCGGCCTGTCTAACATATTGCTTGACTCCAAGTGGATGGAGAGGGCGATAAAAGAGGCGTTAAATAACGCCCAAGAAGCGATGGAGAAAGCTGGAGGAACCTTGAGCATCGGAGTTTATGTCGACCGCATGCATTCTTCGGTTTATATCTCCATTCAAGATCAAGGCGCCGCGATCACACCTTACGCACAAGAACACTGTTTCGAACCGTTTTTTACTTTAAAAAAAGATCACTCTGGTTTGGGCCTCAGTTGGGCTGAAAAAATAGTTTTGGCGCATGAGGGAGTCATCACTCTCTCCGCTTCTGACAATGCCGGCACTTGCGTCTTGATTCGCTTGCCTCATTCGCAGAATTTAAAAACGGCGCCGAAAACGGTTAAATAGCTACAGGAGGAATTAAATTTATGGCTTGGTTTCAAAATCGCACAAAACCCGTGGTCCTGCATGTAGACGACGAGCAGATCATCTTATCGACCGTAAAACTAATCCTGGAAAGCTTGGGGGTCGATGTCATTCAAGCGACCACAGGTCCCGACGCCATTAAAATGGCGGAAAAAGAAATCCCCACGATTATACTGCTTGACGCTCGAATGCCGGTCATGGACGGCTATGAAACCTGCGTCAAATTAAAAAGAGAGGCTAAAACTAAGGATATCCCGGTGATCGTGTTGACGGGGCTTGACGCCGTTAAAGACGTCGAAAAAGCGATGGCTTCCGGCGCCAACAGCTACTTAGTCAAGCCCATTGAAAAAAATCGGCTCAAGGCCAAGCTTGAAAAATTCATCAAACTCATGCCTGTCAACGAGTAAAAAAAAATTTAAGAAAACAGTCAAAAATATAAATTTTTATAGAATTTGACTAAAGAAAGCGTAGGGGGGGGTAAAACATTATGGCTTGGTTTAGCAGCGACGGACGCACAAGGCCTTTGATTATCCATGTTGATGATTCCCAAACGGTATTAGCCGTGACAAAGCTGATGCTTGAATCTCTCGGCTATGACGTCGTGCAAGCGACCAGCGGAGCTGACGGCATTAAACTCGCGGAAAAAGAGAAGCCGGCTTTGATTTTGCTTGACGCGATGATGCCCGGCATTGATGGTTTTGAAACCTGCGTTTCGATTAAGCGAAATCCAAAACTAAAAGGCATTCCGGTCATCATGGCAACCGGAGCGGACGGCGTCAAAGATGTTGAGAAGGCGATGGCTTGCGGCGCGGACAGCTACATCGTAAAACCCTTGCAGCAAGACAGGCTTAAGACAAAACTGGAAGGATTCATTAAACCAAGGCCATCTCAGGCGGCTTAACCCATGGCGGAAAATAAAGGCGACGGGGTTCAGTGGGTTCAATTTCGATTGGGGCGGGAAGAATATGCCGTCATGGCCACTCAGATCCAGGAAATTGTCCGATCCGCTTCGATTACGCTGATTCCGAATATGCCGGAATTCGTCAAGGGCATTTGCAATTTGCGGGGACAGATTATTCCGCTTTTGGATCTTAAGGAGCGCTTTTCAATTCAAGGCGAAACCGACGCGCAACAGGCCCGCATTATCGTAGCGCACATTGAGGGCCAAATGGTCGGCTTCATCGTCGATGCAGTAGTGGGGGTTATTCGCATTCCTCCAAACGCCATCGAGGCAGTTCCGGAGAATCTCCCCAAGATAGACGTCGAATACATCATTGGGGTCGCCAAACTCCCAAGGCGCTTGATTCTTCTCCTCAACATGGACAAAATTCTCAAGAGTATTGAAAAGATGATTCTCGAAGACACAGAGTGGAGCAAAAAATAGCCGCCGATGGATCTTGCTAAACTCCGCGCTCTGTTTGTCGGGGAATGCGAAGAAATTCTAGGACGCCTCGAACAAGCCACTCTGGCTCTTGAAAAAAGCGCCGCTGATGAAAACAACCGCCGCGATATCTTCCAAGCTCTCCATACTCTTAAGGGAAACTCCGCGACAATGGGCTACGATAAAATGGCCGAATTGGCCCATCATCTCGAAGACGCCCTCGATGATGTAAAAAATGAAAAAAAATCCTTTACCCTGGAGAGTGCGCAGCTTCTTTTAGACGCTCTTGATATTTTTCACGCATTGGTTAAGGAATTTCAAGAAGAGAAAGATACAATCAATATCGATGAATTCTTGACGAATCTTAAGAGCTTTTCCTCCAAAGAAGCTGTTTCCAGCGCAGCCCCAACGCTAATCCCGCAGACCAGCCAAATTCAAACAGAAGCCCCCCAAGAAATTCCTCAAGCCATGCCTGAGCCGGTGCCGCTTCCCGATCCGATTCCGTTTTCTATCGAACATTCTTTACCGCAAACGCCTCCCGCTCCCACAGCTCCCATGCCTCCACTAATGGAAACATCTGCGGCGCAACAGGAACTGGATACTTCGACGACCGTTCTCGCGGCGGAAAAGCCCGAACATCAGCCCACGCACTCCGACACCCTTTCAAAAATGACCGTCCGCGTCCAACTTTCCCATTTGGACGCGATGATGAACTTAGTCGGAGAGCTTGCCATTTCTAAAAGCCGGCTCATTCAATACAGCAAGGAACTGGGCGCTTCCGCTTTGGAAGCGGAGGTTAAATTCGTCGAACGCTTAAGCGGACAACTCCAAGAAGAAGTCCTTCAAACTCGTTTGGTTCCCGTTGATGATATTTTTCAGCGTTATGGGCGAGTAGTCAGAGACGTGTCTCATGAATTAAAAAAAGAGGTCAATTTTGTTATTCAAGACAACAGCATCTCGGTTGACCGCGTACTTTTTGAAAAAATTAACGAGGCCATCGTTCATCTTCTTAGAAACGCCATCGATCACGGAATCGAATCAAAAGAAACGCGCCTAGCTGCGGGGAAAAGCCCTGCTGCAACGCTTTCTTTAACTGCGCGCAAGGAAAAAGGCTACGCCGTCATCGATGTGATTGATGACGGCGTAGGAATCGATGTCTCCAAGGTAAAAAACAAAGCAGTTTCCATGGGAATTATTACTTCCGACGCGGCGGCGAAAATGGAAGATCAGGAAGCTCTTTACCTCATCTGCCGCCCAAACCTCAGCACCAAGGAAAAAGTAACCCAATACTCTGGGCGCGGAGTTGGAATGGACGCGGTTCAAGAATCCGTTGAATCGGTCAATGGGCATCTTGAAATTGAATCTCATATCGGAAAAGGCTCCCGTTTTTCTCTGTTTCTACCGCTTAATTTGGCCATTGTTCAGGCGCTTCTTTTTGTAGCGGGGGAGCAAACTTTCGCCATCCCGTTGTCGGATGTCGTCGAACTTATTTCCCTTGACAACGTTAAACCAACCGTCATCGATAAAAAAGAAGTCGTCGTTTTAAGAAATGAGGTTCTGCCGCTGGTGCGCTTAAGGGATATTTTCCGCATCAAGAGTCAACAACTAGTCTCCAATAGCAGAGTTTTGGATGAACATGCCCTGATCGTCCACTCCCGCAAATCCAAATTCGCCTTGGCCGTCGACCATCTGCTGGGACGCCAAGAAATTGTGCTTAAGAATTTAACCGGATTTCTCAAGCAACTTAGAGGAATAGGGGGAGCAAGCATTCTTGGAGACGGCCGCGCGATACTGATTTTAGATGTTCAAGAGGGGTATCTTTAAATCCAATGCAAAAAGAAATTTATTCTGAAATTTTTGCGCTCGACATTGGGACCCGCAAGGTTATGGGGCTCATCGCCCATGTCACGCCGACGGCAGACAAAAATATTGAGATTGAAATTCTCGATGTTGAAATGCGCGAACACCCAACAAGATCCATGAGCGCGGGACAAATTGAGGATGTCCGCGCTGTCGCAGAGATTACAGCTCAAGTCGTCGATTCTTTGTCGGAACGCCTTGGCAAAAGGCCTCAAGAAGTCGCCATCGCCGTCGCCGGACGAAACTTAAAAACAGCCAAAGGCAAATTTATAGTCGGTTGCCGGCCCGATGGAACCCCTTTTGGCAAGCAGGAAATTGACGAAGGAACTTGGAAAGCCTTGGAAGAGGCTCTTTCAAAATTCTCTCCGAAAGAAGGAGACGCTCGTCCTCAATATTCCTGCGTCGGATATGTCGTTAGTAGAATGTCGATTGATGGAGAAATTGTTCAAAATCCTCTTGGACATTACGGACAGGAGCTTGAAGTCGAGGTTTTGGCCAGTTTTCTGCCTTATCGCGTCCTTGAGAGCCAGATTGACGTCTTGGAATCGTTGCGCCTATCAGTTTCTTCCATCACCCTAGAGCCAATTGCGGCCCTTCAGGCCGTCGTCAGCCGCGATTTAAGGCGACTTAATTTAGCCTTAATAGACGTCGGGGCTGGAACCTCTGACATCGCCTTTGTTTCTCAAGGAATTATCCAATCTTTTGGGATGGTGCCGCAGGCGGGAGATTCTATTACGGAAAAAATTGCGGATTCATTCCTGCTTAATTTTTTGCGCGCCGAAGAGGTCAAACGAAAGTTTTCTCTTGAAATGAAGCGCCGCGAAGAGGCTTCGGATAATCTTGTTGCCATAGCGCCTCTACAAGCCATTGAGTCTTCTGATATTTTTGAAAGAAAGGTCACGATTTTAATTAAAGACATTCAGGCCGTGGTCAACTCCATTTTACTTGAGTTTACGGCCCGTATTGCGGGAGCCATTCTTGAAGCAAGCTCTGGAAAAGCTCCGCAAGCGGTTCTCTGCGTCGGCGGAGGAAGCCTGTTGCCCGGATTTACTCAAATGCTGGCGGAAGCCTTGGAGATATCCGCGTTCAAAGTGGGGGTTTCCCGCCCTCGCTGCGAGCGCTACATTCAAAAGCAAACGTCAAATTCTTGGGGACCCGAAACAGCAACGCCTCTTGGAACGCTTGAAATCGCAGCTACCAACCGGGGACTTCGGTTTAAAAAATTGTTCGTCAATGGGCGAAGAACTTTTGTTTTAACTCTAGGAGAGAAATCCCCAACCATTTTCTCAGCGCTGGTTGCGTCCGGCCAATCCCCGAAAAAAATTTTTGGTTGGCCGGGCCCCTCCAAGACTTTCACGCTCAACGGCAAATTCCGTATTTTCAAGCCGCACAACAATCCTCTTCCCGAAATATCTCTTAATCAACGAGCCGTATCTATTGAGGAACCTGTCAATGAATTGGACTCCATTTCATTTAAAATTCCCTCGTCCAATCAGCATCTTGATGGAACAGTCGGAGAAGCCATAGGATTTTCCCGAACCACCGTTTTGGTTAATGGAATGATGAGGGAAATCCCTCTGCGCGTTTTTTCAGACGGCGCCCCCATCAATCTCAACGCCCCGCTCAAAGACCGCATGCTCCTAACCACTTTGCGCGTTCCCTTGGGGGATATCCTGACTCCCTCCGAAAAAACCCAAGGCGGATGGAAAGTCAACGGGGAAGCATCTTCTCTAAACAGAGTCGTTCAAGACGGAGATAAGATCACACTAATGCCCGTTCCTCCCTCTCTCAATTCAACGACGGGTAAAATCGCGCCTTTGCCATGGCGCGCCGACGATCACTTAAATCCAACCACCCGCGGCAATTATTTCACGATCACAACTCAAGCCCAGGCTTTGCAAAAAACCTTGCCGCAATCAACCCAGGCTTCAAATGATAAAAAAATAAATATTTTAGTCAACGGGCAAACAATCTCTCTTGAGAATAACCCTGCTCATGCGCCTCTTTTAGCCGACGTACTGAAATTCGTTCAAATTGACGCGTCTTCATCCGCTGGAAAAAAACTTTATGTGCGCCTCAACGGGCAACAGGCGTTTTTTACGTCGCCTCTTGAAAACGGCGCACAAGTAGAGGTTTTCTTTGAATAGTCAATCAACTCCGGCTCCACAGCCTATTTGGGGAATTAAGGAAAAACAAAAAATTGAAGAACGATTAAATCATGCTTCTCTTGGCGGATGTTTGGCCCTTTCAGATTTGCTTAAAACCTCCGTTAGAACCGTGCGCTATGGAATACTAGAAACAATTTCTTCGTCCCCAATTCCTCTTGGTTTTTTCCCGCCGCATGAGCTCGTCTACAATGTTTCTGTTTTTGTTCAAGGCGACCTCAACGGGATAGCGACTTTCGGGTATTCCCAATCTCAGACAAAGCCTCTCCTCGATTCCATTCTTGCGGCCAACGGACTTGCAGGAAACATCAATAACGACGCGATGCGAAAATCCATTTTGGAGGAAGCGACCAATATATTCGTCAACGCCATTTTAAAGGATTTCGGAGCTTTGTTTAGAATGGAGTCTTATTCCTCCGTTCCAATATTAGAAGTCCTTGAATGGCAAAAAAGCTGGGAAAAGCTCTTGCGAATTCAAAGCTTTGATAAAAAAGGAACCATCCTCTATTCCGATATTTCATGGGGACTCTCCCAGAAATTCGGCTATTTTCTATTTTCTCTTTCCCACGATGCTTCGGAGAATTTAAGGTTTTGGGCCATGGAGGGCAAATCCGCCTTGGTGCCCGTATCCATTGGAAGCCTTGAAATCGCGACCGCCCCTACGGTCCTGAGGGCTAGCGATCTCGGCTCCTGCGTGGCTGCGGTCATCTATGATCCCACGCAGAAGAAGGGGGGGATGGCGCACGTCATGCTCGCGCAAAATTCATCTAAAGAAGCCATTATTCTCAGGCCCGGAAAGTACGCCGATACCGCAATTCCCGCTCTCGTGAATCAAATCCGGGCCAAAGGGAAATTATCCGCTTTTATCGCAGGAGGAGCTTCAATGCCGATGGCCAGCTCCATCATCAACAGAACCATCGGCCCGTCCAACGCCGAGGTTCTGCGTTCGGAAATTCGAAAAGCGGGAATCTTTTTAGTTGGAGAAGAAATAGGCGGTTCCGTTGCAAGAACTGTGGAGCTCCTTACCAATACCGGAGAAGTGCGTATTACTCAGGGATCGGCCCAGCGCATAAAAAAGCTAACATAAACAAAGCACAAAAATGGGGGAAGAAATCTAAATGAAAAGCATTCTTTTAAAAAGAATCATGCTTGGCGTCTTCGGGCTCATGGCCTTTATTATATTTGTGTTAGGATTTAACACCATGATGTCCATGAAAGTCAAATCTGTCGTTCAAGATATGGACCGCGTGATGGTTCTTAGGACGAAAGTCACCGCCCTCATCAATCAAGTGACATCCTTCCCCATGATCTGGATCAACGATAAGGAGAAGGTGGATCCACAGGTTGAGGACATATCGAAAATTATTTCCGGTTTAATGGATCACTATAGGGAGAACATAAACGTTCTTACAAAACTTAAGGAAATGACCGGACTTTTTGAAAAATTCCAAATGCAAGGAATAGCGATCGCGAAATCTTATTCAAAATCCGAAACCAACATAGGAAGCAGCCATGCCGACAATCAGAAAACGACCGATCAACTATTTCAGACATCCAGCGATCTTATTACCATCTTCGATCAGGAAACGTCCAAGGCCATCAACAGAGGAATCTATGCTTCAACAGCGGCGTTGATTCTTGTTATTTTAATCGTCACGATCCCCACTTATTTTTTCACGACCTCAACGGTCAAGCAGATCAAGGATCTTATCCAGTTTGGAAACGAGCTCGGCGAAGGCGACTTGACCAAAGAAATCACAATCTCCCGAGACGATGAACTGGGGCTCCTAGGACGATGCTTTAATGATTTCACTCGTAAACTTGGAAGCGTGGTTGCAAAACTTGTCGATGCTGTCTCCCTTTTGTCTCGCTCCGCTCAAGGCATGGGACAATCAGCCACGACCATTAAAGACAGCGCAATCAAACAATCCAATCAAAGCGCCCAAGTCGCAAAAGCCTTGGTCGAACTCAATAGAACTGTCGCCGAAGTCGCCAGAAATTCTCAAAGAGCGGCGGAATGCGCTCAACAGGCGGCGACCGAAGCGCACTCAGGAGGGGAAATCGTCGATAAAACAGTGCATGGAATGCAGCTCATCAGCCAAACCATGCAGGCTTCCACCCAAGTGGTTCACACTTTGGGAAAATCCTCGGATCAAATCGGCGCGATTATCAAGGTCATCGAGGATATCGCCGACCAAACCAATCTTTTGGCCTTAAACGCCGCCATCGAAGCGGCCCGGGCTGGAGAACAGGGGCGCGGTTTTGCCGTCGTTGCTGATGAAGTCCGGAAACTCGCGGAGAGAATCACTCAAGAGACCAAGGAAATCTCTCAAATGATCGGCAAAATTCAGTCCGACACCAAAGGCGCGGTCAAAGCAATGGAGGAAGGAGGCCTTGAAGTGACCAAGGGGGTGGAATTGGCTAACAAAGCGGGAGAAGCCTTAAAGCGCATCGTTTTAGTGGTCGGGCAAATGACGGATATGGTCAGCCAAATCGCGGCCGCGGCCGAAGAACACTCAGCGACCACCGAAGAGATATCCGCCTCCGTCGAACTCGTGACCAGCCTTAGCCAGAGTTTTGTGGAAGACGCCCAAAAAACCTACTCTTCATCGCTTGAACTCCAAGAAATGTCCGATACGCTCAATAACATCATCAAGACCTTTAAACTTAGAGGGCAAGCTGGAGAGATAAAAGCGGTGCGCGGGTAGCCGAAATTATAGTCGGCCATGCCTCCTTTAAGCCAAGATTCTCCGGAGCAAATTCTTTTACGGATTTTAGGGCGCCTCCAAAACCGCAGGGGACTCGACTTTAGAGAATATCGTTCGACCTTTATACAAAGACGAATTCAATCGCGTTTTCTCTCCGTTAAATTAAAAGAAAATGATTATGCCGCCTACGAGTCATACTTAGCGACCCACCAGGAGGAATGGGATATCCTCTTTGACACGCTCACTATCAACGTCACCGAATTTTTCCGAGATCCTCCGATTTGGGATTATATTGAAAGAAATATTTTTAGACCTCTTTTCTCGCGTCCTCATCCTTTAACCCTATGGTCAGCTGGATGTTCAATGGGAGAAGAGCCTTACAGTCTAGCTATTTTGGCCTATGAGATGAGCCTTTTAAGCGTCAATCCACCACCCATCACGATTTACGCTTCCGATGTCGATCCCATTGCCCTAGCCAAAGCCAAGGCCGGAATTTACCCCCAGAAATCAGTTTTACCCCTTCCCAGCAAACGAGTCAAATTATTCTTTACTCAAGAAAAAGACGGGAATTATAAAATTTTGCCCAAAATAACCGCGCTGGTCCGCTTTCGCGAACACAGCTATCTTAACGAGCCTTTTGTCACCAACTGCCAAGTCATCTTATGCAGGAACTCCATGATTTACTTGGCGCAAGAAGCGAAAGATAAGGCTCTCCATAATTTCCATAAAGCTCTCGAAGTAGGTGGGCTCCTTATCTTAGGCGCATCCGAAGTCCTAGTGGGAAACGCCTATGACCATTTGTTTGACACATCAAGAATTCATCCGGGCGTACTAAGAAAAGCAAGCTCCGCTTAATGTACAATGTCGAAATTAAAAATTATTTTTTACATCTTGCTTGAGTAATTATTATGGGTCCAGAGGGTATAGAATCTTCCGCGCGCCTCGCCAACCAACCTGCAAGCGAAATTGTCCAACCCCGCGTCGTAATCGCGGCGGAAACGTCTGAGTTTCAAAATAAATTATCCCAAGCCCTTGCAAAATTGGGAATATTGGTTATAGCACAACTCAATGGAAGTTCAGAGATCATTCCTGCCGTTCTCAAGTATTCTCCGCAAGTTCTCATCCTCGATTTTTTCTTAAAACCACACGACGCCCTTTACATGATTGAACATTTGATGAGAGAAAACCCCATCCCCATTCTTCTTTTTTTGCCGCCCAATTACCCAACGGCATCGGAAGTTTTTCAAGAGGCATCCAGAATAGGCGCATCCGGCCTTTACCCCAAACCGACCACTGATTTATCCCTAGGCTGGTTGCTTCCGGAATTAGGAGAAGCTATTTTCCGCTTGGCCAAGAGCTCAAAGGAAACGCTCATCGCCCAATATCTAAAAAAACGCGAGGGTAGCAACAAATCCATGACTCAAAATGCCTTGCCATCTCAAAAGGCCCTCGGAATCGTAGGCTCCACCGGAGCGATGGAAATGCTTAAGGACATTCTTCTCAAACTCCCTAATAATTTTAACGCGGCGACGCTGGTCAGTCAGCACATGAGCGCCCCAGTCTGGGATGGCTTTAGGGATTTTCTATCGAAAGGTTTGGGGAAACCTGTGAGCATGGCCAAGGGGGGGGAAATTTTAAGAGAAGGCCACGTCATTTTATCTCCGGTCCACAAAACGTTGATGTTTCAAAGAAGTTATGTTGGGAAAATCGCCATTTTGGAAAACGCCCGCAAGTTTAAGCCCGGGCAAGTGCCACTTCAACCTAATTTCCCGACTTGCGCAGAGCCTCTAAAATTTGACTCCCTCTCGACGAGAAGTCCTTGCATTATGGGTGTCTTATCCACAATAATTAAGATGTGTTCGTAAGGAAAAAGCGCAACAAGAGCGGCGTCGT
>JAJZCM010000070.1 GCA_021846045.1 bacterium | reverse complement strand
TGTAATAATCTTGAAGCCCGCATTCTCCCGCTTGATCACAGACCGGGCAGTCTAAGGGGTGGTTGACGAGATGGAGTTCCAAAGCGCTGGAGCGCGCCCTAAGGGTTTGCGGACTGTTGGAATGAACGACCATTCCTTCTTTTACCGGAAGGCGGCAGGAGACCATGGGCTTGGGCGCCCCTTCGACTTCGACGACGCACAGGCGGCAGTTGCCGGGATTTCCGAGGGAAGGATGGTAGCAGTAATGCGGAATTTCAGTCCCGACTTCTCTTGCCGCGTCGATGACGAGCGTCCCTTCCTTTGCTTCGACTTTTTTGCCGTCCAAAGTAAATTGAGCCATAGTCTTTATCCTTAAATCCTTAAAAAATCCGAATCTCTTAATACAACTTTAGAATTTTATGGAGATTTAGTCCAGAGTCTGAGAGAGGAGTTTTGATAATTCGGCAACAGTCGTGGCCGGATTTTGGCAGGACAAGTCGCGGCAGACAAAGACGGTCGTTTTTCCGGAAGAGCTCTTCATTTCTTTGAATAGGCTTGGGAGCAAACTCGTAGAAGCGTTTTCCGGAATAAAAACAATCGCCCGATTAGGGATGAAATGGCGGCGGATTTCAGATAAAAGGGCTTGCCCCTCTTTAGAATCAATTTTTCCGGCGATAGCAATGAGGACGGGCTTGGACAAGGACAACTGAAAAGCCGCAAGCATATGAGAAAGAGAAAGCGGACGTTCATTCATTAGGCCTGAGAATCTTCGCAAAGTCTTCATCGCGGCGTTTTTTAAATCCGCGCGGTCTAAAATGAGGGAGAGGCGCAGCAAAACCGATGCGCCAATCGAGCTTGAACAGGGTTCGACCGAATCGGCTAAGTCCATGACGCGGTGCAGAACTCCGCTTTTGGCTTTCTCGCTTGAAAGATAGAAGCCGCCGTAGGGCGCGGCGAAATCCTTGATCATTTTTTCGGCAAGTTCCAAGGCCCAAGAGAGATGAGACTCGTCTCCGCCGGCTTCGTAAAGATCCAGAAGTCCTTGCGCCATGAACGCATAATCATCCGAAAAACCTTCATTCAAAGACGGGTTGACGCTGGAAGAATGAACGAGGGCTTTTGATTCCGGCAGATAGAGGTTTTCGCGGATGAAAGAGGCCGCCTTTTTTGCAGCGTCTAAATATTTTGGGTTTCCGGTCGCTTCATAAGCGCGGGAGAAAGCAGAAATCATAAGGCCATTCCATGAAGAAATGATTTTTTCATCGCGCAAGGGGCGGGTTCTTTTGCTCCTGACTTCAAGAAGCCTCTTTTTCGCTGATTGAATTTTTGTTTCCGCTTCGGAAATAGTCAGCCCAAAATGCCGGGCCGTTTGGTCTAAAGATTCCGCGATGTAAAGGATGTTTTTGCCTTCAAATTCTCCATCTCCGCCGTTGGATAAATTTCCTTCGGGAATAATTCCGTAGCGGCGGCAAAAAATATCGGCCGACAAACCTAGGACGTTTCTAATTTCCGTTTCATCCCACAAGTAGAAGAGGCCTTCGGATTTTTCCCCCGCTTGATTTAAGCTCTTGTGGGAGTCTTTTGCCGTCGGCAAGCTGTCGGCGTCCTCGGCTGAATAAAAGGCGCCTTCGGGACTCGTCATGTCTCTTAAAACGTATCCCAGCGTTTCTTCTGCAATTTCGAGGAATAGGGGGTCTTGAGAGATCTGATAGGCTTCAAGATAGTTGACCGCGAGTTGGGCGTTGTCATAGAGCATTTTTTCGAAATGCGGCAGGCGCCAAAAAGAGTCGGTGGAGTAGCGGTGAAAACCTCCGCCCAGATGATCGTAAATTCCGCCTGCGGCCATGGCTTTGAGAGTTTGAAGGGCCATTTCTTCCGCCTTGGAATTTTTTGTGCGCTTAAAAACGCGAAGGAGAAATGCCTGGTTTCCCGGCACAGGAAATTTCGGCGCGCCGCCAAATCCAAAATGCTCGGGGTCAAAGGAACCTTCAAAAGCGCTTAAGGCGCGGTCTAAAAGGGCTAAATCCAAATCCGGAAAGGTGGCGGGGCCGTCGAGCATTTCCTTAAGCGCTTCCGAAATTCGCTCGGCATCGGCTTCGATTCCATTTTTTTCTTTCAGCCACAAATCCGCAATTCGGTTGAGAAGTTGGGGAAAGCCTTGCATACCCCATTTGGGTTCAGGGGGAAAATAAGTTCCTCCGTAAAAGGGCTTCAAATCCGGCGTTAAAAAGACGTTGAGGGGCCAGCCGCCCCGTCCAGACATCGCTTGAACGGCGGTCATGTAAATTTTGTCTATATCGGGACGCTCTTCGCGGTCGAGTTTGATGGGAATGAAATTTTTGTTGAGAATTTCCGCGATCTCAGGATTTGAAAAACTTTCCTTTTCCATCACATGGCACCAATGGCAGGTGGAATATCCGACCGAGAGAAAAATAGGTTTGTTTTCCGCCCGGGCTTTTTCGTGCGCTTCCTTTCCCCATGGCCGCCAGTCGACGGGGTTAAACGCGTGTTGGAGAAGATAGGGGCTTTTTTCATGAATCAAACGATTCGGAGTCGTGGATTGGTTCATAGTTTGACTTTAGCATAAATCGAAAAAGTCCTATAATCATGGAGTGGAACAAACGCTCGTTCTCAATATCGCTCAGCTTTTGACTTTCCCAGGGCTTGACGCGCCGAGACGGGGGCGTGATTTAAATTCCGTCGGCATGATTCAAGATGCGGCGGTTCTCATTGAAAAAGGCCTGATTGCCGCCGCCGGGCCCAGAGATGTCGTCTTAAAGACAACCAGTCCGGAAAAATGCCGTATCATTGATGCCCAAGGGCGAATTGTCTTGCCGGGTTTTGTGGACTCTCACAGCCATCCCGTTTTCGCCGCTCCGCGAATTCTTGATTTTGAGTCCCGGCTTCAGGGAAAAACCTACGCTGAAATTGCCTCTTTGGGCGGAGGAATTTTGTCCACGGTCGATTTGGTTCGCCGTTCAAGCGAGGAAGCCTTGGCGGCGTCTTTGAAACGCTGGGTGAAAAAATTTTTGGAGAGCGGAACGACGACCCTGGAAGCGAAGTCGGGATATGGGCTGGATTGGGAAAACGAGAGAAAAATTTTGCGGGTTCTCGCTCAAGCCGACAAGGAAGGCCCGTTGGAAATCGTTTCGACTTTTCTGGGCGCCCATGCCGTTCCTCCGGAAATGAAGGATCGCCGCGAAGTTTACATTCAGCGCCTCATTGAGGAGATGATTCCGCGAGTAGCAGGTGAAAACCTCGCGCGGTTTTCGGATGTTTTTTGCGAAGGGGGATATTTTTCAAAAGAAGAGTCTCGCCGAATTTTCGAGGCTTCCAAAAAGGCCGGACTGGGGCTTAAAATTCACGCGGAACAATTGTCTCAGAATGGGGGGGCCGCCTTGGCGGCGGATTTTGAGGCTTCCAGCGCCGACCATTTGGATTTTGCAGATGAGGCGGACATTCGCGCATTGGCGAGATCAAACGTCGTCGCCTGCTTGGTTCCCGGCTCCAACTATTTTCTTTCCAAGCCCTATCCCCCCGCGCGCAAACTCATTGATTCGGGCGCGGCGGTCGCCTTGGCCACCGATTTTAACCCCGGAACCTGTCCCTGCTGGGATATGCGGATGATTTTGTCCATTGCCTGCACGCAGATGAAAATGAAAATTGAAGAGGCCTTGTCGGCTGCTATTGTCAATGGGGCGTGGGCCGTGGGTCTTGGAAAAACGCACGGCGGCTTTCAAGCGGGAAAAGTCGCCGATTTGGTTTGCCACGAGGCCGAGGATTACCGGGAGCTTCCTTATTATTTCGGCTTTTCTCCCGTTTTTTGGACTATGAAAAAAGGAGAAGTTGTTTTTCGCCGGATGCCATGAGAACAAAAAGCTTAATCCCGCTGGAAGGCATCGAGCAGCGCATTTATCTGATTCGAGGTCATAAGGTCATGCTGGATGTTGACCTTTTGACCTGATTGGCATGGCTTACTTTTTATTCATTGATGAATCCGGCCAGGACCAGCAAGAATCTCCGTGCGAAGTGTTGGCTGGAATCGCCCTGCGGGATAAAACTTTATGGCCATTCATTAAAAAAATACATGAAATCGAGCACGCTTGCTTCGGCATGCGCTACTCCGAAGGCGCGCGTGAACTTAAGGGCAAAAAACTCCTTAAGACCAGAGTCTTTAAACAGATCAAGATAGGGGAAAAGTTTACCGAAGCTCAGCGATGTGAGTTGGCTCAAAAAGCTCTCCAAAACGGCGCTGGAGCCACCCCGCAGGAATATTGCGCCTTAGCTCAAAGTAAGATTGAATTTGTACGCCGTCTTCTTGCTCTTTGCAAGGATTTTAAATGCGTCCTCTTTGCTTGCCTAGTGCCCAAGAATGCCCCAAGGCCAGAAGGCCGCGATTTTCTGCGGAAAGACTATTCCTATCTATTTGAGAGGTTCTTCTATTTTCTAAGCGAAAGCGAAAACCGCACTTCACGTGGTGCGGGAGCCATCGTTTTTGACGAATTGGAAAAATCCCGCAGCCATATTCTTATAGGCCAAATGGATCGTTATTTTAAGCGAACGCAGAAAGGTCGTGAACGCTCAGAATTGGTGATCCCTGAACCTTTCTTTGTGCATAGCGATTTAAGTACGGGCATTCAAATTGCGGATATTGCGGCTTACCTTCTCAGCTGGGGCTATTATAAGGCCACGGGGACTAATAACCCGAAGCGCCCGGAATTAGCAGAATTTGTTACAGCTGCCAAAAAACTGGCCTACAAGTCGCCTGGAAAGCCATTAGGAATTACCGTAATAAACGACTTGCGGCCCACTACGGAGAGGATAAAATAAAAAAGGCAATGCGGCTTGCGCCGCAAAGCCTCCAAATCAATGGTAACATGCCAAGAGCCTGCTGTCAATGTTTTTTATTTTGATTTTTATTTTGACACGAGTTCAAGATGCCGAATTGGCGCCTCACTTGAAGTCGCAAATTGCGACCTCAAGATGGGGAGATCGTCTCCGCCCACAAGGAACTTGCCGCCAAGCTCAGAGAACTTGAGCGCAAAGTCGAGGGCCATGACGAGCACATCCAATCGCTTTTTGACGCGATCCGCGAATTGATGGAGCCGCCGGTCAAACCGAAGCCCCAAATCGGATTTCAGCCGCACAAGAAATAAAAAATAAAGACGGCAATGCGGCTTGCGCCGCAAAGCATCCATGCTGACGGCAACCGGCAACACCTTGAAGGGGTTATCGTGTCAACTCATTTGAAAATGTTAAACTTTTGACTTGGGACCATGAGAGCAAAAAGCTTAATCCCGCTGGAAGGCATTGAGCAACGCGTCTATATTATGCGCGGCCACAGGGTCATGCTGAGCACGGAGCTGGCCGGACTGTACGGTGTCGAACCGCGCGTCCTAGTCCAGGCCGTCAAGCGCAACATCAAGCGGTTTCCCGAAGATTTCATGTTCCAACTAAACGCCGAAGAGACCAGAAATTGGAAATCACAATTTGTGATTTCCAATCCGTCCGCTAAAATGGGCCTCAGAACGCCGCCGTATGCTTTTACCGAGCAGGGCGTCTCGATGCTGTCCAGCGTCCTGAAAAGCGAGCGCGCCATTCAGGTCAATATTGCCATTATGCGGGCCTTCGTCAAGCTACGCGAAATGATAGCGGCTCATCGGGAACTTGCCGCCAAGCTCAGAGAACTTGAGCGCAAAGTCGAGGGCCACGACGAGCATATCCAATCGCTTTTTGACGTGATCCGCGAACTGATGGAGCCGCCGGTCAAACCGAAGCCCCAAATTGGATTTAAGTTGCACAAGAAATGACAAATGCCCGATCTATTCAAGAATTACCTTGCCGAGATTGAGTCCGCCTACAAGGCAGGCAACGCCACCGAGCATAGCTACCGCCCGGCGTTAAAGAGCCTGCTGGAAGCCGCCGCGCCCGGCGTCATCGCCACCAACGAGCCCCGGCGCATCGAATGCGGAGCGCCGGATTATATCATCACCCGCGACAACATCCCCGTAGGCTTCGTGGAGGCCAAGGACATTGGGAAGCCCTTGGATGAAGTCGAGGAGAGCGAACAGCTACGCCGCTACCGCGACAGCCTCCCCAATCTCATCTTGACCGATTATTTAGAGTTTCGCTGGTACGCGCAAGGAAGCCCGCGTCTTGCCGCCCGTTTGGCCAAGCCGCAGGCCAATGGCAAATTGCGGATGGAGTCCGAAGGCGCGCGACAGCTTGAAGATTTATTTCAAGGATTTTTTACCGCCGAAATTTCGGTCGTTTCCAGCCCCAAAGACCTGGCGGAGCGCATGGCGGCTTTGGCCCGGCTTATCCGCTCCATTATTGGCAACACTTTCGGAGCGGAGGGCGAGCGCGGGGCTTTGCATGAGCAGATGGAGGGCTTCCGCAAAGTCTTGATGCATGACTTGACGGCTGAGCAGTTCGCCGATATGTATGCCCAGACCATCTGCTACGGCCTCTTTGCCGCCAGATGCAACAGCTCAGAGCCGCGTTTTACCAGAAAGCACGCGGCTTATGATCTGCCCAAGACCAACCCATTTTTACGCAAGCTCTTTTCACATATGGCTGGAGCCGATCTGGATGACCGCATTGTTTGGGCCGTGGATAATCTAGCCGAGCTTCTAAACCGCGCCGACATGGCCGCCGTCTTGAAAAATTTTGGGCATAGCACGCAGCAGAAAGACCCTGTCGTGCATTTCTATGAAACCTTCCTGAGCGCTTACGATCAAAAAATGCGGGAAGCCCGAGGCGTGTATTACACCCCGGAGCCGGTTGTCTCCTACATCGTGCGTAGCGTGGACGCTATTCTTAAAAGAGATTTCAAACTGCCGGGCGGGCTCTCAGACGCGACTAAAGTTGAAATCAAACGCCCGAAAGAAATAGGCAAGGGCACGGAAACAATCGCGCGTCATAGGGTGCAAATTTTAGACCCCGCCGCCGGAACGGGAACATTCTTATACCAAGTGATCGCGCATATCCATGAAAGCCTTTTGGGTAATAAAGGTCTCTGGGCGGGCTACGTGAAGGAAAATCTTTTGCCCCGTCTCTACGGCTTTGAGCTTTTGATGGCCCCCTA
>JAJZCM010000069.1 GCA_021846045.1 bacterium | reverse complement strand
ACCGTTCGCCCAAGCCTCTTTTTGGGCTGATTCGATTAGAAGGCGCCGATACCGCTCTCTTGCATCTCCTAGGAGAGACGAATTTGCAAAATCTCAAGATTGGGATGAAGGTTGTTCCCGTTTTTGCCCCAAATAGAACTGGGTCGATTTTGGATATCGCGTATTTTAGAGTAGTAGGCTAATGGAACCGGTTGCGATCATCGGCGTCGGCCAAACCGCCTTCGGGCCTAACCGAAAAGACCGGACTTACGCCGATTTAGTTTACGAGGCGACGACGGCGGCCTTAACGGACGCGGGGCTTTCAATTGCCCATATTGACAATATCGTTACCGCCTCCAATGATTTTTTCGATGGTCGCACCATTTCCAGCATGGCCGTGGGAGACGCCTGCGGCGCGGCTTTTGGAGAAGGAAAAAGCATTTCAACCGTTGAGGGAGACGGCGCCTTTGCCGCGCTTTATGGGCTTAGCCGAATCTTGTCCGGGAGTTACGAGACGACCTTGGTCGTCGCGCATTCCAAATCCTCCGAAGGAGATTTGAGACTTTTGACCAACGTTTTTTTTGATCCCTTGACCGAGAGAAGCTTGGGCCTGGATTGGATCTCAGCCGCCGCCCTTCAGGCGAGAGTTTTCTTTAAAGAAAAAAACATCGGCAATATCGAATGCGGAAACGTAATCGTTAAAAATCGGGCCTACGGCGCGAAAAACCCCAAGGCGCATATCAAAAAACCTTTGACTATTGATGAGGCCTTGCGCTCGCCTCTCGTGGCCGCGCCTTTGAAGGAAACCGATATTTGCCCGTCTTCCGACGGGGCGGCGGCCATTATCTTGGCGAGCGAGAGTTTCGCCAAGAAAAAAAGCGAGCGCCCGGTTTGGATTCGCGGTATGGGCCTTTCGGCCGATGCGCCCTTGGGGGAGAGAAATCTCGCGGAGTCCAAGGCTTTGAGGCTGGCGGCCGGCCGCGCCTATCAAATGGCCGGCATCGACAATCCGTCGGCTCAAATTGATTTAGTGGAACTCTCCGAGCAATTTTCATATCAGGAACTTTTATGGCTTGATGAGCTCAATTACCGAAATTCAAGCAGGGTGAATCTTTCCGGCGGATGCTTGTCGGCCCACGCGTGGATTGTTTCGGGGTTGGCGCGGATGATTGAGGCTTCTCTCCAACTGCGCGGCCAAGCCGCGAACCAGGCTTCAAGCGTTAGGCGCGCCCTTGCTCACGGACAATACGGGCTGTGTGGGCAATCTCACTCAGTTTGGATTTTGGAAAGTTAATGATTGACAACACCCGATGAAAAGAACCGCGATTGTAGGCGTCGGACAGACCGACCACACTGGGAACCGTTTTGACGTCACGGGCGTCGAACTGATTCAAGAAGCGGTTTCCCGGGCTCTTAAGGACGCGGAATTGACCTTGGATGACATCGATGGCGTCGTCATCGGCAACATGGACCATTTTGAAGGGATTAATGGGGTCGAGTTGTGGTCAATTTCCGGAAACGGCGGCATTTTAAAGCCGACAATTAAACTCACCACCGGCGGCACGACCGGAAGCACGTTGGCCATCGGCGGCTATCACTTGACCGCCTCGGGGCTTTTCAACAAGCTCTTGGTCATCGGCTGGGAAAAAAATTCCGAATCAGACACCACTGGCGCGATCACAACCGCCTTCGATCCGATTTGGGATCGCTTGGTCTTTGCCGGCGCAATTTCGGGCCTCGCGGTTGAGGCTTCCGCCTACATGAAGAAATTTGGGGTCACCGAGAAAGACGCGGCTAGAGCCGTGGTTCGGGACAGGAAACACGCCGTTAAAAATCCGCACGCGCATCTAAGAAGAGAAGTGACGTTGGACGAGGTTTTACGCGCGCCTCTTTTGTCGGATCCAATCAAGGCCTTAGACATTTGCCCCCGGACCGACGGCGCTTGCGCGGTCATTTTCGCCAACGAGGATTACGCCGAAAAAATTTGCCCCAAGCCCGCTTGGGTTTTAGGAACGGCCAACCGCCATCCCTATGCTTACTTGGGTGATGTCGATTGGTATCCTCTCAAATCCTTGGCGCTCGCTTCGCGGGAGCTTTACTTAAAACTCGGCATCAAGGAGCCTTTAAAAGAAATCAACTTGATGGAGCTCTATACTCCCTATTCTTTCGCTAATCTGTCTTGGATCGAAGCCTTGGGGCTGGCCAAACCGGGAGAGGGGGCAAAACTCATTTGGGATGGCGTCACCGACGCGGGCGGTTCCCTTCCGATTAATCTTTCCGGCGGCGTTTTGTCGACTAATCCGATAGGCGCGACCGGGCTTATCCGCGCGGCCGAATGCGCGCAGCAGATCATGGGCGTGGCGGGCGAGCGCCAAGCCGAGGGCGTCAAAAAAGCCCTGTCGACCGGCTTTGGAGGATGTTTCTGGTCGGACATTTTAATCTATGGTTCAGAAAAACCGTCTTAAGCGATCGGATTTTATCTTCGTCGAAAGCGGCGAGGCTTTTCAGCCCTTTGAGTATTCGGTGGGAATGGAAGGAAGCCGCTTTTTTACCGAACTGAGAGACCGTAAGAAATTTTTTGGGCTTCGCTGTCCGTCTTGCCGCAAGGTTTATGTTCCGCCCCGCAAGGTTTGCGGGCCCTGCTTTAAGACGATGGATGAATGGGTCGAAGTGGGGCCTATGGGGACCTTGTCGGCCTTTACGATTTTGCGCTTTCCCTTCATCGATCCGGAAACCGGAGAGAAAAAGCCCGTGCCCTACGGCTATGCGTTCATTCTTTTAGATGGAGCCTCGACGCAGTTTCAACATTTCCTAAAAGTCGATCCTGATTGGCCGCCGACGATCGGAATCAGGGTCAAACCCGTCTTTGAGGAAAATCGACAAGGGAAACTTTCCGACATCCGCCATTTTGAAGCGGCGTAGAATTCTATTCCAAGTTATAAAGTTTCTGGTTTTAGTAGAATGGAGCGATTCAGCAAGGAGGGCGCAATGAAATTTCGATTTTTCGTTGGCGTGGCGTCGGTAATTCTTTTTTCGTCCCTGGCGGTTCCGGCCCAGGCGGTGGGCGGGGGAGGCGTCGGCGCGGAGCGAGGCAAGGGCGGCATCAAGTGGGTGAGAATTCCTGGCGGGACATTCAGGATGGGGACGGATGACAAGAATCGTGATTTCAGCAACGCCAAGCCCGTGCACCAAGTCACGATCCAATCTTTCCAGATGGCGGCCAGTACGCCCAGCTGCCGCCGGGCAGGGAGCGGAGTCTCTTGCGCGCGTCAGCCGCGAGAGGCGAAGCGGGCGGAGATAAATGTCTGAATTGCTGAAGACGCGCGGCCGCTTCTGCGTTGAGAAAATAGTTTTTTTTGGAGCCATCTCTCTGTTGATAAACCTTAGATAATCTAGTAACTTATCTATATATGGATCCGCTTAGAAATCCCTTTTCTCCTGGAGCAGGAAACCCTCCTCCCGAATTGGCCGGCCGCGACGAACTTCTTGAGCAGGCACGGATCATGCTTGGCAGGATCAAAAACGGGCGCTCCGAACAGAGCCTTATGCTCGTTGGATTACGCGGCGTTGGCAAGACCGTTCTCCTCAACCGCATCCGCGAGCTTGCCGAAGCTCAGAGTTATGGCGCCGTGATGATCGAAGCCACCGAGAGCCGTTCCCTTCCTGAGCTCCTTATTCCTGCGCTTCGCCAAGTTCTCATCAAGCTCGACACGATGGCAGACCTCAGCAACAAGGTCAGGCTAGGCCTTCGCGTCTTACGGAGCTTCATCGGAACGCTGAAGGTTAAAGTGAGCGAGATCGAACTGGGACTCGACATCGAGCCTCAGAAAGGTACGGCGGACTCCGGCGACTTAGAAGCGGACCTCGCGGAACTTTTCATCGCCTTAGGCGAAGCCGCGCAGGACCGCAAAACCGCCGTCGCCATTATCGTTGATGAAATCCAATATCTGAGCGAGGCCGAGATGAGCGCTCTCATCATGGCCATCCATCGGGTATCTCAGCGACAATTGCCGCTCGTGCTCGTGGGGGCAGGCCTTCCCCAACTCGTTGGGCTCGCCGGACGATCCAAGTCTTATGCGGAACGTCTTTTCCAATATCCCAAGGTTGGGCCGTTATCGAAAGCCGATGCGATGGCGGCTTTGCGCGATCCGGTGAAAAAAGAAGGCTTGACCTTCGCGGAAGATGCGCTTGAAGAAATTGTAAGCGAGACCCACGGATACCCCTACTTCCTCCAAGAGTGGGGATATCAAGCATGGAATCTGGCCGGGAAATCTCCGATAGACAAGTCCGTTGTGAAGCCCGCTTCGGTCGCCGCAATCAAGAAATTGGACGAAAGTTTTTTCCGGGTTCGGTTCGACCGGCTGACTCCGCGCGAGAAGGACTATATTGGCGCCCTAGCCGGTCTAGGGCCAGGGCACCACCGATCCGGCGACGTCGCCGACCGGCTCGGCATCAAGGTCCAGTCCAGCGCGCCGCTACGGTCAGGATTGATTCGCAAAGGAATGATCTACAGCCCTACTCATGGCGACACGGAATTCACCGTGCCGCTCTTCGATGCGTTCGTGCTTCGGACCATGCCACGCTGGAAGAAATCTTAGAAAAGTCATATCGCTTGGAATTAGGGGACAATACCTATTTCCAAAATCGACGGATGAATATGTCCCTAAGATTGCAGATTCGGACGAAATTGAGATATCCTATGAAAGTGGAAAATAGAAAGAGCCTTTATTTCGAGGATTTCGCCATTGGACAGGTCTTTTCCAGTCCGCGTCCGAGAACGGTCACGGAGAAAATGATCGAGGATTACGGGCGCGTGTCGGGAGACATGAACCCTCTTCACTTTGACGAGGCCTTCGCCCAAAAAAGTCCTTTCGGCAAAAAAATCGCGCACGGACTCTTGGGCCTTTCAGTCGCCAGCGGCCTTTTGCACGATACCGGAATCATTCAGGAAACTATCATCGCCTTTACCGGAGGCGAGTGGAAATTTAAAAAGCCGATTTTTATCGGGGACTCCATTTCTTTGAAAATGGAAGTCGCAAAACTCAGACACGTCGGGCAAGCCCAGGGCTTTGTTCTTTTAAACGCCGATCTTTCCAATCAGCATGCGGTCATCGTTCAAGCCGGCGTTTGGTCCTTGTTGGTCCGTTCAAAACCGCAATAAGCCTGTAACACCGTTTTACTATCCTAAGGGCATGGACAGAAAAAGCCAAGCCCTCGATCCGGCCTGCTTGACTCATGAGCTTCGAGCGCCGGTCACTTCTTTAAGGCTGGGGCTTCAGCTTTTAAACGAGCAGGCGAAAAGTCATTTGAGCGCGCAGGAAAGGCAGATGCTGGATTTGGCCATCCGCAGCGCGGGACGGCTCGAAAATCTCGTTGACGACGTGATGGATTATTCGAAGGCTTCTCACAGCGGAATCAAGGTCAATTGGCAGCTGTGCGATATCCGGGGCTTGATCGGCGAAGCGGTTCAGGGCCTTCAGTCTTTCGCCTTGGCTCACGGGGTGCGCTTAAATAGGGAGTGCCCGATTCCTCTCCCCAGAATCGAGGCCGACTCCCAGCGCATCATCCAAGTTTTGACCAATCTAATTTCAAATGCCGTCAAATTCACGCCTCCGCGCGGAGCAGTGACGGTTTCAGCTGACATGGGGCGCTTTGAACATGAAGGAACGATTGTTTTTAAGGTCAAGGATACGGGAAAGGGCATTCCGCAAGACGAGTTGGAAAAGATTTTTAAGCCCTTCGTTCAAGCCAGCCATACCGACGCCGGGCAGGGAACGGGCTTGGGGTTGAGCTTGTCTAAAATGATGGTGGAGCTTCATGGCGGGCGCATTTGGGCCGAGAGTTGGCCGGGCCTTGGGGCCACTTTTTACTTTACCATTCCCATCTCAGCCTCCGAAACGCTTCGCAAGGCGACGCCTTATCCCAAGGCCATCGAGTATTCCGGTCTTTTGATGTCTTTGACTCGACGGCTCAACGCCTTCCTGGCGTTTTTTATCTAAGCCTAACGTCTTATTCCGCCAATAACATGGGCGCTTCCGGCGGCGGCGCGTTTTCTGGAAGAGCGCTGAAAAAATCGCCGACCATCGAAATGATCGCATTCATATCGGTCGTGCGGCAGACTTCTCCGCGCAGGGCTTTTGAATTGGGAAGGCCTGCGGTGTACCAGACGACGATCCGGCGGGTATTTAAGGCGGCTTGCCGGTCCCCGAGTAAAGAACGTTCGAGGTTTAAATGCTTAAGCAAGGTCTCTCGCCTTTCTTGAATCGGGGGGACGTAGTCGCAGCTTTGATTTTCCAGAGCTCCATCGAGGTTTCGGTAAATCCAGGGGTTTCCCAAGCCTCCTCTCCCGATCATGACGCCGTCGCATCCGCTGACGGCGCGAATTTCCCGCGCTGATTTCGCATTGACCACGTCTCCGTTTCCGATGACCGGGATTTTGACCGCCTGTTTAACCCGGCCGATGGCCGTATAATCGGCCGTTCCCGCATAACCTTGCTTTTGGGTGCGCCCATGAACGGTGACAGCGTCAAAGCCGCAGGCCTCGGCTCTTTGGGCGATAAGGGCCGCTTCTTCTCCGGTGGGATTTTCAAAACCCGCGCGCATCTTGACGGTCAAGGGAATTTTCTTGACGGCGGATTTAACCGCCTTAAACACGGCTTCGGCTTTTTGTGGTTCCTTTAAAAGAGCCGCGCCTTCGCCGTTCAAAACGACCTTGCGGACCGGGCATCCGAGGTTCAAATCCAAGAGATCAAAATTCATATCTTCGATGATGCGCGCCGCTTCCGCCATAATGGCCGGATCGCATCCCAGAAGCTGGGCCCCCAGTGGACGGTCCTCAGGGGCGCTTTGAAGAAGTTTGCGGGTTTTCGCATTGTCTTTAACCAGGGCTTGGGCCGAGACCATTTCTAGGAAAGAAAATCCGAGGCCTTTTTCCCGAGCGATTAGGCGAAACGGAAGATCGGTGCAGGCCGCCATCGGAGACTGAATGATGGCGGAAGAGAGTTTTAATCTGCCCAAAGATAAATTCATGGCGCCATTAAGATTATAAGAAAAGGGACTATGCCTTTTCCGAATAATTCTTAGGGACGGCATTGTCCCGACCTTAAGATTATGAGAAAAGGGACTATGCCTTTTCCGAATAATTCTTAGGGACGGCATTGTCCCGACCTTAAGATTATGAGAAAAGGGACTATGCCTTTTCCGAATAATTCTTAGGGACGGCATTGTCCCGACCTTAAGA
>JAJZCM010000012.1 GCA_021846045.1 bacterium | reverse complement strand
CCCGGGGAACTTGCGCTTCTAATTAAGGCCGCTAAGGATCTCAATGTGGTTCCGATGATTGGAATTCGCGTTCGACTTCAAACTGAAGGAAGCGGAAAATGGAAATACTCCAGCGGACACTCGGCAAAGTTCGGGCTGACAACCTCTGAAATTCTGGAAGTCGTCTCCGAGCTTCGAGCCGCCGGACTTATTTCCTCCGCCAAGCTTTTGCATTTTCACATCGGGTCTCAAATCACCAACATTCAGACGATTAAAGACGCCGTCAAAGAAGCCTCGCGGGTCTATGCAAAACTCCGCAAGATGGGCGTTGAGATGGAATATATCGACTGCGGCGGCGGCTTGGGGGTTGATTACGACGGCTCTCATTCCTCGGTTGATAGTTCCGTCAATTACAATTTGAGAGAATATGCGCGGGCTTTGGTAATGACAATTCAAGAAGTGTGCCGTCAAGAGAAAGTGCCCGAGCCGCATATCGTGACCGAATCGGGGCGTTCCCTAGTCGCTCATCACTCCATGTTGGCGGTGAACGTCTTTGGGTTCATTGAAGGTGGCGCCCGGCCCACTGAGTTTCCCCCCACGGAAGATGAGAACGAGATCGTTAAGTCCCTGCGTTCTCTTTTCGCGGACTTGAGCCCTAAGACAATTGTCGAGAGTTATCACCAAGCCGTTCAAAAGCGAGATGAGGCGTTTTCCCTGTTTAATTTGGGATACCTGGGCCTTGAAGACCGGGCCAAGGCGGAAACGCTTTTTTGGGGTCTTTGCCGGGAAATTGGGGGCGTGCTCGCTAAAATTAAAGATGTCCCCGAAGATATTCTTGAAATGTCTAAGGCTTTGCGCGATCAGTACTTGTGCAATTTCTCTATTTTCCAATCGCTTCCTGACAGTTGGGCCATTGGGCAGCTTTTTCCCATCATGCCTTTGGAACGCTTAAACGATGAGCCGACCCAGCGCGCGGCTCTAGTGGATATCACTTGCGATTCCGATGGGAAGATTTCTCAATTTGCTTGTCACCGAAAAGCGGGCGGAACTCTCCCCCTTCATCCAATTAAAGCCGGGGATCCTTATTATTTGGGCGTTTTTCTGATGGGCGCTTATCAGGCGACCATGGGAGATATCCACAATCTTTTCGGTCGGGTTAGCGAAGTTCATGTTTTTGAAGACTCAACGGAGCCATCGGGATATTACATAGAGGAAATGATTCAAGGGCAAAATGTTCGCGATGTTCTCCAGAGTATTCAATACAGCGACTTTGAGTTGGTCAAAATGCTTAAATCCGCTATTGATTCACGGGTTCGTTTGGGCGCGATGAAGCCTCGTGAAGGCGTCGATTTGCTCGATGAGTATGAAGCGGCGATGAAAAAATATACCTATATTGATTATGGGAACACTCCGAAGGCCTGGTCTCGACGCGCAACCGATGTCGCTCCTGTCGGAACATAGGACTTTATTGAAACCGCTGCGCGGGCTTTATCTGCACATTCCTTTCTGCTCTATTAAGTGCTTCTATTGCGATTTTACGGCGTTTTCCGGACAAAAAAAAACGGTTTCCCGTTATTTGTCCGCCTTGGATAAAGAAGCGTCCTTTTTTCCTGATTTTAAGCCGGATACCCTTTACATCGGCGGCGGAACGCCCTCGGAACTCTCGGAAGAAGAATTAGAAGCCATTTTTAAAACCATTCGCGCCCGTTTTCCCCATGCTGATTTTAAAGAAGCGACTTTTGAAGCTAATCCCGAAAGCCTCAATGCGGAGAAGATTAAAATTTTAAAGGAGTCCGGGGTTAATCGGATTAGCCTTGGGCTTCAAACTCTTGATGCCCGTCTGCTTAAATCAATCGGGCGTCGGCATTCGCCCGAAGATTTCCTCGCCGTTTTTTCAAACGTTAAAAAAACAGGCGGCTTTTCAGTTTCTGTTGATTTGATGTACGGCCTTCCCGATCAAAGCCTTCAAGATCATCTTCAGACGTTAAAACAAATCCTCGATTTTTTTCCGGAACACCTCTCCCTTTACGGCCTTCAGGTTGAAGATTGGACTTTATTTTCAAAAAGAGAAGTCAAAGTCGACGAGAATCTAGCCAGGGAAATGTTTGAACGCTCCATTGAAATATTAAAAGAAGCCGGCTTTTTCCATTATGAAATATCGAATTTCGCGCGTTTGGGTTCGGAATCTTTGCATAATAAGATTTATTGGAGAAACGGGGAGTATCTGGGCCTCGGCTGTGGAGCGGCTTCTTATTTAAATGGAGCGCGAAGGGTGAATGAGGACCGGCTTATTTCGTACTGCGTAAAACTGGAATCAGGACAAATTCCCGTCTCTTCCTCTGAAAAACTGGAAGGAGTCGAACGGTTGGGTGAAATGGCTTTTTTGGGACTGCGAATGCTTGAAGGATATGCCCCTTCTCAGGAGTCGCTTCGAGTTCTCGCTCACCAATGGATCTCCTTAATGGACCGAGGCCTCATTGAAAGGCGCGGAGACGTTTTCAGATTGACGAAAGAAGGGTTGTTTGTGGCCAACCAGGTATTTATGGAATTTGTGCCCCCCTTTGAGCGAACACAACTTCGGGCCCTTAGCGAGGTAGCTTCATGAAGACATTTGTTTTGGACACCAACGTTATTTTGCATGACCCGCTGGCTCCATTTTCTTTTGCCGGAGCTAGGGTCGTTATTCCTTTGGGCGTCATTGAGGAGATGGATTCTTTTAAGCGCTCCAATGACGAACGCGGACGTTCCGCTCGATTGGTGGCTAGAAAATTAGACGAGCTTCGCCGCAACGGGCGACTTTCCGACTGGGTTAATTTAGAAAACGGCAGCAAACTTAAAGTGGAACTTAAAACCGTTTCCAATCTGCCCAAAGAGCTTCCGATTCAGCATAAAGACAATGCCATTTTAGGCTGCGCTCTTTATCTAAGCAATACCGAAGAAGACGTCGTCTTTATTTCCAAGGACATCAACCTTCGCATCAAGGCAGACGCCTTGGGCCTTCAGACCGAGGACTACGAAAAGCAAAAAGTCGACGTTTCCGAACTTTATTCCGGTTGGAGAGAAGAGCCGGTTGAGCCCTCGGTCATTGACCGGTTCTATAAAGAAAAGAAAATACCGGCTTCCGATTTGAAGATTGAGGCGGCGCCCAATGAATTTATTCTTCTTAGGGCCTCTCAGTCGCAAACAGCTTTGACGAGATTTGATAAGAAAACGGGAAACCTCTTGCCTCTTTCCCATGCGGATTCCGTTCCTTGGGGAATTAAACCCTTGAACGTTGAACAACGTTTCGCGCTGGAGCTTTTGCTTAACAAAGACATTCAGTTAGTGACCTTGGTGGGACTGGCGGGATCGGGAAAAACCTTGCTGGCTTTGGCAACGGCCTTGCAGCAGACTCTTGAAGAGAAATATTATCGCCGCATCTTTGTCGGTCGCCCGATTGTTGCGGTCGGGCACGACATCGGCTTTTTGCCCGGAACCAAGGAAGAGAAGTTGACAAACTGGATGGGAGCCATCTACGATAATTTAAGCTATCTTTTGGAGCGTCCACACGGCTCTCTTGAAACTTCCGACATGGACATCCAAATGCTGATGGAAGAAGGAGTGCTTGAAATTGAGGCCGTGACCTATTTAAGAGGCCGCACTCTTCCAAATCTTTTCATTATTATTGATGACGCCCAGAATCTAACTCCGCATGAAATGAAGACGATTATTTCGCGCGCGGGGCAAGGCGCGAAAATAGTTTTGACGGGAGACCCCTATCAAATAGATAATTATTATTTAGACTCCGCTTCCAACGGGTTGACCTATTTGGTCGAACGCTTTAAGGGGCAAGGCCTTTACGGGCACGTGACTTTTACCAAGAGCGAAAGAAGCCTTTTGGCGGCTCTCGCTTCCGATCTGTTGTGAGGTGTGAAAATGGAAAAGAAAGCTAAAGTTCTGTTGGTTGACGACGATGAGCTTTTGCGTGAGGCTGTCGGCGCCGCGATTCGCTGGGCGGGGATGGAGGTAGAGACTCTCGATATCCCCGGGCCGGATTTCGTTCAAAAAGCTGAAGCGTCCGACGCCGACATTATTTTACTCGATCTCTATATTCGGGATTTTAGCGGCTTGGATCTTTGTCGAAAACTCAAAGGAAATTCAAAAACCAAAGACACTCCGGTCATCCTGTTTACTTCTTCAACAGAAAAAATTGATCGCTTGGCCGGTGTTGATGCCGGGGCCGCTGAATATGTGGTCAAACCCATTGATGTCAATCTCTTGATCGCTAAAATTAAATCTTATTTAAAAAAATGAACGAGAACTTGGAACAAAAAAAATGGGATAAAGCTTATGTCCCCAAAGATGTTGAAGACCATTGGGTCTCAAGTTGGGCGGAATCCGGAATTTTTAATTCCTATCCCAATTTTAAAAAAGAATCTTTTTCTCTGGTCATCCCCCCGCCGAACGTGACGGGCGCCCTTCATATTGGGCACGCCCTCAACAACACCATTCAAGATTTTTTGGCCCGCGCAAAGAGAATGTCGGGAAAAGACGTCTGTTGGGCGCCGGGGACCGATCACGGGGGCATTGCCACCCAAACCGTCATGGAAAAAATTTTAAAGGCGGAAAATACCTCGCGCGGCAAACTGGGGCGCGAAGCCTTTACGAATAGGATGGAGGAGTGGACGGCTAACTGCAAAAAAACGATTTTAGGACAACTTAAAAAACTTGGGTGTTCTCTCGATTTTAGCCGCGAGGCGTTCACTCTGGATGAACGGCGGAAAACCGCCGTTTTTCATGCGTTTAAAAAATTGTGGGATGACGACCGCCTTTATCGCGGGGAACGCTTGGTCAATTGGTGCATCCGGTGCGGGACGGCTTTGTCCGATATTGAAGTCGAGCATGAAGAAAGAAAAGGAAATCTCTGGCATATCCGTTATCAAGAGGTTTCGGGCGGCGCAGGGCTGGTTGTTGCCACGACTCGTCCGGAGACCATGTTGGGCGACACGGCCGTGGCCGTTCACCCCGATGATAAGCGCTATCAAGGCTTGATCGGAAAAAAACTCCGCCTTCCCTTGATGAACCGTGAAATTCCGGTAATTGCCGACGCTTTCGTCGATTCTTCTTTTGGAACGGGAGCGGTTAAAGTCACGCCCGCGCATGATCCCAATGACTTTGAGATGGGCCTTCGCCATCAACTGTCCCGAATCAAAGTCATATCTCCCGTTGGAAAGATTACGGAAGAAGGCGGAGTTTATGCCGGAATATCCAGGGAAGAAGCGCGCAAAAAAATTATTCAGGACTTGGAATCTCAAGGCTTTTTGGAGAAGACCGAACCCCACCCGCATGCGGTCGGAATTTGCTATCGCTGCCAGGAAATTATCGAGCCCCTCTTGTCGCAGCAGTGGTTTGTTAAAACCCATGACTTGGCTGTGGGGGCGTTAAAAGCTCTGGAGGAAGGAAAATTTAAAATTCACCCTCATTCATGGGAAAAGCCTTATTGGGATTGGCTGAGTGGGATGAACGATTGGTGCGTATCCCGCCAGATTTGGTGGGGACATGAAATTCCCGTTTGGTATTGTCTCAAATGCAACGCCCTTTCCCGGGACGTTTCTTTTCATCAGGTTCCTAATCTCAAGGGAGTAGTTTCAAGGGAAAAACCCGCAACCTGCCCTATTTGCGGTCACGCGGAATTTATGCAAGACCCCGATGTTTTAGACACTTGGTTTTCCTCAGCCCTTTGGCCTTTTTCCGTTTTTGGCTGGCCGGAAAAAAATGAGGACATCGAGCGCTATTATCCAACAAAAATTCTTGTCACGGGCTATGAAATTATCTATTTATGGGTCGCTCGTATGCAGATGATGGGACTCTATTTGACGGGAACAGTTCCGTTTTCTGAAGCCTTCATTCACGGCATCGTTCGCGACAAAAAGGGAAAAAAGATGTCGAAGTCCCTAGGAAACGTCGTTGACCCCATACAAATGATGGAAAAATACGGGACCGATGCCCTTCGTTTTTCCCTGATTTCCCAAGCGCGTCCCGGGAAAGACATCATCTTCTCCGAGGATTCGTTGATTGCGGGACGCAATTTCACCAACAAACTGTGGAACACGGCGCGTTTTGCCTTGATGAACGCGGTGAACCTTGAGAAATTAAACAGCCCCACGGATTCTCAATTGGAAGCGGCGGATGTTTGGATATTGTCCGAATATCAAAAGGCGCTAACTTCCGTTCGCCAAGAGATCGATGTCTACAATTTTGCCGGCGCGGCGGATCAAATGTATGAATTTTTGTGGGATAAGTTTTGCGATTGGTATGTAGAACTCGCGAAACTAAGGCTTCAAGGCGCAGATTTGGAAGCTAAAAAGACGGCGTTTACCGTTTTAATTACAATTTTAATTGGCGTCATTAAAATGCTTCATCCCTTGATGCCCTTTGTAACTGAAGAAATCTATTCAGTCTTGAAAAATTGGGACGCCGAACCGGCTGATTATTTGATCAATTCCCGCTTTCCACTCGCGCCGGAAGTCAAAGAAACGGAAGAAAACCAAAAAGGGATGACGGCTTTAATTGAAGCGGTCGCGTCCCTGCGTTCCTTGCGCTCGGGGCTTGGAATTTCTCCGGGAATAAGATGGCAGTCTGTTTCTGTTTGGAGCAAGCAGGGATCGGAAAATGAGCGCAATTTCCTCAAAGATTATCCGCAATACCTTAAAACTCTGGCTCAGTGCGATCGCATCGAATTCCTTGAAGCTCCCCTTAACTTTGCAGCGGCCATTACCCCGCATTTCAATTTATATGTCCCCCTTCAGGGGCATGATTTTAAACAAGTATCCGAACGTCTGAAAAAAGAACTTGCTCGTATTGAAAGCGATATCAATAAATTATCTCAAAAGCTATCGGACCCCAACTACATTTCAAAGGCGGCGCCGGAAGATGTGTCTGAAACTCGTTTGCTGTATGAAGCGGCGCGGTCTAAAAAAGCTCGTCTTGAAGAATTCCTCAAGGCTCTCTCGTGAAGAAAATTTTCTTATTTTTGATGGCGGGACTTTTTTTTCTATGTGAGTTCCCCCGGGATTTAGCGGCTCAAACGCCTCAAGCCGCGTCTCAAAAGCTAAAGTCTCATCCTGCGGCCTCCGTCAAACATTTCAAGGGCAAGAAAAAGAAGCATCTAAAGAAGCATTTGAAGAAAAAAAACAAAAAGCGTAAGCGGCCTTCGGATGTTTTTATCCCCAAGGATTCGGCGCATTGGAAACCCATTCAAATTTTCAAAGAAAAAAAAAGGCCGAATCATAACGCCTTTCCTGAAGATGCTTCGGGCCGCTTCCCAACGAATTCTGGAAGCGGCATTTCCTCGCGATATCGCTCGGTCACACGCTCTCGCTTCGCGAGCAAGGAACGCAGAAGGTTTAAATCCGCGTTGTTTGTCCGCCAGATTGAGCACGTAGTCGAGAAAATTAAAAATAAGAAAACAAAAAAAACGACGCTTAGAAAAGTTTTGAAAGGGCACAGGTCATTGGCTCAAGTCTTCGCCGCTTTTTACGGCAGCCCGAGAAATGGAGAGTTGATCGTTTCTCTTTTCCCCAAATCCTTAAAGGAACTGCGCAAACATCTGGAATTTAGATTTTTGATTTCCCAGGGGCGTCTGGTTAAAGTTGAGCCCGTAATGGTCTCAATCCTGGGCCCAAACCAAAAAGAAGAATTTTTAGATTCCCATCAGCTCGATAAGCGTAAAATAGGCTTTAATGAGAATTACGCGAGTTCCGGAAAGATTTTCATTTCCCACTTGAATATCCATGACGGGAAAAAGACGCTTAACTCCGCAAGCCTTGAAATGGCCGCTTTTGGCGAAGACGCCATCTTGGGGAATGTCAGCGCCGAGTTTTCCTTGCGCGGGCTTCCTTATCCTCAAAAATAGGAAATAGGGACTGTCCCCTGCGTTCCTTGCTCGCGAAGCGAGAGCGTGCCGAAGCATCTTCAGGAAAGACGTTATGATTCGGCTATCTCCTATTTTACCACCATGGAATGCGCGTAGTTCTTCATTTTTTCTTCAACCATGAGAAAATCTTGATCGGTGAGATCCCAAATAGGCTTTCCCGCAAGAGATTTCTCGATTTGAAAGAAAAGCTCATCATCAATGAAAGGCCGGACTTTTTTGCTTTGATACTCGGCTTCTTTCTCTTGATAAAGTCCCAAGAACGTTTTGTCGCGAAAAAAGGCCTCGCGGTTGGAGGTAATTTTTTCAAGAAGTTCGGCGGAAGGGTTTCGCTCTACAAACTCAAAGAAGATTCCGCTTGGCGGCATTCCCGGAAGTTTCCACTCACCGCTAAAAACCTGAATGAGGTCCTCTTCGGCGTCTTTGAGAATCGGAGTGATGAAATTGACCCCGCGTTTAAGCGCATATTCGTGGAATGCAATCAGATCCGGGGTTCTAAGCGCGATATGCTGCCAATGGGCCGAACCGCCGCGGTTTTTGAGCATTTCCCGGACATGAGAAGGTTGGGAATCGGGCTCCGAGGGTTGAACGACGGCGACGATTGATTGATCAAGCCCGGGCTTTCCTTCATAGCGTCCAAGGCGCGCGGCAAAGGTCATCGATTTTTCCTGGTTTTCTCCCGGCCATTTGCGGCGCTTATTGTAGATGATGTCTTCATTGCCGAGGCCGAAGACAATTCTAAAAAGCGCGTAGGTGACGGGATAAAACCGAGGCTCAACTAAAAAGGTCATGTGGTCAACGACAAAATTCATGAACGGTTTTTTCATGGAAGTTCTATCTCTCTATTTAGGCCGAATTATCTCAAAAGCGTCGCGCGTTCTCGTATACCAGTTTCCTGCCATGCGTCCGACAGCTTTTAAATCTTGATGCCGTATATCGCCATTATTCCATATTTTTTCATCAGCATGAAATACGAGCGCTTTGCCGATGACGAGATTCCCGCCCAAGGGACCTTCGCTTAGAGTCACGATTTGAATCAATTCGCATTCCATTTGAATGGGTGATTCCTTGACCCTTGGAGGTTTGACTTTTAAGGACGCAATGGCCGTAAGACCTGTCTTTTCAAATTCGCTGACCCCGTAGGGATAGGCTTCAGAGGTCGCATTCATTTTGTCAACATTGTCTTCGTTGACGATGTTGACGACGAATTGACCGGTCTCTTTGATATTGAGAAGGGTGTCCTTGGGTTTGCCATTCCGGTCGTTGACGGGAGCAAAACAGACGCTCATGGGGTTGGCGGCGATTGCGTTAAAAAAGCTAAAAGGGGCGAGATTGGTTTGACCCGCCTTATTGATGCTTGAAACCCAGGCGATGGGGCGCGGAATCACGATTGAAACCAAAAGATGGTAGCGTTCCCGGACGCTTAAGCTTTCAACATCAATTGAAGGCATATTATTCCTTGACAACGCCTAACTCCGCTTTTGCCCAGCTGAGCGGATATCTGGGGTCGCAAAACTTTTGAGCTTTCTCAGTGGGCAAAAGAGATTCAAAAAATGTGTCCAACATAACGGCCAGATAATCCGAAAGTTTTCCTCGGGATTTGAAGGATTCTTTAGCGGCATCTCCATGCGGACTATGTGGAAGACCCGCAGGGTGAAAGGTGATGGAGCCGGGTTCGACAATTCCTTTTCTGGCGCCGTAAGTGGTGTTTGAAAAAAACATCATTTCATCGGAGTCGACGTTGTAGTGCGCGTAAGGCGCGGGCACGTCCTTGATGTTCCAGCCCTCGACCTGGGCGCGGAAGGTGCAGATGGAAAATCCGCTGTGCGGAGCATTTCCCGCTTGGAAGGTTTGGCGAACTGGAGGCGCGGTGTGAATTTCACGGGCAATAGAGTGGTGATCGGAACTGTCAAAGCTGAAAGGATAAAGCGCTCCTTCCCAACCAACGAGATCAAAGGGGTGATGCCCCAAGACGATTTTCGTCACGCGTCCGCCGTTGTGTTTGGACAGAATATTAAATTTACCCGAAATGTCGCGGGGTTCTTTAAACACGGGCATCCCGATTTCGGTTTCGATGACAGGAGACATAAGGGTTGCTTGGCCTTCGCCATTGAGGTAATGCGGCGCGAATCGAATGGGATAAAGAGATTCAATAATAAGAAAGAAGGCGCGTCTCTTTGAAAGGCGAAATTGGTAGGTCGTCCCTTTAGGAATGACGAGATATTGTTTTTCCTTAAACTCAATATCCCCGTATTCGCTGGCTAAAACTCCGTTTCCCTCTTGAACAAAAAGGCATTCGTGCATTTCGGCGTTCCTAAAAAACTCATTTTCTCCAGTTGTCCGGTCGGGCTTAGAAACCGAAATCGCGGCGCTGGGGCCTTTGAGAAGGCAATGCCTTGAGCGTTCGATGGTTCCTTGATAGGGAATTTTCCCCGTCAAGATGTGATAGGGGCTGAGCGGCGCCTTTTGAAGGATGGGACTTGTAAGACTGAGCGACAGGAGTTTTGGCATTTCCATTTGAACCGTGGGATATCGGCGCAAATGCATTTTCCGGGAGAATGCCCCGGAAAAACCGTAGGTTCCGTGAATTTCTTCAAGGGATAAAAAAAATTTTCTTCCGTAGAATTCCGTGTGCGGCGTTTTGGGAACGTCTCCGCGCTTAATGATCAAGGACATGGGTTTCTTTCCTTGGGTATTTAAGCTGCTTTTGTTCCTCGGGAGTCCCGACCGTATTAATGAGTTTTCCAAGGCCTTCCACTTCGAGTTCAATCGTGTCTCCGGGGGCAACCCAACGGTCCAAATCGAGTCCGCAACCTCGATAATATGTCCCAGAGCCTAAAATATCTCCGGGATAAATTGTTTCTCCTTGGGAGATATAAGAAATCATGGTCTCAAAACTCCAATACCTTCCGCCGGAGTTCCCCTCGCTCCATTTCTCGCCGTTGATGGAAACCGACATGGCAAGGTTATTAGGGTTTTTGATTTCATCGGTCGTAACTAGATAAGGCCCAAGGCCGGTGGCAAAATCCTTGCCCTTGGCCGGGCCCATTCGGCAGGCCATCTCATTTTTTTGAATATCGCGGGCGGAAAAATCGTTTAAAATTGCGTATCCGGCGATATATTCTCCGGCCTTCTCAACAGGAATGTCTCGGCCCTTTTTTTTAACGATGCAGGCAATTTCAAGTTCAAAATCAAAACGCCGGGTATAGCTGGGCCAAGGAATAACCGCTTTGTGTCCGTATATTTCGCGGTGATTTCCTTTGTAATAAATAGGCTGGTTATACCAAGCCTCGCTTAAAGGCTCGTTTCTGCGTTTTGAAGCCTGGAGCGCGTGATCCTCAAAGGCGAAAAAGTCCCTGAGAGCGCCGGGATGCGGAACTGGAGGCAAATAGCGGATTTCCGCTTCCGAGTAATGAATTCTCTCGCCTTTTTCGCCGGCGTGAGCTCTTTTTTTTAAATTATTGGAAAAAAACTCAAGCGTGTCTTGGGCGGCGGAGAAAGATTCGTTTCCCATTTCCAAGAAAGCGCTCATCTCCGGCGGAACTAAGACATCGGCAAGCCTGGAAGGGTTGGATTTTCCCTCGGCTTCAAAGCGCAGACGGGCGGCAAGATTTAGATCGACGATTTGAGATTCAACCAACGCCCCAAGGCGTTCCAAAGGACCTAAGGGCGTTGAAATTTCAAAACTTAAAAGCTTCATAGCTACACATCTTCATTGTGGGTCTATCCAAGCGGAGTTTGTCCCTGCTTAAATTCAGAAATGTGTTCGTTAATTAATTTGTTTAGGTTTTTGACGTTTTCCCATCCTGTTTTAAAAGCGGCTTTTGGGCCGGAGCTTTGACCTTCCATAAAGCCCATAATGAGCGCAACGATAGTTGCGGCTGGCAAAGCTAGGACGTTGAGAAGCACGACGCTGATGTCCGCCACGCGACCCTCAGCGTTCATCCCGGCAAAAGCCTGTGAGCATTCAAAGGCCGGCGACACAAGAGTGAGAGCGGCGGCTAAAGTCGAAGAAAGAATTTTTTTTATTTTTTAATCCCCCGTAAGACAATAATTCTAAACTACTCTCCTATTGAAACATGAAAAAGAGGGCAGGCGTATGGGCCAAAAGGCCTAGACAATGTCCGGCAAAGGACCTATATGGAATTCCCGAATTTGGACGTTGAAAAGGATGCGCAATCGTCGGGCCGGACGATGAATTGAGGTTAGGGTTTTAAAACTTTCCCAAGCCGTTGCGATAGGATTTTCAGATTTTTTTGAGCCGGCGCAAAATTAGGCTTGAGGCGAAGCGCCGCGGCGTATTCGGTCGCCGCCGCTTCCAGCTTCCCCTTGCCGGCCAGGGCATTCCCCAAATTAAAATGCGCGTTGGCATTATCGGGATTGAGGTTCAATGCCCGGCGATAATGCTCGATGGCTTCATCAAACTTGCCCTTGTCGGCCAATTGAGCGCCAAGATCATTGTGGACAATGCCGAGATTGGCGCGCGCATAGGGGTCGTTCGGATTAATTCTCAGCGCGGCCGAGAATATTTTCGAGGCCTCGCTGAATTTTCCCTCGCGCGCCAGAATAATGCCAAGGCTATTATAAGCTTCCATAAAATCCGAGCGAAGTCTTAGGGCTTCCCGGTAATGGGAGATCGCTTCTTTCATGTTGCCTTGCTTGCTTAATGCGTTCGCCATTAGAAAATGAGTTTCGGCATCCTGCGGGTCTCTCGAAAGGGAAAGTTTAAAATAGCGTAGGGCTTCGGCGATATTTCCTTTATCAGCCAAAACAATGGCGAAGTTATTAAGCGCCGGCACGTATCCCGGATCGAGCGCCAAGGCCGCTTGATAATGCTCAATCGCCTTTTCAATCTTATTTTGTTTGACGAGAGAGTTCGCTAAGTTGTAATGCGCGAACATGCTGGTCGGATTGGCGATTAAAGCGGCGCGGAAGCTCTGGATAGCTTCGTCTGTTTTGCCCTTTTTTTGCAAAGCGGTTCCCAAGTTATTGTGGCCGAAATCATTGAGCGGAGCGACGGCCACGGCGTGTTTCCACAAGCTTTCTGAGTCAAACCAATAGCCGGCTTGGCGCCATGTTAGATATCCGAGACCGGCGCAAAGAAGCGCCGCGCCGACAAGATAACTCTTCCTTCTTTTAGATCGCGTCAACGCAAGATGAAGGAAAGCTCCGGCAGTCACCGCCCAGCCCATGCAGGACAAATAACTATATCGATCAGCGACGAGATATTGTCCGAATTTCACGATGCCCAATACCGGCAGAAGACTGACCGCGTAAAATGCCCAGAGGGCCAAGCCTGCCGGCCACCTCCGCCGCAGGGCAACGACGGCCGATGAGATCGCGAGCACTGCGAGCAGGGCGGGCCAAAAAGGCCAGACCCAGGGCTTAATCATCGAAGGCGCCGGAGTTTGGTAGAAGGGTATGAGCCCAAAAGGCCAGAGGGTTTTCCAGAAATAAAAAGCCAGTCCGTAGAAAGCCTGGGAAATGCGGGCCGCCGTACCGTATTCCGACATGACCCTCATTGCGCCGACAGCGGCTTGCGCCTTGTATCCAATGAGGCCGGCGGCCAACGACAAGGCGAAATACGGAATCTTTTCCAGCCAGATTCCAATTGATTCACGGGCCGCCCATTTTTTAATATCACAGGGCAAACGCCGGAGGGGATAAAGGTCGAGTATGATCAATACGATCGGCAGACTGACCGTGATGGCTTTTGATATTAGAGCGCAGGCGAAACACAGCAAAGAAAGAACGCCGAACGTTCGGCGGCGGGCGCCGGAACTCGGGACAGGAACAAGCGGCGCGTTGTGGCCGTAGATTTCAGGGGTTATCAACGCTCGCTTCAAATAGAATAAGAGAGCCAGCAGATAAAATAACCCGGAGAGAACATCGCGCCTTTCAGTGACCCAGACGACCGATTCTGCGCGCAAAGGATGTATGGCGAAAACCAATGCCGCGACCGCCGCGGAGACTTGAAGATTCAAGTCCCGGCGCGCCTTCTCCGCTAAGGAATTTGCGCGCGGCCCGGATGGCGCCCCTCTGGGGAGGCTCTCCGGCGCGGATCTTTGCGAGTAGGACGCAATCCTCTCAATTAATAGAATGCAGACCAGGTAAAAAAGGCCTGCGTTGATGATATGCAGCAAAAAGTTCGTCAGATGGTAGCCGAAAGGATTCATGCCCCAGAGCTTATAATCTAGGCCGTAACTGAGCCAGCTCAAGGGCTGGTAGGGCCCAAGATAAAATGTGGTGAACATCCAATGGATATGCGTCCAGTTAAGACCGCGGTAGTTCAGGTTTTGCAGCAGGTTGACGTCATCGTCCCAATTGACGAAGCCGCAGCGTAGACTCGGCGCGAAAGCGAGAGCCGTCGCCGCCATGACCACCGCTAAAAAATAAAATGATGCGAGCTTCGGGGGGGCTTCGCCCGAGTATTGAGGCGAGGAAGAAGGATTTAATTCCTGATGACCACGCTTGGGCCGTTTCATCGCATGGAAAGTTTTGTAAAATCAAAATAGTCGGGCCGTTAGCTCAGCGGTAGAGCGCTGTCCTCACACGACAGATGTCAGAGGTTCAAATCCTCTACGGCCCAATCTTTCAGCCTTTTAGTCTTTTGATTTTTTTACAAAATCGCGAATCAAATCCCCCGCCGCTTCTTTCCCGCCCAGACCAAAAGCAATCGCCACTGCAAGCCCCAGCGATGCAAAGAGGATTTCGATTGCGACTGTTAAGAGTTCCATTTTAAACCCCAACTGCTCAAGCGCGGTCATGGCCGTGAAAATAAGAACGAAGGTGTAGGTAATTTGAGCGAGAAACGCACTCCCGGTGATTCCGTTTGACTTCGCCGCATTCTCAATCACGGTTGAGAGAAAACGCGCGAAAAAGAGCCCGCCGAACAGAATCAAAAGCGCGGCAACCAAGGTCGGCAAGAAGAGGGCGAATTGTTCCAAGAGGTTGGAAACAACCGTCATGTTGACCGCATTGGCAGCGGAAATGATGAATATAAATAAAACAAACCAGTAGATCAGAAACGAGGCCACATAGGCGGGAGATTTTCCAAAGCCTAAATGCGAAAAGACCTCATTGAGCCCGATTCGGCTTGTGTATTCATCGAGATGAGCGCGCTCGAAAACCTTGTCGACGACCGTGCGCAAGGCTCTTGCCACGAACATGCCGACGATTAATAAGACGATGGCCGCGACAAGTTGCGGTAGATGCGTCATGAAGCCTTTCAACGCATCGCTTAACGGATCCAAGATTAAGTTTGTATAAACGTTCATGATTTTATCTTAGAGAAGTTTAAGGCTTTTGTCAATCGAAATATCCATCTAAAATTAAAAGATGGGCTTTTTCGATTTCATTGGACAAAGGACGTTCTTTGGGGACCGTGGTTATTTGAGCATTAAGCTGTTTAAGAAACGCCAAAACTCCTTTTCCTGGAAGAAGGGGCTTGTGATATTCCATCGCGCAGGCGGCGCAAAGCGTCTCGATGGCGATGATTCGGGAAACGTTGTTGACGACCCTCTTTAGTTTTAGCGCCGCATTCATTCCCATGCTGACGAAATCTTCTTGATTGGCCGAGGTGGGGATGGAATCAGAAGACGCGGGGTGAGCCAAGATTTTATTTTCAGAGGCCAAGGCCGCCGCCGCGACTTGGGCGATCATCCAGCCGGATTCAACTCCGGGTCTTCGCGCCAAAAAGGGGTTGAGGCGCGGGGCTTGGCCTAAAATGAGCTGGAAAATTCTCCGCTCGGACATATTCCCCATGGAAGTTAAGGCCATGGCCGCGAAATCGAAGGCAAAGCTTAAGGCTTGCCCGTGAAAATTGCCGGCGGAAATAATTTTCCCATCGGGAAAGACGATGGGGTTGTCCGTCACGCTTTCCATTTCGCGTTCGACGGTTTTTCTTGAAAATTCGAGGGCGTCTAAAACCGCGCCATGAACCTGCGGGAGACATCTGAGGCTGTAAGGGTCCTGAACGCGAGTATCCCCCGTTAGGTGGGATTTCCTCAGAGGGCTGTCTTTGAGGAGTTGTCTGAGTCTTCGCGCGGTCTCTATTTGTCCCGGGTGAGGTTTAAGTTTTTGAATTTGATCTTCAAGGGGAACCGGGGTTCCCGTTAAAGCTTCAAGGCTGAGAGCGGCTGTTTTTTGCGCCGTTTCAAAAACTCGATACGCTAAAGATAGGGCTAAACCTCCCACGGCCTGCATGGCCTGCGTCCCATTAATGAGAGAAAGGCCTTCTTTCGCTTTCAACTGAATAGGAGAACGCCCAAGCGCGCGAAGGACTTTCCGGCTGGGCATAAGTTTTCCATTTAAGAATGCGTTTCCCTCTCCAATGAGTAAGAGCGCCATGTGAGCCTGCGGCGCCAAGTCTCCGCTGGCCCCAACGGAGCCTTGAGAAGGAATCAGGGGAGAAGCCTGGGAGTTAAATATCCGAAGCATATGCTCAAGAAGTTCCACGCGCGCTCCGGAGTAGCCGCGCGAAAGCTCATTGAGCCGTAAAAAAAGAATGCTTCTCGCTTCTTTTTCGCTTAAAATTTCTCCGACTCCGCAGGCATGACTTAAGACCAAGTTTTTTTGCAGCTCAAGAAGATTTTCTTTTGGGATTTTTTGAGAGGCGAGACTGCCGAATCCGGTGTTGATCCCATAAACGGGGTTTGGGCCGGACGCGATTTTTTCGACAACCGCTCGCGATTTTTTGACCTTGGCCGCGCTTGAAGGCGGCAAGACAGCGCGAGCGGAATCGCCCAAAATCCGCAAATCAAATAGAGAAAGCTTTTGGGGAAGCTTAAATTCTTTCGATGGCGACGGCAACGGATTCTCCCCCCCCGAGACAAATGGCCGCAATGCCGCGCTTGCCTTGACGGGCTTTGAGGGCGTAGAAGAGGGTCACGAGTATTCGGGCTCCGCTGGCTCCTAGGGGATGTCCTAGGGCGACCGCGCCGCCGTTGACGTTGATTTTTTCAGAGGGAAGCCCAGCCAGTTTTTGAACGGCTAATGCCACGACGCTGAAGGCCTCGTTGACTTCAAAAAGATCGACTGATTCCTTGGCCCAGCCCGTCTTTTTGAGAAGTTTGTCGATGGCTCCCGCCGGGGCGGTGGTAAACCATTTCGGCTCATGAGAAAAAGTCGCCCAACCCGCGATTCGGGCCAAGGGTTTTTTCCCAGCGGCCCCTTTTGCGCTCGATAAGACCAAAGCCGCGGCGCCGTCGTTGAGTTTTGAAGCGTTGGCCGCGGTGATTGAGCCTCCGGATTTAAAGGCGGGTTTTAAGCGCGCGATTTTTTCCGGTTTCCCTCTGCCGGGTTCCTCATCTAAGGCGATTCCGTCGATGGCAAAAATTTCTTCCGAAAAAGCGCCGCTTTGCTGGGCCTTGAGAGCTCGCGCGTAACTTTCGGCGGCGTGGGCGTCCTGCATTTCACGGGTGATTGAGTGCGTCTCCGCGCATAATTCTCCGCATTCCCCCATGTGCCAATTCGAATACGGATCGGTAAGCCCATCTTTTAAAATAGAGTCAACCAAAACTCCATTTCCATAGCGATATCCGTTTCGCGCTTTTTCAAGTAAAAACGGAGATTGCGACATGGATTCCATCCCACCCGCAGCGGCATAGTCTTCTTCGCCCAAGGCAATGGATTGAGCCGCCATCATGACGGCCTTAAGCCCCGAGCCGCAGACTTTGTTCACCGTGCTCGCACCAACGGAAACGGGAATTTGGGCCTGCATCATGGCTTGTCTGGCTGGCGCTTGCCCGACTCCCCCAGATAAAACGTTTCCCATGACGACTTCTCCCAAAGACTCGGGAGCGACTCCGGATCTTTTCAGGGCTTCGGCCAAGATTTTTCCTCCTAATTGAGGCGCGCTGTAGGCGGCAAGAGAGCCGTTCAAGGAACCGATGGGCGTTCTTGCGGCCGAGAGAATCAAAATATCTTCCACAAATATCTCCTTTCGTAACTGTTCAGGTTCGTCATTCCGGCGAAAGCCGGAATCCAGAAGATCGCTGCCCTGGACCCCGGCTTGCGCCGGGGTGACGTGAGTAGTTACTCCTTTACTAATGATAATACAAGATTCTGGAGAGAAAACCGCAAATTACGGCGAGAGGAGCTCCAACTAAAAAACCGGTCCAGGAAAAATTCATTCGTTTAGTTAAACGCACAAAAACCATTTCTCCTAGCCAAAACCCCGCTAGAACAGGCCCGAAAAGGCCGGGCGCGAGAAAAGAAAGGAAAAGTCCCAGGCGTTCTCCCATGAGGGCGTATTTTTCAAAAGTTCTTGGGAAAGGCTTGCCGAAAATATCTTGTTCGATAAAATAGATGAGGATCGCCGCCATGTGAGTCGTGACGACAAAAAGGCACCCCAATACAGGCCAGGTTTCGGGAATAAGCTGGGTGGAAGGATTTGAGAATTGAAGCAGATGCGCCACGGCAAAAATAAGCGCGACGTGGATGACTTGATCCCAAAGAAAATAGAGGGTGTTGTCAGGAGTATGGTATTTGAAAATGGTGAAAACCCGCCATTCATCCTCGATCCAATGGGTTAAAAACAGAAGTAGAATACAACTCCATCCGTTAAGGCTGAATTTTTGCCATTCAATCCAAGGGCGAGAGAGATAGGGATAGGTCAAAAGCGCGTAAAGAACAGGGTGCATGGCGCAATGAAACAGCATCCCGAAGGCGTTTTTTCTTTTCCAGCGGTTGACGGCGTTGGTTTGAAGCGTAAAATCCGCCAACAAATGCCCAAATAACAAACGCCAAAATATAATCATGCGGGGCTTATTTAGAGGTCAGATGAATAATTCCGTCCCATGGAGTGCTCTCTTGGGCTTTTTTGCAAGCGGATAGGTAAAACCCGGCGGTTCCGTCATTAGGAATAATTTTAAGGAAAGTTTCAAAAAGATGGATCGCGTTGACGTATTCCTTGTTGCGGACATCTGTAATCGCCTGATTATAAATTGGGAGGGCCGTTTTCCATGCGAGGGGAAGCGTCCCTTTGCTCGCCAAAATCTGGTAAGTCTTAATGGGAGTTTCCTTTCCCAGAACGCGGATAATTCCGATTTCTCTTGCTTCAATTGCCGTTTTGGCTTCCGCGTAGACGGCTTCGCTGATCATCGTCTCTGATCTGAAAAATTTATTGGCGCCTTCAAGGCGAGAAGCTAAATTGACTTCGTCTCCAATGACCGTATATTGAAGTTTGTGCTCGCTTCCGGTCAGCCCCACGGTGACAAAACCGGCGTTGATTCCGATTCTAATTTGCGGCGGATGCGTAATAGTGGGCGGGAGATTCTTATTGAGTTCCGAAACGGCGTCTTGAAGAGCCAAGGCCGTGAGACACGCCTTGACGCGATGGGACTTGACCTCGAGTGGAGCGTTCCAAAAGGCCATGATGGAGTCTCCCATGTACTTGTCGACGACCCCGCCGTGATCATGGATAACCTGGCTTAAGCGCGAGAGATAGCGATTGAGGAACGCAATCAGTTCATCTGGAGACATTTTTTCCGAGATCCCGGTGAAATTGGCGATGTCTAAAAAAAGAATCGTCATGTCTTTTTTCTCTCCCCCCAACTTGACTTTATTGGGGTTTTTCGCGAGATCATCAACGACCTCAGGAGAGACAAACTGAGCGAATAAATTCTTGATGAATTTTTTCTCGCGGCCTTCGGTCAAGGCTTGGTAGATTGTTTCCCCGACAAAGGAGACAAGAAGAGCCGTCGAGGGAAGGACAAATCCAATGCGAATTCCTTCGAGAAACTTCCATTCGCAAAATCCGCCAAAGGCCAGAAAAACGCCGAGAACCGCTATGGCTTCCCAGTGGGGAGGCGTCCGTCTTAAGGAAAAGGGAATCCAGATAAAGAGAAGAACGATTAATATTTGATAGTAAGGCGGGAATGGACTCATCCAGTCGCGATGAAGAAGATTATCCAGAATGTTGGCATGAAGTTCGACCCCGGGACTGACATCGATAAACGGTGATGGATAATGATCAAAGGCGGAAAGCGCGATCGAACCGACTAAAACCAGGGAACCTTTTAAACTTTCTTTTTCTCTTTGCGGGAGGCCCTTCTTTAAAATTTGAGCGATGGAATAAACGGGATAAGAGAATCGCAAATTCGCATTCTCCTTGTAAGTTGGCGGCCTAGAATTAAGATAGAAGAACCTGCCCGTCGGATGAAGGCCGGTCACTTGATTAAAGGACTTTCCCGTAAAATAAGCGAGGGCCGGAACCTCGAGGGCTTCTCCCTGGGAATGCATTTTTGGATTTTTAAAAGAAGGCTGAAAGAGTTGAAATTTTCGAATGTGCCCATCCACGTCTATACAGTTTTCAATGTTCACATATCCGAGGCTTTGAGCGGCCTTTAATAACGGCGGCGGGGGTAAAACAAAATGCTTCGAATTATTATTATAAGCATAATCTAGAACGCTCTCTTTGAATTTTTCTAGGGAACGGGCAAATTCTAAATCTCCCTTTCGGGGGTCGGCAAAAAGAACGTCAAAGGCTAGGGTCTTGACTTGAAGCTCTTTGAGGCGATCAATGAGCTTTGCGTAAACTTCCCGTGGGAGCGGATAGCCGTATTGATGAAGCGTCGGGTCGTCGATGGCGGCGATGATGATTCGAGGGTCGCCGCGTCTCAAATGATTTTTATTGATTCTAAAAAGAAAATCCTGCCAGGAATTTTCCAGGCTGCCAAAGACATTGCCTGTTTTAACTCCAAATAGCGTCGGCCTGTAGAGAAAAATAAAGAGGAAGCTGAGGACGAGCGAAAAAAGAGGGCCGAAGAGGCGTCTCATTTCTTGGGCGCGGGTCTTATTCCAAGTCGCCCCTTGATTTGGGCTTCGGCAAAGCCGATGAGGCTAATCGTCGCAGGATCTTTTTCTTTTTTGGAGAGTTTTTTAAGCGCCCGCAAAGCTTTTTTTCCGCCGGCCATTCCTAGAATCGTGACCGCTTCCTGGCGCAGAAAAGGATCTTTTTGACTCAGGCCCTTCAGCGCGACGCCTTTTCCTTCAAAGTTTCCCAGTTTTGAAAGAGAGCGCGCCGCGTTAAGGCTGACGGAAAAGTCCTTATCTTTTAGAGCCTTAAGCAACGGGGAAATGGCGAGTTTTCCCCCGGTCGAACCCAGGGCGATGACTGCGGCTTGTCGAACCTGAAGGTCGGGATCCTCAGTTAGGGCGGCGAGCGCGGCGGAGGCTTTTTGAGACCCAATTTGTCCCAAGGCCGCTGCTGCGGTTTGGCGGATATTGGCGTTTGAACTTTTGAGCGTGTTGATTAAGGCCGGCGCTGCCGCCAGGGCGTGGAGGCTGCCCAAGGTTTTTATCGCCGCATAGCGGACGCTTTGATGAGAATCGGAAATGGCGGAAATAAGCGTTGGAATGGCCGCGGGATCGGCCAGGTAGGCCAAAGAAACGGCGGCGTTTTGCCTGACCTGGGAAGATTGAGAGGTGGCTAATAGTTGCGCAATTTTAGGCGCGACCGCCTTAATCCTCAAAAGTCCCAAGGCATGAATAGCGGCGGCGCAAACGACCGGGTTCTTATCCGAAAGGGCTCCCGTTAGCGGCGCGATGGATGCGGGATTATGATTTTGCGCCAAGAATTGAACGGCCCCCAAACGGACCGATGGAATCGGACTTTTGATATTTTCCAAGGCCGCTAAATAAGGGTCTTGCGGGACTTTTGGGTGCGGAACCGTGGCCCCTTGATAGGAGACCGCGCTTGAATTGTGCGGGTTTGCCGCGGAAGCGGCGGCAAAAGCCGCGACCGGCAAAACAAAGATCATTGGTAAAGCCGCGAATAAGTTTTTCATTTGTTAGCTCCGTGATTCACTATGGTTATTCCTCTCCTCGCTCAAAAATCGCGCGGTAAAATTTGTCCATATTATTCTGCCACGGAGCCTAGCTCCGAGTGGAGATAAAAAACCAGGGCCGGAGCCAAAACCATTCCCGCGACCCCCAAAATCGCTTCGCCAAAAATAAGGCCGACGAGAATTTCCCAAGCGGGAACCTGCATTTCTTCTCCCAATACTTGTCCTTGAATGGGATATTGCGCGTGATGGAGAATTGCCAGCGAGATCATGGCTAGGATGGAGGTGCGATTTGAAATTGTGAAAGCCGCCGCTAAAATCGCGACATAGGTGATGGTTCCGCCAATAATGGGCAGAAAGCCCAACACGAAGGTTGCCGTCATTAAAAAACGAATGTAGGGAATATCAAGGATGAGGAGTAGAAACGAGACAAGGCCGGTGTTGATGAGAGAAATTGTAAATTGCGCCCCGAAGGCTTTTGTAAATCCGTTCATGAAAAGCTGCATTCTTTCAAACATTTCATGACGGAGATTTCGGGAGAACGTCGTTTGCGGATGATCTTTCTTCGTGTTTGTCCAAAAATAAGCCGTGGCGGCAAAAATGGCGAGAACGATTTGCAGAAAGCCCCGGGTTAGAAGGGAACTTGCATGGGTGATTTGCTGAAGATTGTTCTTGATTGAACTGGCGATCAGCGCGTGAAAATTCTGGAGATTATCGAATGGCAGGGAAACGCCCCATTGGTCGGCCAAGGAGTTTATTTTGGGAATGAAAAGTGACGCGATCATGGGCGCCCGGGTAGCCGCCAGATCGACGAAAACGGCCAGAACCCAGAAAAAAGCGGCGGAGATGACGAAAAAAACGAGGAGGGCCAGGGCTTTGGCGGACGCTTCCCCCAGTTTCTTAGCCGCAATTTTTTTAGCGGCGTTTAAAATCATCAGAGAAACCAGCGCGGCAAGCAACGCCGCCCCTAACTGAAGCCAGATAATAGCCGCGGCGGAGAGGCCAAAGAGAATATAAGACGTTTTGCGTTCCGAGCTCATGAACATAATCTAGCAAAAAATGGACCTATTGCCCATTTTTTAACTTTGCTATACTAAATGGATTTGTAACTGCTCAAGTTCGTCATTCCGGCGCAAGCCGGAATCCAGAAGATCGATGCTCTGGACCCCGACTTTCGTCGGGGTGACGTGAGTAGTTAAATGGATTTCATGGAACCAAACTCCGACCCTGAGTTTTCGCCCCCGGCTGTTTCGCTTGCGGCCTCCGCCTCGTTAAATGCATCCGAATTTCTAAATCGAATTAACTCAAGAGAGGAAGGTTTAACGGAAGAAGAGGCGCAAAAACGCCTTGAATTTTACGGTTCCAATACGCCGCATGATCAAAAGAATAAAAATTTAATCCTTGATTTTCTCGTGCGCTTCAAAAATCCGCTCATTATTCAACTGACCGTCATCGCCGCTATTTCTCTTTTCATGGGCGATTTAAGATCGGCAGTGGTCGTCTTTGGCATGCTTTTCCTGAGCGTGATTTTGTCCTATGTTCAGGAAACCCGTTCCAACAATGCGGTCGAAAAGCTGATTGCGATGGTCAAGACCACCTGCCTCATCTTAAGAAACGGACAAGAACGCTCCATTGTTCCGGAGGAATTAGTTCCCGGAGACCTCGTCCTTTTAGCGGCGGGATCGATTATTCCCGCCGATTTGAGGCTCATTTCAGCCAAGGACTTCTTTGTCAGCCAAGCGGCATTGACGGGCGAATCGATGCCGGTTGAAAAAAACGCCCTTCCCTGCGATTCGGAGGGCAAAACGAGTCTTGAACTCAACAACCTTTGCTTTCAAGGCTCCAACGTCCTGAGCGGGAGCGCCAAGGGCGTAGTGGTCGTCACCGGCGGGAAGACCTATTTCGGAGAAATATCGAAAAAATTAGGCGAGCAAAAGGTTCTGACCAGCTTTGACCGCGGCATATCGGATTTTACCTGGCTGATGATTCGTTTCATGATCGTAATGGTCGCGGTCGTGTTTTTTTTAGTTGGAATTACCCGTGGCGGATGGCTGGACGCATTGATGTTCGGCCTAGCCGTCGCGGTGGGCCTGACCCCGGAAATGCTTCCGATGATCGTCACCGTTAATTTATCCAAAGGCGCATTGACGATGTCCTCAAAAAAAGTCATCGTAAAGCGCTTAAGTTCCATTCAGAATCTTGGCGCGATGGATGTGCTCTGCACCGACAAAACGGGAACCCTGACCCAAGACCGCATCATCCTGGAAAAGCATGTCGACGTCACCAATCGGGAGTCGGACGACGTCTTGCGATACGCCTACATGAATAGTTTTTATCAGACGGGCCTCCGAAATCTGCTGGACAAGGCGATATTGGCTCACTCGGATTTGGATGTCGAACGCAGCTGCCGGAAAATAGACGAAATTCCGTTTGATTTCGTGCGCCGGAGAATGTCGGTCGTCATTGATTACGAGGGCGACCATGTTCTCATCTGCAAGGGCGCGGTGGAAGAAATTTTTAATGTTTGCGACCGCTACCAGGTCGATGACGCCATCTACCCCTTGATTGACATGTTGAAACGAGATTTATTGGAGGAGTACGAGAGTCTGAGCGCGGACGGCTACCGCGTTTTAGCCGTCGCCTACCGGGATTTTTCAACTGCCAAGGAAAACTTCGCGGCCTCCGATGAAAAAGATTTGATTCTTTTGGGGTATATCGCTTTCTTTGACCCGCCGAAAGATTCTGCGGCGGTCGCAATCGAGGCTTTAAACCGGGCAGGAGTCGCGGTCAAGGTTTTGACCGGAGACAACTCCTTGGTGACGAAAAAAGTCTGCAAGGACGTTGGGCTTCTAGTCTCCGAAATCATCACTGGAGACGCCCTTCAGAAAATGGAACCTGGGCAGTTCAAGGAGACTGTTTTAAAACATTCGGTTTTCGCCCGTTTATCCCCCACGCAAAAAGAAGAAATTATAACGACCTTAAGAGAGAGCGGCCTCGTCGTTGGATTTTTGGGAGACGGAATCAATGACGCCTCCGCGCTCAAAACTGCGGACGTGGGAATTTCGGTGGACACGGCGTCTGACGTCGCCAAGGAATCAGCTCACATCGTTTTGCTCGAGAAAAGCCTCATGGTTTTAGATGATGGAATTATTGAAGGGCGGAAAGTTTTTGGAAACATCATCAAATACATCCGCATGGGAGCGAGTTCCAACTTTGGAAATATGTTCAGCATGTTGGGAGCCATTTATCTTCTTCCCTTTCTTCCCATGGAGCCTATTCAGATTCTGGTCAATAATCTTCTCTATGATTTTTCCCAGGTTGGAATTCCTTTTGATCGCGTGGATGAGGATTATTTAAGAAAGCCGCGAAAATGGGACATTTCGCTCATTAAAAAGTTCATGCTGTGGCTGGGGCCGGTGAGTTCCCTTTTTGATTACACGACTTTCGCCTTGATGATGTGGTTTTTCAAGTGCCATTTGTTTTCCGCGCCCGGCACCTCGCAGGCCGCCAAGGAATATTTGGAGCGCTTATTTCACACGGGATGGTTCGTTGAGTCCTTGATTACCCAGACCCTAGTCGTCCATATTATTAGAACTCGTCACATTCCTTTCATTCAAAGTTGGGCAAGTCCGGGGCTTTTCCTCACGACCGGCGGAATCGCCGCCATAGCGGCGATTCTTCCGTATTCCCCCCTTGCCTCCTACATCGGGCTCGTGCCTCTTCCGTGGTCTTTTTGGCCGTGGCTTCTTTTGACTCTTTTTGCCTACGCGATGTTGGCCCATCAGGTTAAGACGCGCTTTTTAAACCTCAATCCCGCCGATGCATAATTAGCGCAAATGCTTACGTCACCCCAACGAAAGCCGGCGTTTGATAGTCCAGCGATTGATGCAACCGCTCGTTGTTATAGAACGGGAAGAATTTACCAAGACCCGCCTTCGCCTCGGCCACTGTCCCATATCCCCATAAATATAACATTCTGGAGAACAAAAAGAATGGGTCCAAAATCCTAGATGCGCGCCGGCAAAGGGCCCAGTAGATTACAAGCCCTTAATGGATTTTGGAAAGTTTAAAATCTTCCGGGAATTTCTTCATGAATCCCCGGACGACCATGCCAACGGTATCGCCCAAGGCGCAGATGACTTTTCCGGTGATATTTTCGCCAACCCTCTGGAGATTAGGGAAATCTTCCTGAACGCCTTGGCCGGACATCAGGCGCTCCAAAATCCTTGTCGTCCACTCGGAACCCTCGCGGCAGGGCGTGCATTGCCCGCAAGACTCATGGGCCAAAAAGCGCTCGATATTGTGCGCCGTTTCCACCATGTTTCGGGTCTCATCCAAAACCATGACGCCGCCGGCGCCTAAAAACGTTCCTAAACCCCTCAAACTTTCAAAATCCATCGGAACATCGATTTCAGAAGCGGTCAGCGGAGGAGTGGAGGCCCCTCCGGGAATCACGCATTTAAGCGCTCGCCCGCCTTTTACTCCGCCTGCGGCTTCAATCATTTTCCGCAACGGAGTTCCCATCGGAAACTCATAAATTCCCGGGGCTTCAACGTCTCCCGAAATTGAGAAGACTCCGGTTCCGCCGGTTTTTGCGACCCCCACTTTCGCAAAGGCCTCCCCACCATCTTTCAAAATATGGGGAAGCATCGCCAAGGTCTCGACGTTGTTGACCACCGTGGGCTGCCCCATGAGACCCTTGACTGTCGGAAAGGGCGGAGGCTGCCTGGGCCAGGCTTTTTTTCCTTCCATGGTTTCCAGTAAAGCGGTGTCTAGGCCGCAAATATAAGCTCCGGCGCCGCGCATCAGTGAAATACGACAAGAAAATCCGCTACCCAGAATATTTTTACCGATCAAATTTTCCTTCTCCGCCTCGGCAATGGCAGCGGCCAGAATTTGATGCTGGACGGCATATTCGCCGCGAATAAAGACAAACGCGTCTTCCGCCCCTATAGCGTAAGCGGCAATCAACATTCCCTCGAGAATGCTGTGCGGAGATTTAGTGATCAAGACGCGATCTTTGAAGCACCCGGGCTCGGATTCATCCGCATTGGCCACCACATAGCGGGGTCCCGGCAGTTTATCCTTGGGAGGAACCGTCTCCCATTTCATGCCGGTCGCAAAACCCGCGCCGCCCAACCCCCTCAAATTTGATTTCTTAACCTCGGCCGTGACCTCCGCGGGCTTAAGCGAAAGAGCTTTTTTAATGCCTTCATAGCCGCCGAAATTCTTGTAGGTTTCCAACTCATGCAAATTCGGCTCATCGAAATGCTTCGTTAAAATTTTAGTCATAAATAGGGAACCTTTCTGAGGGGGAGATGGGAACTTCCGCCACCGTCACCCCGACGAAAGTCGGGGTCCAGGCCCACGCAAAAGTCTGGATTGCGGCTTTCGCCGCAATGACGACCGTTAAAATATTATGAAAATACAGGGACGAACAATCAACCGAGATGGTGGTTCTGCACCCTACGCGGCGGGAGGCATTGACAACGCCTCCCGTGCCTGCTATCCTATTGATATCGGTCGGTTGTCCGAGTTGGCCTAGGACCCCTGTTTTATGGGGCCCTTTTTTATTGTCCATTGTGCCGTCCACCAGAACCTGCGATAACTTCATCAACTAAGTTTTCGGTCGCTTTGCCTTTAAGTTCTTCATTGACAATAATCGCCGGAGCGTGTTCGCAAGCGCCCAGACACTCCATCTCTTCCCAGGAAAATTCGCCATCGGGAGTCGTTTCAAATTCCTTGACACGCAATTTTTTTTCAAGCAGTTCGGCGATTCTATCCGAACCCGCCATCGCGCAGGAGAGTCCGTGACAAAGCCCGATTCGCTTTCTCCCGGTCGGCTTTTTTGTAAACAACGGAAAGAAAGTCGCCACCTGATGGACGTGATTTTGAGTCGTCTTAAAAAGATCGGCGAGATACTCCTCATCTTTCGGGCGCACGCATAAATGCCAGGTCTGCACCTGCCGCATGGCCTCTAAAAGGCCCATCATCGGATGTGGATAGGCCTTCGTCCAAGAATTCAAAATTTTTTCCTCTTCTGGAGAAAAAGGCGAAGCCTCAACGAGAGATTGCGCTTGAGCTGAACTCATAAAGATGACCTCATCTGTTTTAAAACCGCCTCGAAAGCGGCAATATAATTCTTTTCGACAATGCTTAAATAAACCCTTTCCGCCTCTTCCTCACTGTAAACATGGGAAGTGAGGTTGCGATCCATAAGCATGCTCAAAAAAACTCCCTCATCGCTGATAAGTCCGGAACGGAGGGCTTCTTTAAGGCAATCTTTCGGAAACTTGCAAATAGCCCCTTTGTTGGCAAGATATATTTTAAGGCTCTTCCAAAATGCCTCGAAAGTAAATTCAAACCTTTGGATAATGCCGTCTTTTTCAAGCTGGGATTTCGCTTCGGAAAGCCCGCTCCTCAACGCCGAAACGGCGTCTGAAAATTTCCTAAGAGCGAATTCGACCTCCTCACGATCCATAGATCACTTTCCCCGTCTTTAAAATTAGATTCTTAAAAGCCTCCTCAATATTCCCCAAGTAAACGACATCCACTTTGTAGAGTCCGCTCACTGTCTCGATCTCTTCTCTGATTTTTAATTCAATGCCGCGTTCGGGCCTGGGAGCATCGACGGCTAGGTCAAAATCCGACCCTGGGGTCTGCGTCCCTTTAGCCCGCGAACCAAATAGAATAATCCTCGCCGGAGAGAGTTCATGAATCAAGATGTCCTCAGCTTTCCCAAGAACTTCTTTTTCTCTTGGCGAAAAGTTTGGGAACTCGGTCACCGGTCCAACTCTCCCGCGATCATGTTGACCGAGCCGAAAGTGGGAATGATGTCGGCCACCCACCCGCCGTCAATGATCTTGGAGAGCGCCGCCATCGGGTTTAAACACGGCGGGCGGCAACGCACGCGATAAGGGCGGTCTTCTCCAGAACTGACGATGTGAAAGCCAAGCTCGCCGTTTCCGCCCTCGACCGCGCAATAGGTCTCTCCGGCCGGAATTTTAACGCCCCAGTTCCACATGATCAGCTCAAAATGATTCATCAGCCCTTCAATCGAACCGTAGGTCTCTTCCTTCGGGGGCAAAACCGCAGAATGGCTGGCGGCGCGGGCAACGCCCACTTCGCTTCGGTCATAGCCTTCCAAGGTCTTATCCACCTTGGCCTTGTATTTTTTTAATAAAGCGGTGTCCCCTTTTTTGCCAGCATCCTGATAAAAAAAGGCGTCCTTCATTTCAGAGACGTCCAAGGAATGTTTCCCATCGGGAATCTGGTTTAAGCATTGCTCAATTAAGCGCAAGCTTTGCTCAATTTCAGCCATGCGTACCAAGTAGCGGTCGTAATTGTCGCCCTTAGCGCCGACGGGAATCTCGAAATCAAGGCGCTCATAAATCAAATAGGGATGAGCGCGCCGAACGTCGTAGGGAACGCCGGTTGAGCGCAGGAAAGGCCCCGTAATTCCATAGGCGATGGCGTCCTCCTGGGATATAATTCCGACGTTTTCCATGCGGTCGCGGAAAATGCGGTTCTTAGTCAAAAGTTTGTCGGAATCAACAACCGCTTCCCGCACTTTTTTAAAAACATCGCGGAGATTTTCCGCAAAATTTTGGGGCAAATCCCCTTTCACTCCGCCCACCCGCGTGTAAGAGGTGGTGACCCTGGCGCCCGTCAACTGGTCCACCATCTGATATAAAAATTCACGCGCCTTAATCAGATAGAGGAAAACGGTAAAAGCCCCAAGCTCCATCGCGGAAGCGCCAACGCAGGTCAAATGATCGGTGACGCGGGAAATCTCGCAGGCAATGGTCCTCAAATACTGCCCACGCTCCGGAATCTCGATTCCCGCCAATTTCTCAACCGCCATGCAATAGCCGACATTGTTGATGAGCGGAGAGACGTAATTCAGGCGATCCGTATAAGGCACGACGTTGTTCCAAATCTCATTTTCCGATTGCTTCTCAAAAGCGCGGTGGAGATATCCGATTTCGGCTTTAGAGTGGACGATTTTCTCGCCGTCCAATTCCAAAACCAGACGCACCACGCCATGCATCGCCGGATGCTGCGGCCCCATGTTTAAAAGAAAGTTTTTTTGATCACTCATGGTTTCCTTTTGCGCGGAATCTGGAACCCAACCATTTCTTCGCTTAGGCTCAGTCATATTTCACCGTCGGTCGGATGATGTTGAAGCTCGGGCTATTCTCGCGCTCGCCGCCGGGCGGGCCGATGAGGGGCTGCCTTTTGGTGATCGGATAATCCTTGCGAAGCGGATGGCCTTTAAATTCCTCATACATGAGAAGACGAGTGATGTCCGGGCGGTCAACGAATTGAATTCCAAACATGTCCCAGACTTCTCTTTCCAGCCAGTCCGCGATAGGCCATAAACTCATCACTGAGCGAAGAACCGGCGGGTTTTCCGGAACCCCGCAATGAACGTACACCCGCCCGAGATCGTCTCCGGTTTTCGCGTCTAATTTCATCAAGCGGTAAACGACTTCAAATCTTTCTTGAACGGGCGAAGTAGGACGGGCCTCATCCAAACTGCCTGATCCGGGCCGATGCGGAGTCCCGTATTCTTCTCCATCGGCAGAAGCGATTGGACGAGCGAGACTCTCCTCCTCAAGCGGATATGCCCGTTTCCAAGAATCTGCCTTGGTTCCAGAGGGGCCGTAGGCCGAATAATCAACGGCGGTAAAATCAACGAGCATATTATAGCCTTCGCTCTTGAGTTTCTTGAGGATATCAAAGGCTTCCGCAGCCGCAACCCGCATTTCTTGAGGCTCACTAATATCGGTCATTTGACTCTCTCGCCCGCCTGCTTTTCAATTTTCTTTTGAAGGAGGATCAGTCCTTCCAAAACAATTTCAGGACGGGGCGGACATCCGGGGATATAGACATCAACCGGGACGATGGTATCAATGCCCTGAACTGTCGAATAATTGTTGTAAAAGCCGCCTGTGCAGGTGCAAACGCCGAAGGCCACCACCCATTTGGGAGCGGCCATCTGATCATAAATGCGGCGTAAAACCGGGGCCATTTTGTGCGAAATCGTTCCCACCACCATCAAGCAATCGGCCTGCCGAGGAGAAAAACGAGGAAAGGCCGCGCCAAAGCGGTCCAAATCGTAGTGGGAAGCCGCCGTCGACATGAACTCCATTCCGCAACAAGCGGTGACGAAGGGATATTGGAAAATAGAATACTTCCGCGCCCAACCGAGCGCGGCGTCCAACTGAGTCGTGACGACTCCATCCAAAGCTTCATCTACCGGCATTCCAAAACCCCCTTCGCCCAAAAGTAAGCGACCATGAGGGCGGTAATCAAGACAAACAAAGTTACCGATAAGACGTTGAACAAAGTCAAATGAGGGCGGCTCAAAGCCCAAGGAAATAAAAGCGCCAGATCAACGTCAAACACAACAAAAAGAACCGCAAATTTCCAATATAAAACGGAAATTTTCTCTTCCGCATGCTCGATGGGAGGCATTCCGGTCTCATAAGGCAGATTGCCATCTCCTCCATGCTTAGGCGCGGGCCCCAAAAGACGTCCGGCATAGGTCATAATCGTCGCGATCGCGCCGACAACTAGAACATCCAAGATGAGAGCGATCATCCCAATACCCTCTGAAAAGCCGACAAAATCCACGGCAAAAAGCCGACGACCGCCGAATAAGCGGCGCTGAGCGTAACGATGAGTCTGACCATCCCAGTCCCCGCCTCAATTTTTGAAGTCGCGACTCCTTCTTCTAAGTACATCTCTCGGATGATGCGGAGATAATAAACCAAGGCCGCCAAGGTGGCTAATGACGCGGCAATCAAAGGAACGTAAAGCCCGGCTTTAAATACCTGCCAGAAAACAAGAAACTTCGCCAAGAATCCGGCGGTCGGAGGAATTCCGGCCAAGGACAAGGCAAGAGCGGCAAAACAGAAAGCTAAGACCGGGCGAGTTTTTCCCAAGCCCCTCAAATCCCTCCACTCCGAAACTCCCGTAAGCTCCAGAAAGAAGAAAGCGCCATTGCTCATGAAAACATAGGAGAAAAGATAAAAGAAAATCGGAAGGGCGTTTTTTTCGCTCGCGCCAAGCAAAAGCCACGCGCCCACGCCCAAGACCAAAACTCCCGCGTGACCCAAGGACGAATAAGCCAAAAGCCGTTGAAGCCGGGTTTGGTTCAAAGCCGCCAGAGCCGCTACAATCATCGTCAAGGCGCCAATGGCCGGAAGAAGAGAAATAAAACTAGCTTGGGAATATTGCCCCAAGCGCATCAGCATGAAAACGCCAGCGGCCTTGACCGAGGTCGACAAAAATCCGGAGAGCATCGGTTCCGCCGCCTCATAAACATCCGGCAGCCAAAAATGCCAAGGCGCCGCGCCGATTTTAAAAAGCGCGGCAACCGCCATGAGGGTAAACGCCGTTTGGTCCAAGAAAGAGCCGTTCCCGGCAAAGGCAAATCCACCGGTTGCCGAATAATGACAGGCCAACCCCAAGAGAAAGAAAGCGGCGCTGACCGAACCCGCGAAGAAATATTTAATCGCCGCTTCCCAAGATGGACACCCGAAGGAGAGTCCTTTAGGACGCCCTTTCGCCGGAGTTAAGGCGACCAAGAGATAAACGGGAAGACTCAAAAGTTCCAAGGAAATAAAAAGCATGAGGAGGTTCGCCGAAAAAGCCAGCAAAGTCATGCCCAAAAGGCTTCCCAAAAGCAAAAGCGCCGGCACCTCGTCTTCCCAGGTTCCGGCGATCAGAAAGGGAAGGGCCCCCGCGTAAAAAACTCCGCACCAAGCTTTCGTCATTGGGTCAGCTTGAAGAAGCGCTGAGATACTTCCGTTCGCCGGCTGAGCAAAAACAAACGCGGCGGCGAGAGCCAAGCTTAAAAGGCCCAAGGCTCGAATAAGCCCGGAGTTGATTTTTTTAAAAATGCCGGCAAAGGCGACACCCAACACTCCGCAAAACAAAGAAATGCCGGAGCCCATCGGAGCGAGTCTTAAAAATAAAGCGGCTGGGTTCATAAAATGAGTTTCCCCACGGCAGGGCCGACGATATTAAGAAGCGGCCCCGGATGCAAGCCGATTGCGATCATCGGCACGATTAAAAGCCAAAGAAGAGCTTGTTCCCTAAAATCCAAATCAAAGACTCGCGAACTGACCGAGGCGGGCTTTCTCTCGCCAAGAAAAACGGCCTGAAACGCGGGCAAAAGATAGAAAGCCGCAATCGTCACGCCAAAAACGCCCACCACCGCGATCGGCAAGGACACTTTTGCCATCCCCGACAAAGACATGAATTCTCCCACAAATCCGTTGAGCCCCGGAAGCCCGATGGAAGCGAAAACCGTGACGCCGAAAAAGAAGGTTAGAAGCGGCGCCTGGGACACCAAATCGCCGAAATCGGCCAAGCCCCTTTTGTGCGTGCGCTCATAAAGGAACCCGACCATTAAAAACAAGGCTCCCGTGGTCAGTCCGTGATTAATCAACTGCAAACTTCCTCCGGCAAGACCCTGCGCGGTTCGGGAAGCGATTCCCAAAACGCAAAAACCCAAGTGCGCGATTGAGGAATAGGCAATCAAGCGCTTTAAATCCATCTGCGCCATCGCCGACAGCGCCCCATAGATGACGTTGATCGCGGCCAAGCCCCCCAACCAAGGCAAGGCTTTCATTCCCCAATTCGGAAAAGCGGGAAGAAGCACGCGCAAAAACCCGTAAACCCCCACTTTCAGAAGAACGCCGGCCAAAATAATCGAACCCGCAGCCGGGGCTTCCGTGTGCGCATCAGGAAGCCAGGTGTGAATTGGAACCAGCGGAATTTTAACGCCAAAACCGACCACGAAAGCCGCGAAAGTAAGGATTGCGTAGAGGCCGCTCTCGGGCGCGCGTAAAATATTCATGTCCCAGCTCCATGCGCCGGTCGTCTGATGATGAAAAACGACCAAGGCCAATATCCCCAAAAGGAGGAACAAGCTCCCGAAGAAAGTAAATAGAAAAAATTTAATGGCTGCGTGCACACGGTTTTCGGAACCCCAGAGACCAATGATAAAGAACATCGGAATCAGCATCGCTTCCCAGAAAATATAGAAGAAAAAAAGGTCTTGCGCGAGGAAAACCCCCATTACCGCGCCTTCAAGGAAAAGAAAAGACGCCCAGAAACCTGCGGACAAATCCTGCTTCCAAGACGACAAAAGGGCGATAAGGGTCAGAAAGGCGTTGAGAAGGCACAGCAACCACGAAAGCCCGTCCATTGAAAACGAATAGCTGATTCCATAAGTGAGAATTTTTCCCGGCTCGGAAAGAGAAGCCAAATGTCCGCCCCAAAATCCCGTGCCGGCCTCTAAAACGAGATACAACTCCATCGCCGCGCAGATAAGGGAAATCCAGCGCGCGCGCAAGTTAAACGCGGGAGAAAACAAGGTAAACAAAGCCCCCACAATCGGGAAAGCCCAAAATAGGGTCAAGATCATTTTAATAGCCTCAAAAGCATCACGCCTCCGCCCAGCAAAATCCACCACAGAGAATCATTCAGCCGTCCGGACGCCAGTGAAGAAACACTTTTCGCCGCGTCTTCCGCCCACGCGGACATACTTTCAATCCACCCATCCCAGGTTTTTTTATCCCAGAGAACTCCCAACAAATAGCTGAGTTCCTCAACCAGCAAAGTCAAAGCCGCGACCATGGGCTTAACGCCAAAATCGGCGTCAAAACCTTTTTCAACCAGCGGAACGTTTTTGCGCCAAACCCAATCAAAGGAAGGCCATTGCATGGTCCATAGATAAGCCGCTAAAATTCCAAGACCGGCCATCGAAGTTGAGCGCGTGAAAGAAGCCCAGTCAAAGCCGGGAATTTTCACCATGGGAGAAGCTCCCAGCCAGCCGGAACTGACCAATTTATAGAACTCCGTTCCAAACCAGCCGATTCCCAACGCGCCCAGGACGATGAAAAAAAGCGGAGCGTTCATCATGGGGCCAGCCTCATGCGGATGCTCGGGCGGATTCTGCTCCTTGCGGGGTCCAAGAAAAGCTAGGAAAAGCATCCGGAAAATATAAAACGCGCTTAAAAACGCAATCGCAAAACCGGCGGCGCCAGCCCATCCCCCGCGGTCAAACGCGGCGCCTAAAATCGCGTCCTTGCTGTAGAAACCGGCGAAGGGCCAAATTCCGCTCAAGGAAAACGCCGCGACCGTAAAAAAAACGGCCGTGACTGGAATTTTCTTTAAGAGCCCGCCGGTCTCATCAACCGAAGCAGTGGACTTGTGAAGGGCATGCGCGATGTTGCCGGCGCAAAGAAACAAAGCCGCCTTAAAAAACCCGTGCGTGACCAAGTGAAAAACAGCGGATGAGACCTCCCCGAGCCCCAAGCCGAAGGTCATGATGCCCAAATGGCTGACGGTCGAATAAGCCAAAATGCGCTTTAAATCTTTTCTAGTCGCGGCGATAATGCCCGAGAAAACTGCGGTAAACGCCCCCACCGCCGCGATGGTATTCGGCAAATGAGGAACCAAGGACATCAGCGGCCAGGAACGCGCCATTAAAAATATTCCGGCCGTCACCATCGTCGCCGCGTGCATTAAGGCGGAAACGGGAGTGGGGCCTTCCATCGCATCGGGAAGCCAGAAATAAAGAGGAAACTGAGCCGATTTGGCGATTGCCGCTAGGAACAGAAACCATCCAACCCAAGAAATGGCGGGCGAACCCTTGCCGAGAAGAGGAAACAATTCAACAAACCGCGTATGCGCGGCTGGAAATACGTTCATCAAAATCAAAAGCGCCAGGAAAAAGCCGATGTCTCCCACGCGATTGGTAAAGAAAGCCTGCAAAGAAGCTCTTCGGGCCGAAGCTTTTTGATACCAAAAACCAATCAGAAGGTAAGAGGAAAGTCCCACCATTTCCCAGAAAAGATACATCTGGACATAGTTATTGGCCACGACCAAGCCGATCATTGAAAGGTAAAAGAGGTGAAAGGCCAGGAAAAAACGCCCGAAAGCCGGGTCATTTTCCATGTATCCCCCGGCGTAAACGTGGATGAGACCGCCCACCAAGGAAACCAAGCACAACATGACCGCCGATAAGCCGTCCAGACGGAAACCGAAGGAAATTGACCAGGAGCTGAGCGGCATCCACTTGAAAGGAGAAACGTCAATAATATGGCCGGAATAAACCTGAGCCGCGATCGAAGCCGCCGCCGCCCCTACCACCGCGCAGGACAAAATCATCGGCCAGTGCATCCATTCCGGCTTTCTCTTTAAAAGAAAGAAATACCCAAAAAGAAGAGCCGAAACCGGAGCGGCAAAAAGACAAACGACCGCGAAAGGAATACCCATATCAGCCTTTAAGATTCATCAATGCGTCCGTATCCGGAAGCGTTTTATTTTTCCTCAAATGTAGAATCAAGGAAAGTCCTACGACCGCCTCCGCCGCCGCCACGCATAAAATGATCAAGGCCGCGGCAAGCCCATTTGAATCTTGAAAGGAAGAAGCCTGGGCGACCAAGGCAATCAAGGCGGCTGATATCATGATCTCAAGGCCAAAAAGCATCACCAGAAGCTGTTTTCTCAAAATAACTGCGCAGAGGCCGGAAACAAAAAGAGCCGCTGAAATCTGCCACGCTAAATAATTCATGCGCCACCCTTTTTTTCCACCAAGGCCAATCCCGCCAAAAACATGAGCAAGGTCGCCGCTTCCGTCGCCGGAGCATAGGATCCAAATAAAATAGATCCTACGGCCAAATTATTCGGCGCGGTCGAGGAACTAGCCGGGAAATTCGCGGCCCCGTGAAAAATCATGAAGAGTTCCGCCAAAAACCCGGCCAAAAGCAGAATCGCCAGCGGGCGCGGGAGAAAAAAATTCCCCCAACGAGAAGCGGTCGGGTTCGGAAAAGCCATGATGACGACGACGACTAAAACCATCACCGCTCCGGCGTAGATGACCATTTGCATAAGCCCCAAAAGAGGCGAACCTGACAAGGAAAAGATAATCGCCACCTGAAGCATGACCACAAGAAGGCACATCGCCGCGGAGTACAGGGATTTCTGGAAGAGCATTAAGACGGAGAAGAAAACCGCCAAGCCCCCCGCCGCCCACATCAAACCTTCACCCATGAACCTATCTTAGTTTTTTTAAAAACAAGGAATCAAATCAAAAATAATTTCTCCGTCCTAGGCTGCGCCATACGGATTAATGGACAATGATGAGGGAGTTATCGTTTTGGAGAGAACTATTATCCGGCCCGCCGTTATTTTGGGGTTTCTTGCGGGAAGGCTGAGAATTTGGAGTCGCGCTCGAAGCATTTGAAGCTCCAGATGAAGAAGAATTCCCGCCGTTGGGAGAATAGAACATGCTGGAACGGGCGGGTTCTCCCCCCCATTTAAAGGTCAAGGAAATCCGATTGGCCTGGCCCAAGGCTCCGTAGGGAATGAGGGCATAATCAAAACTCAAATCTTGACGGGCCACTCCAAAGCCGAAGGAAAATCCGGTGAACCCGCCGATGCTGTTAAGCGTATAAGAACTGTATCCCGCCCGCCCTGAAAAATCCCACAGGGAATCTCTCCAAATATCGTATTCCGTCCCGATATCGAAGTAAGGGCTTCCCCCTTCCGGAAACCCGATATCCAAGGCCCCCAGCCATTTGGGCGTAATCTGATAAGAAGACCCCAGATGCATCGCGAAAGGCAAGGGACTTGAAACCTGATCGAAAGTCATCGGCGGCCCCCAATTATCCACCGTAAACGCCCAGCGAAATTTTCCGTCCAAATAGAGCGGAGACAAAAGACCAAAATTGACCGCTTCGCTGTTGGCTTGGCTGACGATCGCAGACTCGATAAACGAACCGGAAAGGCCCACTGAATATCCGGACAACATGCCCGCTTCCTCTCCCAACGGATACGCATAACCGGCGGAGACAGCCAAGTCGTAAGGATTAAAGCTCCCGATATTTTGGTAATTTTGCGTCTCGGCAATAGAGCCCGCGGAAAAATATTGAGCCGAGACGCCTAGGGCGCCGGATTTTCCCATATTGTGCGAATAGGCGCCGTAATCAAAAGAAGTGTCCACCAAATACGGAGCGTACATCACGGTCGCGGAATTATTCGGCGTCTGGGTTAAGGCCGCCGGATTCCAATACATCGCCGTCGCGTCATTGACCACCGCCGTGTAAGCCCCGCCCATTCCCATCGCGCGGGCGCCGACCCCCAGATTTAAAAAATCAGCGGTGGTAATTCCGTTGGCCGCGGAGGAAAAATTGGCGGCGGAAGCGGAAAAGGCGGGAAGAACAAAAAGTAAAGAAAAGAGCGCCCCCATCCTCATCTTTGAACGGCGACTTTAAGAGTCGTTTGAGTTCCATTTCCGCGGACGAAAACAAAATAGACCCCGCTCGCAACCCCGCGTCCGGCGGAATTAGTCGCATCCCATTTGGCGACGCCGGTCGCATCCGCCGTCAAACGCTTGACGAGAAGGCCCGAGATCGTATAAATTTCAAGGCTCGCATTGGCCGGAAGATTGCTGAAAGTCGTGTTGGTAATGCCGCGAGCCGGACGTATCGGGTTGTTTGAAATTTGAATTTCTTGAACGGAAGCGGCCAAGACCCCCAGTCCCATGATCTCAAAGGCGGAAAAACGATCGGTTGCGGCGGTGACAAGTTCCTGCGAAGTATCGGAATTAGAAATGAGCGGAATCCAGGTTCCGACATTCAAATCACAGCGGGCAATGAAAAAATTCTGCGGCTGAACCCCCGGCGGCAGCACGGCGTTGGCATAAGAAATGGAAATGGGAATAGAGATGTTGACGGGCGGCTCAACGGCAGGGTTTAAAGTCACGGTAATTCCAACGCCCTCATCGGTCATAGGTTTCCCCGGCGGCATCTGGCAGGAAAGGTCGGACAAGGTCGGGGTCGCCACCACGACCGTGACAGGCTCGCTAAAGGCATTGGGAGGAAAATTAACGGTCGCGAGGCCATCATGTCCCAAGAAAGTCACGACTCCGCCCGAGGAACTAATCACCTGCAAGGCTTGAGAGATGGCCAATGTCGCGGTTGAACTGAGTGAAATATAATTCGGGCTTAGAGCCCAGTTGAGAGCGCCTAAGCGCAAAAAATAAGTCGTCTCGGGATAAAGGCTGGGCAGAGTCAAAGCGCTTAAGGCGGTATTTTCCGTCAAACTTGAACTTAAGACCCCGGTAAAATCGGGAGCGGTCGAGGCTTCTAAAAGATATCCAGCGCAATTAGAACAAATGGCGTAGGTCACGCTGATGCTGGAAGAAAAAACCGTCTCCGCCGGGGTGTTCGCATTTTGCGTCAATTGCGGAGCGAGAGTAACGGCATAAGAGGGGGAGTTGGTCGTTCCCTGATTGCCCAAAACATTGACGGCCCCAATCGTGAGAGCCTCCGTCGTATTGACCGGAAGCCCGGTTAAGGTAAAAGAAGAAGCCGCCGCTGGAAGATTCGCCAAAAACGCGGAATCAGTCGCGGAGTAAACATTGTAAGAAGAAACCCCTACGACCGGAGACCATGACCAGGTAATCGAAGAAAGCCCAATCATGATGGGAGAAACGTTTTGCGGGGCGGGTAACGGAGCCAAGGCCTCGATCAAGGCATTTCCTTTATAAGAGCCCCAACCCGAGGCGTTGTCATAACCGGTTCCGGCGCTGTAATAGCCATTGTTTCCGCTCGTTATATCGTTAAAAATTGAGGAATAAGAAGAACTCGAAGCCAAGTTATAAAGCGCGGGATTTGCAAACCCCAGAGGCGAAAAGCCTTCGTTGGAGCGCAGCTGATTAAGCCGCGCGGTCATCGCCGCCCACAAAGGCGCGGCCGCGCTGGTTCCGCCGATCAGCGTCGTGCAGGGATTGCCGCAGTTATTGCAGGTGCCGCCAATGCAGATGCTATACGGAGACGCCTGCGGATCAGCGTTCAAGGCCACATCTGGCACATTACGATTGGTATTGGAAAATTGGGAATCATTGGAGCCGACGCCGGAATATTGTTGATAATTGGGAGTAGGCCAATTGGTCGAGGGATAATTGGCGACGCCACCGCCGCCGGCGCCATTATTATAACAATCAGTCGCCGCATTAGTTCCGGGGCACCCATTATTCCACACCGTTTCGGTGATGGAGCCGCCTACGGCTCCCGACAAACTGGTTCCGCCCACTCCCGTCACATTGGGTTGAGACGCCGGATCGTCGGTCAAAAGATTTCCTGACCAAGGCTGCCCCAAACCCGAGGCGTCATAGGCCCCCGCATCTCCGGCGGCGGCATAAATAGTTTGCCCTTGAGCCGCCATCTGCTGAAAAATCGTACTTTCAGAATTCATGAAGGAACTGCCGGCGTCTTCCTCATCTTCTCCCCAAGAAGTGCTGATATTCTTGGCCTGGTCACTGGAAGCGATCA
>JAJZCM010000068.1 GCA_021846045.1 bacterium | reverse complement strand
ATGCCCGAGGTGTTGTGATCATAGGTCAAGATGGCTTGCCCAATCACAAAGGGAGCCACCGCCTTAACGCTGGGGTTGGCAAGAATCGTTTTTTTAAAGCCCTCAATATCCGCCGATTGCCCCAGCCCGTAAATGGTCATGTGAGCCTGAGCGCCGATAATTTTTTTCTCGATATCGGTCTGAAAGCCGTTCATGACCGACAAAGTCGTAATCAGGGCCGCGACTCCCACGCAAACCCCTAGAATGCCGATTAGAGCGGTCGCGCCGGCGAAGAGACCCTTGCGTTTGGCTTTGAGATACCGTAATGCGACGAAGAGCTCAAATGGAAGGAATTGAGTCACTGGCCCCCGTTTGACTCTGCCGGATCAGACTCAGGGCTCGCAGGTTTGAGGGTTGGAAAGAAAATAACGTCGCGAATAGAACTTTGTCCGGTAAAGAGCATGACCAAGCGGTCAATTCCGATTCCGATTCCGCCGGTCGGCGGCATTCCGGCCTCCATCGCCTCGACAAACTCGGAGTCCAAAATATCCGCCTCATCATTTCCCTCGTCTTTTTTCTGGCGCGCCTGTTCTTTCAAGCGCTCGACTTGGTCGAGAGGATCGTTAAGCTCGCTATAAGCGTTTGAAATTTCCTGCCCGGCGGCAAAGCACTCGAAACGCTGAACGAGGGACTCGGTTCCGGCTTTAAGTTTCGCCAAGGGCGTGACTGCCGTGGGATAATCAAAAACGAAGGTCAATCCCTCGAAATGATTGAGTATGTGCAAATCCATGATGCGGTCGAAAATCTTGGCGCTCGGAACGGCGTCTCCCGCGGGAACGCGAAGGCGGTGAGCCAAATCCAACAAGGCCGCGTGATTAAAGCCTTTACCGTCTAAAACCCGGTCGATTTTTTCGCCGCAAAATTTTTCCCAAGCCTCCGGCAGATAAACCCTTGCAAAGGGAGGTTTGAGTGAAATCTTCTTGCCGTTAAATTCGACTTCGTGAATGCCCGTCGCCTCGGCGCAGGCCGCAACCAAGCGCTCAAAAAGAGCGGCCATGCCTTGGTAATCCGAATAGGCTTCATAGGCCTCAATCATCGTAAACTCGGGGTTATGGCGCGTGTCGATGCCCTCGTTTCTAAAAACGCGCCCGATTTCATAAACCTTGTCAAACCCGCCGATGATCAGGCGCTTCAAATAAAGTTCCGTCGCGATTCGCAAAACCATGTCGGACTCAAGGGCATTGTGATGAGTTTCAAAAGGTTTGGCCGAAGCCCCGCCCGCTTGGGACAGAAGAACTGGAGTTTCAACCTCGGTAAAACCGAGATCATCTAAGGTCTTTCTAATAGTTGAGATAATGCGGCTTCTCAAAATAAAAACGCGGCGGGCGTCTTCAGAAGAAATCAAATCCAGATGGCGATGGCGATACCGGAGTTCCACGTCCTTAAGCCCGTGCCATTTTTCCGGCAAGGGGCGAAGGGCTTTGGCCAATAAAACCGCCTGTTGAGCCGCAATCGTCGGCTCCCCTGTTTTAGTTTTAAAAACCGGACCAGAAACGGAGATAAAATCTCCCGTATGGACATCCCTTTTAATGAGTTCGAACTCCAATTCCTTCATCGCGTCTTTCTTAAAGTAGACCTGAATTTTTCCGCTGGAGTCTTGAAGGTGGGCGAAAAGGCTTTTCCCCATATCCCTGAGGCTGACCACCCGTCCGGCCACGGCAACCGCTTCCGAGCCGTGTTCGCCCGCGGAAAGATTTTGAGCCAGATTAAAAGCCTTAAGGCAAGAATGCGTTTTTTTGGACTCCGCCGGATAGGGGTCAACGCCGCGCGCGCGCAAATCAAGAACCTTGGCTATTTTCTGGGAGCGGACCTCTTCCAGGCCGCCGGAAACGGGAGCGGCCTCTTGCGCCTCTTTCGGGTTGGTCATTTTTATTTCTTCCCTGACAAAAGATTGGAGATTAGGTCCTTCAAAACTTTCGGGTTGAAGGGCTTTTGAACGTAGGCAGCGACATTGGGAGCCATTTCAAAAAGTTCGCGCATTTTTTGGCCCTTCGCCGTCAAAATGACGATTGGAATTTTCGCCGTTCTTGGGTCAGCCTGAAGTTTGGCGTTCAAGGCGTAACCGTCCATCACCGGCATCATGATGTCGAGAATAACGATATCGGGCAGAACAACGCTTGAATTCGCCGGCTGAACGCCCAGATGTTTCAAAGCCAGTTCGCCGTTGGCGGAGTCCGAGACCTCAAAGCCCGATTTCTCAAAAAACGCCTTAAGGAGAGTCACGATTTCCGGTTCGTCGTCGACGATCAAAACCTTCGGTTTTTTCTCGCTCATTTTTTACGCTCCAGAACCTGCGCGATGACTTGCCTGAGTTTTTGAATATCAAAAGGTTTGTTGACGTAGGCCGCGACGTTGGCTCGGTCAAAAAGCTCCCGCATTTCCCCCTTGGCCGTCAAAACGATAACGGGAATTAAGCGAGTTGCCTCCATTTCCTGGAGTTTGGTGCAGACGGAATAGCCGTCCATGATCGGCATCATGACGTCAAGCAAAATCAAATCAGGAAAGAATTGAGAGGCGTCCGGCTTTTTGCCTCCATCAACGCCCATTTTGACTAGGGCCTCAAGACCGTTATAGGCTTCGGTAACCTTATGGCCGTCTTTTTCAAGAAGAAATTTGAGCAAGGTGACGACGTCTTTTTCATCTTCAACGACCATGATATTAGCCATAAAGGGATTTTAACATTTTTTAGCGGGCGCTCAATAAATTAGAATACCTATGTGGCTGAGAAAAAAACCGAAGCGGACAAAAGCAAAATCAGCGTAGCCTTGAACCGAAAGGCGCGGATGCTTTATGAGATTTTCGAGGTCTATGAGGCGGGACTCCTACTCAACGGCGGCGAGGTCAAGTCTCTAAGGTCGGGACGCATTTCATTGGACGGATGCTTTGGACAATCAAAAAACGGAGAGCTCTACCTTTTCAATCTCCACATTCCCCATTACAGTTTTGACACCGGCGCTCCCTCCGATCCCCGAAGGTCTCGGAAACTCCTTTTGCACAAAGCGGAGTTGCGAAAGATTTTAAGCCAGATTGACGCTAAGGGAATGACCCTGGTGCCGCTTGAGATTTACTTTAAACGCGGTTGGGCCAAGGCCAGTTTGGGGATTGCGCGCGGCAAAAAGGGCCCCGACCGCCGGGAAGAACTTCACAAAAAGGCCTTAAACCGCGAAGCCGAAAAAAGCTTTAAGGGAAAATTCCGGGCTTAGAAATCACCCTTCATCTCCTTCCTGGGGTTTGGACCTAGGGCGCGTTGCGTCGCCACGAGGGCGAGCAAAATAAATCTTGACAAAACTAGTTTTTTCCTATAATCTATATATAGGATATTTACTAGGGATATTTCATATGATCTGGCATCAAGTGAACGTGGCGTTTCCCGAACCCCTCTACCAACAGTTCGTGCGGCTGGTTCCGGCCGGGGAGCGGACAAAATTCTTGACCGGGTTGGCGGAAAACGGCCTGCGGCAGATCCGCCTCCAGCAAGCCTTGAATCATACCTATGGAGCCTGGGCGAAGAGCAAACACCCCGAGCTAAAACGAGGCGCGCGGGCTTATGTGCGCGGCCTTCGCCGGGGCCGCCGTTTGAAGACCTGAAGTGCTCACGTATCTCATCGACAGCGATATCCTAATCAACCATCTGAGGCGCCGCGTTCCCCTTGCGGCCTACCTGGGAGAGCTGAAATCCATCGCCCGCTATGGTTGTTCGACCATCGTCGTTGCGGAAGTTTACGTCGGTATGCGCCCCGCAGAAGAGCCGGCGACCCGGCAATTGATCGAGGGACTCGTTCATTTTCCCGTCACCACGGCGGTGGCCGAAAAAGCCGCTGAGTTCAAACGCCGCGCGGGCCTTTCGGGCCGAACGATCGCTTTGGATGACTGTTTGATCGCCGCCACCGCCTTCATCGAGAAAGCCACGCTCATCACCGGCAACTCCAAGCATTATCCCATGCTGGCCGATAAGATCACCCGGCCCGTTTATCCGTTTTAGCCTCGCGGGCCCACGCCATCCCCTTTCGCGCCCGCGGCGGAAATCACTCCTCTTCGTCCTGGGGCTTGGACCTAGGGCGCGTTGCGTTTTTTAAAATCTACTTCAAAGGCAATAAGAAAAATGCGCGCCGGTCGAGATTTCCTCGATTGTTTTTAATCGCGCGCGCAAAATCTTCTCTTTTTCTTGAACTTCATCCTGAGTCAGCATTTTTCGCGTTTCAACGGCTAAAACGGCCTTTTCCAAGGCGGACAAGGAGGATTCAAAAAAATTATCGACTATTTTCCGCGCCTCATCCGCCGTTTCCTCAATCCGAGTCTCATAATCGAAACACAATCTCCCCGCGTTGACGTCCATGGCTTCCGCCACCTGCCGTTCAAGAGTTTTAAAAAAAACGGGTTTAAACATCCGCAACGTCGGAACAGGCAAAAAACCCTTCACCCAAATCGCAACTTCCTCCAAAACAAACCAGACGGTTGGCGGAGAAACAGTAAGCGCGGGTTTATGGAGAACCTCATGTTTGATTTGAGCGGCCACGCGAGCTTCCTCAAGGGCCTTGTTAAGCATACCCGTCACATTTTCCAAATACCGCTCCGTTATACCCTGAAAGACCGCAACCCAATGAAGCTCTTCTTTTTCCAAATACCCCAAAAAAGACTCCTCGGCTGCATTCAAAAAGAATTTATTGAGTTTGGCTCGGACATCCGAGGACGGCTCATGACGAATACCTTGGTAAATGACTTTTAGGCGGTCCATCATCTCCCTAGTTTGGTCTCGAACATATTCATACAAGCCTTCCCGCATCCCAAAAACGTGATCTTTTAACTCCGCCTGGTAGAGTTTTAGGAACTCATATCGTTTGCGGCGCGCTGTTTCTAAAATTAGTTTAAACGACGCTCCTTGATTTTCAATATCTTGCATGGTCTTGGTTAATGTCCCAATCTCAAGCATAATTTCAAGGCGAAGGTTTCCAAGGAGGCGTTCCGCCCGATCCTCTACCAACTCGCTAAGGAGCCTCCGTTTTTCCCCAACTACAAGATATTTCAAAGTACGCTCAAGGCTTTCCATCCCGCTTTCTTTCCAGGCTTTAGAGTTCCCGGCTTCCTTGGATTCCAAGCCTCGTTTTGCGGACACCGGAAAAATAGAAATATCGCCATTTCCCAATGATTGGCGCAAGGCCTCCCGCGTGAATTGAAGCGATTTTTCCAATTCTGTCGCGGAGATATAATCAACTTTATTGAGGACAATGTAGAGGCGTTTGGCCCAGCGCTTCGCTGAGTGCAGGAACTCAAGTTCCGAGCGTGAGATAGGCGGATCCACAGTCAAGACTAGGATCATGGCATCGGCCTGAGGAAGATAGCGCTGGGCCACTTCGGTATTGTGCCGATAAATAGAGCCCACGCCAGGGGTGTCAACGAGAAGTGTCCCGCCGCTCAGGAAGGGAGACGAAGTAGAAACAACGACTCTATCAACTCCCTTCTTGTTTTCAGGATTATTTTCCTCGGTGATAAAATCAGGAATTTTATCCAGAGAAACGCTCTCCTTGCGCCCATCTAAAAATTCGACATAAGCGGAACTACTTTTTTCGCCACGCACAAGCGTTACGACCGAGGTCAGCGGCACAACGGACATGGGAAGAACGGGCTCTCCGACAAGCGCATTGACTAAAGTAGATTTCCCGCGTTTAAATTCTCCGATGACCACGATTTGGAACTCTTCCTCAAGGAGTTTCCGCTTAAGGCCCAGAACTTCCTGGAGCAAATCATCGCGACCGATGCCGGACAGAAAATCAGAAATTTTCTCAAGAGACTCAACCAACTCGCCATCCCCTTTCGCGCCCGCGGCGAAAATCACTCCTCTTCGTCCTAGGGCTTGGACCTGGGGCGCGTCGCGTCGCCGCGATACATGATGACTTGGACTTTTTCCATCGTGACCAGCCCCTCTTTAACCATCTCATCAAGCTTGGGCAGCAGCTTATTAATTTTCTCCTCGCTATCGACGATCTCGATGATAATCGGAAGGTCGTAGGACAACTCCAGCATTTTAGCGGTATGAATACGGGCTTTGAGGCCAAATCCCATGAACCCGCGAGTCACGGTCACCCCCGCCATGCCTTGGTCGCGAGCTGCTCCAACGATAGCCTCATACAAAGGCGCGCCGCTAAAGACGTCCTGCTCCCCAATAAAAATTCGGAGAAGCTTTTGTTCTCCTTCCAGTTTCATGTTTTCTCCTTTTGTCTACTGCGTGGATTCCGCGCGCGACCACGTGGCGGATGAAACTCCAACTGCATAGTCGACGTTTGCCGAAGCCGTCAGAAAATCCGCCGTCGCTAAAATTTTTGTGTAACGGGCGCGCGCCAAATCCCGCTGGGCCGACATCAGCTCGACGATATTGCTGAGTCCTTCTTTATAGCTTTTATCATAGGCGTCATAAGACTCAGACGCCGCGTCCCACAACTTAAGGGCATCGTTATATTTCTGCCGCATCGCGTCAAAAACAAAATAAGCGCGCCACACATCCGCGATAATCTGAAGTTCATGCAATCTGAGAATATCCTCGCGAGAATGGACCCTGGCCTTGGCCCGGCTCAGGTCGTTATGGCGGCGAAAACCATTGAACAAGTCCCATCTTAGAGTAAACATCGCTGAATAAAAAGGTTGCGCCTCGGAGTAATAAGGCGTCTGAACGGGGGCGTTCCCCATTTGGGGGATCGGCGTTGGGTGGTGAAGGTTGAGCCACCACTGCGTTTCATTGTAATACCCGCCAAAACTTAGGATCGGGCGAAATTCCGCCTCAGCTCGCGCCTCAACGGCCTCGCTATTTTTGAGCCTTTCCGCTTCCGCCTTAAGATCAGGACGGGAATTTAAGGCCTGTTCAATAAAAGCCCTTGCCTCAATATCCAGGGACTTAGGAATTTCCTGCTCCTCCAGCGTCCCCACTTTTAAATTCGCGTCGGATGGAACCCCAACGGCCACCGCGAGAGCCGCTTGCGCTTCAGCCCGACGGGCTCCGGCATCATCCACGTCCAGCTTTGCGCGCGCACGCCTCTCCTCTGCGAATTTTAAATCCGGCAGAGTCGAGAGCCCTCGCTTCATCCTATCCGACACCGATAAAAGGTCCGTTTCAGCAAACTCAAGATTAACCTTGGCCGCATCCACCATTTCCTGCGCCGCCGCTAAGGCATAAAAAGATTTTTTAACTCTAAAAATAATTTCCTCTATCTTGCGGTTAAAATCAAGATTAGCCGATAAGAGAGCCGCGCGGGCAGCCGCAACCTCTGATTTTCGGCGCCCAAATTCGCTGATC
>JAJZCM010000011.1 GCA_021846045.1 bacterium | reverse complement strand
GTTCGCCTTCAGAGGCATTTGTCTTCTTGTTCGCCTTGCGCTCTTGAACTTGAATCCTTGCGAAGAGTGAAAATGGTTTTAGCGCGGGCCCCGCAGAAATCCATGCCGGCTGAATGGACCCAAGTCTTCCCACAAACTTCCAGCGCACGCTACCCCTTCGCGAGCAAGGAACGTTGGATTTTCTCTCAAAACTGGATCGTCCCCGCATTGGTTGCCGCAGTAGTCTCCTTGGCCGTCAGCCTCTGGGTCTTCCAAAGCCGGCCCTTGTTTCCCCTTCAACAAAGCCTAAGTTTTAGCGCGCATATTCAGGATCCAAATCCGGCCAGCGCGTCTTCCTTGGCGGCCCCGCCAATCTCCGCCAACCTCAATCAACCTCAAAGCGAAACGCCCTAAGGGCTTGGAAAGACGTTATGCTTCGGCCTGTTTTTTAGGCCCTTTGCCGGAAACTCTCTAGGCCTTTTGGTTCATGTATTTTCATTCCGACCATGCTAAACTTTCTCTAGGCCTCATGAATAAAAAAATAAGAGCCGTCGTCCTCTACGCATTGTTCGCTTTTCTCCCAGGCGTCCTTCGCGCCGGCACGGTGGAAAGTGTTCCCCAAGATCTGCCGCTAAAAACGGGGCAAATCATTGGGATTTCCGAGATGATCAAGGACCCAAGCACATTTTTCTTCGAGGCCTTAACAGGCAGCCGCTACGGGCACATCGGCGTCATCGGCGAAAAGGAAAACGGCCGCTGGCAGGTTTATCACTCCAATCCTCCTGCGGTACAAAAAAGCGATATTTCAGATTTTCTAGCTCGTTCACGCGATGCCTCGGGGAAACTCAACTTTACGTTGCTCGAGCCGGCTTCCCCTTTATCTAATAAGAAGCAAAAAGCCCTGTTGGAGCAGATGCGCCACATGCTTGGGACTCCCTACAATTACGAGCAACATCTTAATAATCGTTCCGTCAATTGCTCGGAGTTCGTTTATAAGGCTTTCCGAAATGCCGGACTAGAGAGAATCGGGCAAATCGAGAAGATTATTAACGACACTAATTTCAGAAGCTTTGACGGCGAACTTTATGGACTTTACGCAAATCCGGCCATGCCACTCCCTAAAGGCTCCTATGGAATCACGCCTGTCTCCATTGTCAACAGCCCGAATGTCCGCGTCGTGCGCGCTAGACTTCCTGTAGAACGACTGCTCAGCGATCGCGAAATCTACGAATCTTGGAAAAAAGGCGGCGGCCTGAAGGCCTTTGAGCGAGCGCTTGGACCCATAGCCGCCCTTCATAAAATCGACATCAATGATTTTATGAAAAAATTAGATGAAGCCTCCCATAAGCCAGAGGCGCTGCAACCCTTTCGCGCCTACCCTCTTACCTGGCGACAACCGCAGCAAAAATAGAACAAGGACCTCCGCCCTTCCGCCGCTTTTGGAACTTTTGTTGCTTATAATTTTTTGCCGGAATTAAGACTTAAGGAGGCCCTCAAATGAATGCCCATAAAACTCTCTGGATTGTCTTGGCAATGTCCATGCTAGGACTTATGTTTTTCCTGTCCAAGCCGTGGGCGGACGATAAAATGGAAAAAGCCTTCCGTGACAGCGTAATCCCCAATGATTTTGGCCCCACCACAATTAACGTCTCTCATTACCCCAAGAAAATGCAAGCCTACTACAAACTATTTATAACGCGTTGCTCCAAATGTCATACAGTGGCCCGACCGATTAACGCTCAGTTCTTAGAATTGACGCAAAAGGGAGAAATCATCGCAAAAAAAGAGGACCCGGAAATTTTTAAGGATACCGACGTTTGGAAAGTCAGCCCCACAATATGGGACCACTACGTTCACAAAATGATGTCCAAACACGGGGCCGTCATCAGTAAGAAAGAAGGTCGCGAGATCTACGAGTTTCTCGTCTATGACTCGAAAAAACGCAAAACTGGGATGAATTCCAAGGAATGGGAACAAGAACGCAAACGCCTGCTCAAGAATTTAAAAGAAATAACTAATGGTCTATGACCAAGGAGGAGTTATGAAATCGCGCGCAGTCTGGTTGGTGATGGGAACGCTCTTGATTGGATGGGCGTCCAAGGCAAGAGCCGAGGTTCCGCCGGTTGGAAATGTCGTTCCTGACACGAGCACATTCTTTAACGGCAAACCGTTCGATGGGAACGGAGTCCAGCCTTGGTACGATGGAGGCATCCCAATTGTCAATACCGATAAGATGAACCTCAATGTGTTCGGACGAATGCAGATGCTCGGAGTCGGGGAAATCGTTCCCGATCCCGTACGGGCGCACCAAAGAGTCTACTCCTTCATCCAAGAATCACGCTTGGGAATGAGAGGAGACTTTGAAGGCTATAAGTTTGAAACCCAATTGGCCTTGGGAGGCGAGAACATCGTTGAAAGCAATCAGCCGAATGTCGCTTTTACGCTTCTCGATATGTCAGTTGACATCCCCCTCCCCAGACTCGGAAAAGACACCTCCCTTAAAGTCGGGCAGTTCCGCGTGCCCTACAGCCGGGAAAATCTCACCGACACGGGCTACATGCCGTTTTCCGGGCGTTCAATCGCAAGCGACGCAGTCGGAAATGGAACGCGCGATTACGGCTTGGCCCTGCAAGGCTACAAGGATAAACTCGCCGGAACAATCGCGGTCATGTCGGGGGCGGGAGAGGATGTTCCGCAACGTTATTTGCCGGAAAATTTCGGCATTCCAGAAATCGTCGTCCGCGCCGGTTATAACGACGGCGTTGATGAGGACATTTACCACGTCGTAGAAACCGACTTGGGGCTTAAACAAACTGAGAAAGCGGCTTACTTTAATGCGCTGTTTAGTAAGGATACCCAGATTGGACATTCCTCGGCCTTGAATCTGAATCTGCCTTATCCCACCATGATGCTGAGCTCCCAGTGGAACCCGTACATCGACCAAGGCGCCCCCAACGCGGCCGCGATGCAAATGGGAGATATTTTCATGGTTGGCGGAGATGCCGTCATCCGCAAACCTCTGGCTGATGGAAACGCCGTCTCAGGCGAAGCCGAAGTCAATTGGGGCGGATATCAGAACTTATACGGTGAGATCCACATGGCAACCGCCCGCCTGCAAGGGAGTTATTTGGTCCATCAGAAATATGAATTCTCTTTACGCTACGCGGCCATCGACACCGGCCAAACCGTCGGAGACGCGGGGTTTAAGGCCAGCGGGGATGCGGTCATCGATGAATTTACGCCTTCTTTCACATGGTATATCAAGGGTCAAAACGTTAAATTCGTGACGGAAGCGCCTGTTTATCTCAACATGCCTGTGTTTGATAACACGGGGCCAGGCGGCATCGGATCCTATGTCATGGCCGATATGCCGTTTGAAGCCAGCGCCGGAACCGGAGCGGGAAACACCACGGTGCGAGCTGTAGTTCCGGAATTGAGGATGATGGTACAATTCCTGTTCTAAATCCCGCTGGTAGCAGTTAAGGAGCGGACGTTTCCAGCCGCCCCTTCTTTTTATGCCGTACACATTGGCCATTTTGTTGCTTATAATTTATCTAGGAGCAACTTGGGTATGAACACAAGACGAATCGCATTCTTACTGAGCGCATTCTTGACCCTCGCGGCTTCGTTTTCTTATGCGGCGTCCATCAAATTTAATTCTTCTCCTGAAAGCCGCGTCTGGATATCGGGGAAATCCACTCTTCATCCCTTCATCATCAAAGCCTCGACTTTCAACCTTCAAATGGTTTTTAAGGCTGCGAGCTTACAGGGCGCGTCAGTGGAAATTCTTAAGGGCCACTCGGCTCATCTAACCGCAACGGTTCCCATCAAGGGTTTAAGGTCTGAATTCGAAGTGATGGATGAGAACATCCAAAGAGCGATGAAGGCTTCCCGTTACCCGAACATTGTTTTTTCCCTGAAATCCTATTCTGTTTCCACTACGGGGCCGAAAAAAACCATCTCCGTACCGGGCTCTCTCTCTATTTCAGGGGTCTCAAAGCCCGTGATTCTCAATGCAACTATTAATCTTTCAGGGTCTGATTTATCCATCAGCGGTTCTCAATCGGTTAAAATGAGCGCCTATGGAATTACGCCTCCAACGATGATGTTCGGTAGCATCAAGGTTGATGACTTCGTCATAGTTCATTATCATTTGGTTTTAAGTCCTCTTTCGTCGGAGTGACGAAATAAATAAATTTATGACTCACTACATTAGGGTAGCGGCGGTTGCCTCGGTTTTTCTCCTCACGGGGATGCCGGTTTTTTCTGGTTCAGCCGCCGCGCACGAATGCGATATCTTTACCAGCATCCGCTCTCACAAAGGAATTTACTTTATTAAAGGCGAATTTTATGTTAAGACCCCTCTCGTGTCCGCGTGGAATGTCTTGACCGATTATGCTCACATCTCCGACTTTGTCGGAGGCGTCAATTCAAGCGTAATCCTAGAACATGAAAAATCGATGTTTCTGATCCATCAGGAAATTTCAGGAAAAGTTTTCTTCATCAACCGCTCATTTGACCTCAAGTTGCTTATTCACGAGCATCCTTTAGACCTGATTTCCTTTACGGACATCTCCAAGAAAAATTTTTCAATCTATGAAGGTTCTTGGGAACTCTCCAGCATCCAGGGCCAAACCCGCATTGTTTATCGCCTCGAAGCCGAGCCTAAGGAATGGACTCCCTGGCTTATCGGCAAGCACGCTTTTAAGTCGAATGCGCGAGCGCCTCTTAATGAGATTTGTTCCGAAATCATCCGGAGGAGCGCGGGATAACGGATATGAATACAAGCAAGGCGGCGATAGAAGAAGATCTGCCCAAACAGAAGGAGGAATGGCGGCGCATGATCGCCCATGATTTGCGCGCTCCCCTCTCTAATATCTCGGCGGTTCTTCAAGTCATCCGGGAAGTGGCCGGAACCCGGCCTCTAAGCGAAAAAGAAGTCGAACTTCTCAACATCAGCATACGCTCCGGAAAGCGCATGATGGAGCTTTTAGATCTATTTTTAGACATCGCGAAATTAGACGAAGGAGTGATGCCGGTATTCAAGAAGGAAATACTTCTCCGTCCGCTGGTGGACCGCGTCGTTGAAGACGAAATTTCTCTCTCTCAAGCTAAAAGCATCTCCATTGAAATAAAAATCGGCGAAAGAAATAAGGTTTTTGCCGATGAGAACCTGCTTGAGAGGATCCTCCAGAACCTCCTCAACAATGCGCTTAAATTCACTCATCGGGGCGGGAAAATCTCCATTGTCCTGGCCGCAAAAAACGGAGACCCCGTTCAAATCTCTGTTTCAGACAACGGAATCGGAATTCCACCCAACGGAATGAAAACTCTTTTTGACCGTTTTCATCAAGCCGAAGCTAGAAGACAGGGTCTCATTCAAGGGAACGGCCTCGGCCTCGCCTTCTGCCGGGAAGCCGTGCGCGCCATGGGAGGCGAGATCTATGTCCACTCGGAATTAGGGAAAGGAAGCGAGTTTATAGTCGACCTGCCCCATCAATAGGACGAAGCTCTTCCATCTCCACAAAGGCCCGCAAGATATCCACCGTTGAGACAATACCCACCAAACGCTTTTCTCTGGTAACCGGCAAGCGATGAATTTTTCGCGCGAGCATTTGGCGCGCCAAATCGCCGACCGGGGTCTCCTCATCCGCAGATAAAACTGCGGGCGTCATCAAATCAAAAACCGTCGCCTCCTCCGGCCTTCTTGAAACAGACTCCAAAAGGGGCATCACATCCCGGTAAAAATCCAGGGTTTCCTCTTCCCGGCGCGTTTCCTTTCTGACGATGTCGGTTTGGGATACGACTCCCATCAGCCCCCCATGGCTGTCAACCACAGGAACACCCGTGATCCTATGCTTAGTCAATAAATCCGCCAATTCCTTGACCGTCGCCAAGGGTGAAATGGTCACGACATTCTTCCGCATGATGTCTTTTGCCTTCATAAATTTTCTCCTTCCTTTACATTGGAATGACGGTCTTACATTTTTTTAAGAATTTTCTTGGCCCCTAGGGCGTTATTTTCTATGCGCCGCCCCATTGAACGTCCCAAGGAACGGCTCATGGTCCGAATATAATGGGGCCAAAGGCGATCTTCTTCCGTTTTAAAATGGAGGCGCAAAAGCGCGGCCAATTCCTCAGACCATCTTCGCAGACGGCTTAGGGGGCCTTGCGCCGGCTGAATCGGAAGGCTCCTAATTTGTTCCATTAACTTTTTCAGATGGAGATGCTGCTCTTCAATCTCATCTAAAATAGCCGCAGCGCCGAGTTCTTTCAAGTAGGACTCTTTCTCAATGAGGAAAGTTTCCAACTCTTCATGGTTCTCCAACACCGGAAGAAGAAGGGCCAAGACTGCCCAAATCCTTCCCCAGGCCCCGATTCCATCAATCCGGGCGGCAAGCCCCAAGCGCTCAATCATTCTCTCCAAAGCGTGGTGTTCCGCTTTTACTTCTCCAAAAAGATTCATCTTGGCTCCCGCTTCGTTGAGGCCGTTTATATCTCTCCCTTGTCCGCCACCGCCGGAACCGCCAAAACCGAAGACTCGCTGTAACGAATCACCCTTTCCGCAGTCGTTCCTAGAATCATGTCTTCCAAAAACCCGCGAGAACGCGCCGTCAAAACGACCAGATCCGCCTCCAACGAAGCCTTGAGGATTTCATTGATGGGCTTTCCCCAAGCGACTTGAGCCTCGATTTTATGCGGCTTTTGAGGCGCCGGCAAATTATCAAGCCCGGACAAGATGGTTTTCTTTATGTGGGAGAGATCCCCGGAAAACTCCGCATTCGGGGCCGCCGCGACATGAAAAATATTAAGCCGCGCGTCCATGATTTTCGCGCAGGCGGCGGCGAACTCGAGTCCGGGAACGGAACTGATGTTTAAATCATAAGGAGCCAATATCGCCTCGGGTTTTTTAACCGGCCTTTTCGCGATCAAGACAGGAACCTGGCTGTGGCGAACAACCGCCTCGGCCACCGATGAATGAAACGCTCTCGCCAGTCCCAAACGCGACTGCGTTCCAACCACAATGAGATCAAATTTATTCGTGTGCGCCCAACGGGTAATTTCTTCAACGGGGTCTCCGGGAAGAGAGACAATCCTTTCCTTAATGCCTAAATTCCGCCGCAAGCGCTCGACCGTTTCCTCCGAGGTTTTGGCCGTCAATTGCGGATCCGCATACCCAAATTCGCTATTTCCGGCCCACAGCCAGGGCTGAACATACACCCCTTCCACCTTGGATCTCCAAATCTTCGATAAAATCTCAGCCTCTTCCCAAGCGATCTCGGAAGCTCGGGATGGATCTAAGGCCACTAAAATACGCTTGGGCGGACAATGTTTATTGATTAAGGCATTAACCGCCGGTTTTTCCGCGACTCCTGTCCCTGAAGAATGGTTTTTCATAGACTACCTCCTCACGACTACGCCTAAACGCCTCTGAAATCCTTGGCGCAACATAAATTCCAGATTAAGAAAAATTGTTGCTAGGAAGACATATGTGGAAACAAAACCTTGGTCAATTGTTCTTGCCGCCGGAGAAGGCAGCAGGCTGAGGCCCGCAATTAAAAGCTGGTTCGGGCGGGATTGCCCGAAACAATTTTGCGCTTTAGGCGGGACTCAAACGATGGTGGAAAAGACGGTCCATCGCGCGCTCAGCATCAGCCCCATCAATCAAATCCTCACTATTGTGGGAAAAAGTCAGTTTTCCTTTATTCCCACCCAGGCAAAGCTCGGACGCATTATTAAGCAGCCGCAAAACATGGGAACTGGAATCGGGATTCTCTATTGCCTCGCCCATATCCTCCCCCGGGACCCCGAAGCAATCGTCGCCATTCTTCCCTCGGATCATTTTGTCGCGCCCAACCGCGCTTTCTCGAAACTTTTACGCTTAGCCGTTAAGGCCGTCAAAGACGCTCCCCAAAGGCCGCTGTTACTGGCCGCCCTCGCGACAAGCCCCGAGACCGACTATGGATGGATCGAAACAGGACAGAACACAAACTATTCTGAAATTTACGCTGTTTTTCGGTTCCGGGAAAAACCCCCCTTGGATGAAGCGGCCCGGTTATGGAGCCGCGGGGCTTTATGGAATACCATGATCACAGTCTCAAAAGTCAAAACCCTATGGGAATTGGCGCGTGAAACGACGCCGGAACTCATGCGGCGCTTTGAAAAAATATCTCCCCTGCTCGATTTGGGTATCTCCGAGGAAGAAGCGGAAATATTTTACAAGAGCCTCTCGCCCCTCGATTTTTCAAAAGACGTAATTGAAGCCGGCGCGCATAAAATCAACGTCCTTCCGATGAGGGGGGTCGTCTGGAGCGATTGGGGAAGGCCGGAACGAATCCTTGAAATCATCCGGCAATTCGGCTTGCCGTCTCCCGTGCCCATGAGGGGGTTTTATGGACCTGATCGAACATTTGAAGAAAGAGCACTTCGAGTTAAGAGCTTTGCTTGACTTAGCCGAGCATGTGCTGGGAAAACCGCAGGGAGCGGGTTTGGACGATCGGCTTTCCGCCGATAGTCGATTGCTGTTTGAATCTCTAAAAAGATTCCTTCTCGCCTTTGAAAAGCATGAAGAAGCGGAGACTCGCGTTATCGAACGCCTCCAGCGTCTTGAAAATATATTATCGGCCCGGCCAGCCGCCTCCTATTCAAAAATAAGTCCCGAACTGCGCCAATCCGTGGAAGAAGGACACAATTCCCTTAAGTCAATCGGGCGCCTCCTCAGCGCCATGACCGCCTCCTACGATTCAGATCGAATCTACGCCATGCGTCATGTCTTGTCGTCTCTCAAGCACGAATTAAACCGCCATTTGGATTATGAAGAACATGAAGTTTTTCCGAAGCTCAAGGTGGCGCTCTCCCAGGAGACCCTTGATAAAATGACCCGTTGGACCGAAAAGAGCTCAGTGGCCTAAGACCCCGCCTTTTCGTGCCCAATTGCAAAACTCCAAAATGATAAGATTTACGGGCATGGAGCTCTTGGCCCATTTCAAGAAACTTCCCGCCAATTTCTTTGTCGGTCTCTGCCTGATTTTAATTCCCCTTTCAACCCACGCCCAGGATCCGGTTAAAATTTATCTGACGCTGAGCGCGGTCGAGGCGGCGACCATCAAACACTCCCATTCCCTGGCCGCGGCGCGGGCGGAAAGCCAAGGGGCGATGCATGGAGCGAATGTCCAATATTCTTTTGTAATGCCAAGACTCACCTTGGAGGGAAATTGGGGATACGCGACCGCCATTCCCAATGTTCAACTGGGGCCCTACAATGTTCCTTTCGGCACCCATGTCAACACTGCAATCGGACCGGAACTCGATTACACCCTTTGGGATGAGGGCGCTCTTTATCGCTACTGGAAAAGTCAATTGGCTCTAGCTCATTCCGCTCAAGCCCAGGCTGAACTTCAAAAAAGAGAAGTCATTTTAGCCGCGCGCCTCGCTTATTTTCAGGCGCAATTGGCGCTTGAACAAACTAGGCTTTTCGCCAACTCTCTATCCTTGTCCCTTGCGCAATATCACGACATCCAAAAGCGCTACCATGGAGGCGCGTCCTCAAAAATCGACTCCTTAACCTCTCATCAAGACGTACTTTTGCGGCGAAGCGAGTTTAGAAAAGCGCAGTCCGATCTTGCCTCCGCGCTAAGAGAAATCTTTACCTTGATGGGTAAAAACCAATCCTTTGATTTAAGACGGCCCGTTTCGGCGACCACCAACAAGAAAATGCCTTCGGGCTTACAAGATCCGACGGCAATCGTGGAAATTAATCCCCCAACGCCCGAGGAACTTCCCCTGTTTCGATCCGCCCCGGATGCAGCCCATCCTGAAATTCAGGCTTTCGCCATGCAAGAAGAATCCTCAAAGCTAGCGGCAAAAGCTGACGCCGCCCAGGCATTGCCTAAGATTCAGCTTTCCGCTCGGTCTTATTACGCTTACCCTGATGTCGCAATCGACATCAACCCAACCTACCTCTATCAAAATACCATCGGCGTCATGGCCAGCGTCCCGCTTTTTGAAGCGGGTAAAAGCGCGGAAAAGTCAAAACAGGATAAAGCCATGGTGGAAGTCGCTCATCAACACAAGGAAGAAGCCACTGAGGATCTCAATCGCGACTTTTTAAAAACCCGGGACCAACTGGCGGAACTCGCCGACCAAAAAAAAATAGATTTTAAAATGCTCACGGAAACCTCCGAACTCTCCCGCATCGTTTATGCCGCCTATAAAGTTGGGCATGTCCCCATCATTGAAGTCCAAGACTCCGACCTCAGGGCGCTCGAAAGCTCCATACAAACTGCGCGCACCCAAGCTCGGATATCCATCGAAATCGCGACCTTGGACTATATCGCCGGCGAGCGGACCGCGCGATAATTAAGGACCCTTAGGATTTTTTATTGGCGGGGTAAAAATTTCGTGCCGAACAGCGTTGACCGTGCGCCTGGAAACGGAAATTCCGCGCTCCGCTTTTAATTTCGCCGTCAATTCCTGGTCGGTCATGGCCGGAGAGAACTTAAGCCAAGTTCCCACGATTTCCCGCATAACCCAGCGTTTTCCTGGAAGAAGAGCAATAATCGGAATTTCCTCATCCCATGGAAGCCTTACCGAACGATGGGAAAGAGAACGGCTGATCGTCGAGGGGGATAAATCCAAGCGCCGAGCAAGCCCCCTAAGGCTGAGCGGACACAGATTTTCGCTGAGCCGGCTGGACAAATAATCAATTTGAACCTTAGACAACGATTCAAAAACTCGGTAAAGGGCGCTTTGCCGTAAATTGAGCGCTTCCATCCGCTTAATTAAAGACGGTAGCCTTGTTCTCTCTGAAGAAGATAAGGACGACCGTTTCCAGCGATCGATGAGCTCATAGCGTATATGGTAAAGCCCTCGAGCCCAGTAAGGAGCGTAGAACTCAAAACGAACTTCCCCTTCCGCGACTCTTAAATGGGCGACGCAAGCCGCCCCACGCGTCGGGGTTTTGTCCGGAAGGGACGCTGGAACTTCAAACTCGGAGCGAATTTCCACATCCAGCAAGAAATCGTGAACCGAGAGAATTTCTTCTTTTGAGAAACCAAATAATTTTGATATCTCCTCCAAAGGAACGCCGTTCCCCCGCAGAAAGTACTTCTCGAAATTTTCGCGGCCCATTTTTTTGATGGCCAAAACGGCCGCGCGTTGTTCCACCGCCATTTTTTCGACGGGAACCCGTTCTCCCGATCCAGCCGTCCTTCCCTCATCAATTTCATAGAAAGAAGAATGCAGTTCCCCAGACGGCCATTTTTGCCTTTGAAATGCGGGTGGAAGATTCCTATCGCCGAAATAAAGCTTGCGAAATAGGTCGTCTTTTTCTATTTTCGCCACTTCAGCGGCAAAACTCGCTTCCGGCATCTCGATCAAGTCCGCCATTCGCATGCGCCCCATGATGGAAAGGCGCTGCTGGGTCTGAAGCGTCGCCATCTGGTCGATTTTTACCATAGCCGTTCAATAACCTCTGATAAAAATTTTAGCAGATGTTTCGACGCTTAGGTCGTTAATAATTTGCTAAAAGATGATAAAGAGAACTTGGATGCCAAGCGCCGCCTCCCTTAAGGATTTTTCCGATGAGATCCTTATCTCTTTAGACCGAACTCCGGATTTTATTCTGATTAGAAATCCCGATGGAACTATTTTAACGGCCAACGAAGCCCTTTGCCAAAGACTCGGCGTCCCAAGAGAAAAATTAATTGGCCGCTCGATCTATGATTTCCATGTCAACCCGGTCCAGACACCTATCAACAAGAAATATACGGAAGCTGTTTTGAAGAAAGGAAATAGCCGCATTACTCTGTTGCTACGGGATAAAAACGGTCTGTCTTTACAGCTTGAGGTCCGCGGATGCCTGCTCGAATATGAAGGGAAGAAACTTCTATTCGGAATTGGGCGCGAAATAGAACCCCTAGAACGAGATCGGCGCCTTGCCTCCATATTAAGAATGGGGTTTCAAACTTCAAACGACATCATGTGCTATGCCGACCCCAACGGAATGATTTTGGGCGTCAACAATGCCTTTGTCGAACACTACGGCTATAGCCCGGAAGAAGTTCTTGGAAAAACCCCCGGCATTTTGCGTTCCCGCCACTCAACGGATGAATTCTATCAACGAATGTGGAAGGACATTCTCTCCCCCCAAAAGGGATTTTGGAAAGGCGAGATTATTAATCGCGCAAAAAACGGCAAGGAATTCCCCCTCATCTTGACGATTTCCGCCGCGCGGGACACAGCGGGGGATATCGTCGGGTTCGTATCGAGCGCCACCGACATTCAGAAGAAGAAAGAACTTGAAGAAGACCTCGCCCACGCCAGCGCCTTGGCCGATATCGGCGAAATGGCGGCGGCCATCGCGCATGAAATCAGAAATCCACTGGGTTCGGTTTCAATGGCGGCGAAACATTTATCCTTGGAGGATTCAACCCCTGCGGATCGGAAGTCAATGGCGAAAATCATCGAACGGGAAAGCTCCAGGCTCAGCCAAATTCTAAGCGGTCTTCTCGCTTTCGCGCGCCCGCGCCCTCTTAAGAGAAAATTATCCAATCTAAATTCGCTTCTCAGGGAGACAATCCAACTGATCATGGCCAATCAAGACGTGGCGCCCCGCGTAGAACCCGCCCTTTCGCTTGATGAAAGCCTCTACCCCTTCCTCTTTGATTCCGATCAGATTCTTCAAGTTTTTTGGAACATGGTCCTCAACGCCATCCAAGCGATGGAAGGAAAAGGGACCCTCACCGTTAGATCTGGCCGGTCTGGCGATTTCGCCTATTTCGCAGTCGCAGACACCGGAGCCGGCATCACGGAAGCGGAGCGACAGAAAATCTTCAAGCCCTTTCACTCAACTAAAAGCCAAGGGGTGGGGCTGGGACTGCCGACTGCGAAAAGAATCGTCCTCGCGCATGGGGGGCGAATTGAGATTGACAGCAGACCCGGGCAAGGAACCGTATTTACGGTTTGGCTGCCCTATTTGGAGCGCTAAATTGAAAAAGATATCCGTTCTTTTGATTGAAGACGATCTTTCATTAAATACCTTGACCACGCTGGAACTAAAACGGCGGGGATATGAAGTCTGTTCGGCAAGATCTGGGGAAGAGGGCTGCCGTAAGATCGAAAATAACCCTCAAATAGTCGTGACCGATTTAAAGCTCGGCGATATTGACGGCATGGAAGTTCTTAGGCGCGTAAAGAAATATGACCCACGCATAGAAGTCATTGTCGTGACCGGGCACGGAAGCATCAACAACGCGGTCGACGCCATCAAAGCCGGGGCTTTTGATTATCTCACGAAACCCGTTGACCCCGAAGAATTGGAAATTACTCTTGAAAAAGCCCTTGAGCATCAGGAACTCGTCGCGGAAGTTGAAACCTTGAGATCGAATGTTCGAGACAAATACAGCCTCAAAGGAATTGTCTACGCCAGCGCCAAGATTCAACGCGTTCTTGAACTGGTCAGCAAAGTCGCCAAAACGGAGGCCACCGTTCTAATTCTAGGAGAATCAGGAACGGGCAAGGAACTCATCGCCCGCGCAATTCATGAACAAAGCGCCCGCCGCCACGGCTCTTTTGTCGCCGTCAACTGCGGAGCCTTGCCCGAGGGACTGTTGGAAAGCGAGCTTTTTGGACACGTCAAAGGCTCTTTTACCAGCGCCGATAGAAACAAAAGAGGTCTTTTTGAAGAAGCCTCGGAGGGCACTCTTTTTTTAGATGAAATCAGCGAAACAACGCCCGCTCTTCAAGTCAAACTCCTGCGCGCCCTGCAAGAGGGAGAAATTCGCCGCGTTGGGGATAATCATCCTATCAAGGTATCGGGCAGGCTGGTCGCAGCCTCAAACAAGAATTTAGAGGATCTGGTGGCCGCCGGTAAATTTAGAGACGACCTCTACTACCGCCTGAAAGTTTTTCCCATAGAGATTCCGCCTCTCAGAGAACGCCCCGAAGATATTCTTCCTCTGGCTGAGCATTTCCTAAGAAAGGCGCAAAAGAAAATGTCGGCAGCGGCCCAACGCTTTTCACCGGAAGCGACGCAGGCCCTAAAGGCTTACTCTTGGCCCGGCAATGTTCGCGAACTCGAGCATACGGTCGAGCGCATGCTCATTCTTGCCCCTCAAACCGAGATTAGACTTGAGGATGTCCCCGCCGAGATTCGCATTATCCGCAAATCTGTCACGGAGCCTAAAATAAAAAGATCGAGACTAAAATCAAGGCAAGACCGATAAAAAGTTTCTCGGGTTCGCCTTCGTTTTTCCCCCATCGAATATAAAAGGCTCCCAACAAGCTTAAAATCAGGCCGATAAGGCCCTTAAAAGCCCCCCAAGCCGTCAGGTGAAACGAAAGGGAAGAAGGCGTCACTTTTCCCAGCGCTTAAATAAAAGGCATCCGTTGACGTCTCCGAAGCCGAAGGAGGCCTTAATCACATAATCCAAGGTCCGGTCGACTTTCTGATGCGGAATCGAAGCGGCTATTTTTTGAATCTCGGGATGCGCCTTCTCGCAATTAATCGAGGGATGGACGTAGGAGTTGACGATTTGATCCACCACCGCCACCGACTCCAAGGCCCCCGCCGCGCCCAAAGAATGGCCGATCATTGATTTCGTCGATTGGATGAGGGGAAATCGAGCCGGGTCCAGTTCCAGAGCCTTCAGCCAGCTTCCGACTTCCCGAGGGTCGGCCGCAGTCGAGGTTAGATGTCCGTTGATGAGAGAGATTTTTGACGGAGAAACTCCCGAGTCCTGGATCACTTTCCGGATGCAGCGAATAACTCCCTCGGGATTCGGAAAAGTCATCGTGCCTCCGTCTCTTTGGCCTCCGGAATTGCAATAGGCGGCCACGATTTCGCAAAGAATTTTTGCCCCTCTTTTTTGGGCCGATTCCAGACTTTCAAGCCTTAAAACTCCCGCGCCACCCGAGGGAACAAAGCCGCAAGCGCCCGCTGAAAGAGGTTGGGATCCTTTTTCCGGCGCCTCGTTATATTTAGAACAAAGAACGTCTCGCATCGCGTCAAAACCGGACCAGCTTCCGTAATGCGTGCCCTCAGCCCCACCGGCAAACATCGAGTCGGCATAGCCTAACTGGATGTTTTTCCAGGCTTCAAAAATCGCCTCCGTTCCGGTATTGCAGGCCGAACTGTTGGAACTGGTTTGGCCGCCCGCCCCTAGGAATTTGCCGACCGCAACCGAAACGGAACTCGACATCACCTGCGGAACGATATCGGTTCCCATGGCCGCAGTTCCCCGTCCCGCTTCCTGATTTCTGGCGTCAAAAACGGTCGGCGCCAAGGAATCGAGAATCGTGTCCATCCCTCCGATTCCGGAGCCGATGATGACCCCGGTATCCCACAAGACGGGGGTGTCTCTTTTCCCTTTAACCCAATCGATTTCCATCCCGCTCCGGCGCGCGCATTCCAGGGAAGCCATCACCGCGTAAACCATCGCCTCGTTAAGTTTGTTAAGCTCGCTTTCCGGAATCACTTTCAAAACGTCTTCTTCTTCAACCGGCGGAACCCCGCCGATTTGGCAGAGATAATTCATTTCCTTTAAATCTTCCCTAAAAGAAATTCCCGATTTCCCGCTCTGAAGCGCCGCGCGGAAATTATCTACTCCCACGCCATTGGGCGCAACCGCTCCAACTCCAGTGATGACCACTCTTTTCATGAATTCACCTCGAAAGAATCTTTGCCCAGGGATATAACCCCGCTAAAAACCGCTTCCCCGTCTTTCGGCCCTCCGTAAAAAAAGGACTCCGCGCGAAAAGAAAAAATTTTAGGATTTAAAGGCTCTCCCTGCCAAGAAACCTTAACGGCCACGGTTTCATGGGGGCGCACCATTTTTTTAAACAGAGCATTCTCAATGGAGAGAAATTGACCCGTTTTCCCGGTTTCCGGGCTTAACTTAGACCATAAAAGGGCCCCAGTTTGAGAGGCCATCTCAACCAACTTGATTCCCGGAACCACCGGGTTCCCGGGAAAATGCCCGGCGCAATCTTCTTCCTTCCAAGTATAAATCGCCGAAAGATGAGACTCTGTTTTTTCCAAGACTCGGTCGATAAACCCCCAGCTCATAAACTCATCCCGCCGTCCACGCTTAAGACCGCGCCGTTGAGATAATCATTCTCGATTAAATGCGCGACAGCCAGAGCCACCGCTTCGGCCGTCCCAAATTGCCCTAAAGCGATTTCTTGACGTATCTGGTTTCTTGTTTCTTGTCCGATGCTCTCGGTCATGGCCGTTTCGATAAAACCGGGGCTGACCGCGTTGACCCGCACACCCTTGGGCCCCCATTCAAAAGCCAATTGTTTGGTCAAGGCCTCAAGAGCGGCCTTTGAAGCTCGGTATACGGCGCTTCCAGTCAAAGCCTTTTTCGCCAAAATGGAGCTGACATTGATGATAACGCCGGAACCGGATTTGATCATTTCTTTGGCGAAATCTCGCATGAGAAGAGCCGGCGTTTTAAAATTGACCCCAAAAATCAAATCCAGCGAATCTTCCTGAATATTAAGAGCCGGCTCATGAGGCTTGTCAATTCCGGCATTATTGACGAGAATATAGGGATTGCCTTCTTTAAGGCACGCGTCCAAAAGAGCGTTTCGCCCGCCTGAGGTCGAAAGATCCGCCTGGATCAAGAAAGAATTGGGCGTTTCCGACCGCAGGGCCTTCGCCGCCTCCTCGTTTCCCTTGTAATGAATACCGATCCGGAGTTCCCCCGAGCTTTTCTCGCTCAAGACCTTGGCAATCGCCCGTCCGATTCCACCGGAAGCCCCGGTAATCACCGCCACATCTTGAGCCATTTAGAGAACCTCCATATATCCGCCGCCCCAAGCCAGCCCCGCGCCCAAAACCGCGTAGACGATGCGGGATCCCTTCTTGAATTTTTCCCAATTTTGCGCGAGCACCGACGGGCATCCTGCGGCGGCGATATTGCCCTGTTCTCGAACATTTCTCAAGTGCCGTTCGACGGGAAGTTTTAAATGGTCAAGAATAGAATTTTGCATCACGAAATTGGCCTGGTGGGCGATGGTATAACACTCTTCTGCGTAAAGCCCCTTTTTTTGCGCGATTTCCTCGAACATCTCGCAGGTCTTGCGAATGGAAAATTCGCGCACGGCCGCTCCGTTTTGCCGAAAATGTCCCACGGCGTCGATGACGATTTCATCGGCCCCCTCGGATTTAGTCTCAAAAATCATGGGTTCTATTTTAAGACGCCCAAGATGCCGGGCCGACACAACTTCTGCGGCCGCGCCGTCGCCCCAAATATATCCGTCCACGCTTTTCGGGGAATAGTCCGTTCGCGTCGTGTAAGCCGAAGATTGAACGCAGAGGACAAATTCAGGCAGGCGTTCAGTCTCCATGTCGGCCAATACCTTCATGTGAAGAGAAAAGCTGGAACAAGCGGAATTAATATCGCAATGGGGACCGGGACGCGCCCCGATTTCTCCGGCGATTTGGTTGGCTAGGCAAGGAATGGTCTCAAAAGGCGTGTCGCAGTTAGCGATCACCCAGCCGATTTGACGGGGCGAAACTTGAGCGCGCGCCAAAGCTTCTTTGGCCGCTAAAACCGCCAAGGAAAGCGGGGTTTCCCCGCGCGCCCGAGCGTGCAAAACGGCCTGATTGGGATTTTTATTTTTCGTTTCGCGAATATAATCGAGGCTTAGGACCGAATAGCGCAAATTTATGCCGAGACGAGAATCCACCCAATCCTGGCCTTTTTCAAGACCCGCTTCCCGATGCAGAAAATCGTTGGTTATTTCCGTTTTCGGAAGAGCGCTTCCGACTCCGTGGATATAGAGCGAACCCCTCATCTATAATCCCGAGATCGCTTCTCCGCCATCAATACGCAAAACCTCGCCGTTGACCCAGGAAAAACCGGGAAGACAAATCTGGAAAATCGTCTCGGCGACATCCTCGGGGGTCGTCAGGCGGTGATAAGGGTTTCTCATCCGCGCCTGGGCCTTCATCAAATCAAAATTGGGAATCGCGTTTCCGGCCGGAGTGTCGGTAATTCCGGCCTGAATCACCAAGGAGCGCGCCCCGTAGGGAGCTAATTCGACCGCCAAAGCCCGGCAAGAAGCCTCAAGAGAACATTTCGCGGCCGAAACTGCGGCGTATCCCTTCCAAGCGATCTCATTTCCTTCAGAGGTCATCGCAATTAAGCGGGCTTCTTTCGCCAAAAGCCCTTCTTTTGACAATTCGCGGCCCCATAAAAGATAGTCATAGCCCATCATCCAAATCGTGCGGCTAAAGTCTTCTTCGCTTAATAAATCATCCCGATAGGGAATTCGGCTGTCGGCCAAGGCGTAGAGAGCGTCGCATTTCTTCTCATGAAAGGCTTCGTTGACCGCTTCGCTAAGAACAGCGGAAGAAACGGCGACATTCCGCTTTGAGAGAGATTCCGCCAAGCCTTTCAAGGCCGCGCCCTTAAAATCGGGGGTTTTATCCTCCAATATCAACTTGCAAGCTCCCGCCGCGACCGAATGCATGAAAAGATGCACGCCTTGGGGACCCGCCTCCTTGGCAATACTCTCAAAAACAAGGCCGCGCTCATCCTCATCAAACAAATTCACGTTCTGGGTGACAAGGCGAACGCCGCGAGAGCGAATTTCGTCAAAATGGGGTTTAAGTGAAGTCTCGACGACGCCTTCTTTGTCTTTATGCGCGATAAAGATGTTGAGGCCGGAACGGGCCAAGCGCTTGGCCGCGGCCAGCCCAAATCCGGAAGAACCGCCTAAAATGACGGCCCAAAGATTTTTCCCGGCAAACGGCTTCTCTTCAAAATTGCTCATTGCCCATTATAACATTTGACCGTTTCCCATTAGGCCCCTAAATTCTTGCGGCGCGTGGAGCTGGATTTGATCTAAATCATTGATACAATAGACCGGAATGGATGGTAGACTATGAAATGGATCGCGCCGCCAAAGAAAGATAACGACAACGACACGCTGGAAAAGCGCCTTTGGGCGGCGGCGGACCAGCTTCGCGCCAACTCGGGCCTGACCGTGCAACAATACTCTGCATCCGCGCATAATTAAAGGGACATAGTGGTCAGCAAAAACTGAGGCGCTCCCAGTTCTTCGGACCACGGTTGACCTGATTTGAGCTGGTCTTTGCCGTCTCACCGAAATCTCCGGGGGGCCAAGTCCTATCATCGCCCGCCGCTCCTCAAGTCCAGGGCCCCATCTTTTTTTTAGCCACTCCAGCTCCACTTTCAGCCGACCTATCTGCTCGTAAAGATCCGCCTCAAGCGCATCGTCGGGGTTCCGGACTCTCGCCGAAGCTGAAAATATGCTAGGCAATCCTTCCAAAACCTGTTTTTTCCACCGCGTAATCGCCGTCGGATGAACCTAGTAGTGGCTTGCCATCTCGTTGAGCGTTCGGTCTTCCCGAAGCGCTTCCAAGACCACGCGGGCCTTGAAGTCCGAGCTGTACTGTTTCTGCAGTTTTCGCATCTTTTTGCTCCCCATTTAAGGTCATTTTACCACCTCAGCGCCTGGTCCGAATTTTTGGGAGCGCCTCAGAGAATCTGGACGGACAACGCCAAAAAACAGCAACGACGTGCTTTTAACAAAAAACGCAACTTTGCGGGGTTGGGATGCTTTTTGCCTATTGACAGAAGGAACTCTAATGAGTGACGAACCTGAGCAGTTATCTGGAATTTATGTTGCGCCAAGGATTTCAGAGGCGTTTAGGCGTAGTCGTGAGGAGGCGGTCTATGAAAAACCATTCTCCAGGGACAGGAGTCGCGGAAAAACCGGCGGTTAATGCCTTAATCAATAAACATTGTCCGCCCAAGCGTATTGTAGTGGCCTTAGATCCATCCCGAGCTTCCGAGATCGCTTGGGAAGAGGCTGAGATTTTATCGAAGATTTGGAGATCCAAGGTGGAAGGGGTGTATGTTCAGCCCTGGCTGTGGGCTGGCAATAGCGAATTTGGGTATGCGGATCCGCAATTGACGGCCAAAACCTCGGAGGAGACGGTCGAGCGCTTGTGGCGGACGGTCAAATACGAGGATATTTTCATCCACGATTATGGGACAGTGGCCGAAGCGAAGGCGGGTCTACGAAAATTCTTTCCGTTCTACAACAATGAGCGGTTGCATCAATCGCTGGACTATCAAACGCCGGCTTGTGTATACTGGCAGGGAAGAAGATCGTGAGAGTTGAGGCATGGCTGGGGATGCCATTGAGAAGTTGTCCACAGCAATTCACAGAAAAAAAAGAAGCAAAAAAGAAAGAGGAACGGCCTACGATGACTTTCTTCTTATCTTCAAACGACAACGGCAAAGACCAGCTCAAATCAGGTCAACCGTGGTCCGAAGAACTGGGAGCGCCTCACTTCCTCGCCTATGCTCGGTCGGACCCCGACTTCAACAGAGCCTTGGCGGCTTTACCACAAAGTCGGGTTCTTTAGAAAACCGATCGTCTTATTATTACTAAGCTGGTTTTGCGCCGCGACAATGCTCGGAGAAGCCGGCAATTCATCCGGCGAGGGTTTATACCAACACAAGGGCCTGATTCCCGAGACGTATCCTTGAGAGAGAACGCAGGCGCCCACGGATGGGTCGGTGTTGCTCATATCGATGAGATAGGACTTGTTGCAGAGAGCGCCTTGAAAATAAGTGTCTAGCCGGCATTGAGCGGCAGGGTGATTGTCGTTGGTTGTTGAGACGACATGGGAATCCGGGGTATAAAAATGAAGAGGCTTGTGATCATGGGAGAGTTCGGCGAGTAATCCCGACACTGAAAGCCCGGCCATCGCTTCCCGGATGCAAGTCGAAATTTCTCCCTGGTTATTGGGGTAGGATTTAGCGCAGGCTTTTTTAACGAAGATGGAATCTTTATTTCCCCAAAAGCGCGTGAAGTGGGCCGCGCCCGAATCGGCAAAAACGCGGTGAAGGCATTTTGAAGTCGAGAAGTAATCCGCCTCTCCTTCGTCTGAAGCCCAATTGTCCCCGCCCCTATATTTCGGCGCGCCGCCCAAGTGGTGGCCCATTTCGTGGCAGGCGACCAAGGCAAAGCCGTCTTGCGTCATGTGTTTGTCCCGCGCAAGGCCTCCGTAACTGTTAATGATCCATTGTCCGTTGACTTCTTCAGCGTCGGAATTGACGGTGGGGTCGTTCCACAAACGACTGAAGACCAAGACTCCACCGTGGGCGGCCACAATCGGGGCGTAGACGGCTTGGACATCGTCGATGACTTGGTTAAATTGTTTTTCGGTAATGCCGCTTTTGGCCGACATGGAATTGATCGGATTTTGGAGGCGGTTGGGCGGTAAAAAGCTTTCTTTGGAACCGGCGGGGTCGCTAAAAGATTTTTGCGTAAGAACCAGACAGGCCGACAGCATCACGGCAGGCAGAAAGAACAATTTTTTCTCTTTGGACATAAAGCCCCCCTTGTTAGGCATTGTTAGGGCTTGGAAAGAAATAAGGTATGCACTTCGCCGGAGGCGATTTTGGCGCGAGCCGAGAAGAGAGGAGCGAGCATAGCTTGAGCTATGTGAGCGATGAACGACGAAGGCGTAGCCCAAAAGCGCCCCGGCCCTTCGGGGAGGTTCGCTCTTGGACGATTTCTTTGTTGCTCCTCCCTTACATAGCTTAAGCTATGCTCACTCGTCGCGCCTCGAAATCGTCTCAACATCGAACCTCCGAAATGTATACCTTATTTCTTTCCAAGCCCTTAAGCCCCATTTTGCCATAAGTGGGAAAAAAAAAGCAAATTATTTTTAAGGGAATTTAGGCTCCGCGCTTGAGGGACTACTGATCGTCGTCTTCGCCGCTGTCCGAGACGGGGCGCACTTCTTCGGAAGAGGGTTGTTTCTGTTCGGGAATTGGAGGGGCCGCTGCCACCTGCATTCTTGCGGCGAGTTCCTTTTCTTTTCTCGCGAGAAGTTCTTTGGCCATTTCTTTCTTTTCGGCGTAGTCTTTTTCCAACTCTTCCTTCCTGCGGTCAAGCTCAAGAGAATGCCGTTTCCACTCGTCTTGCAATTCCCTTCTAAGAGCGTCGAGGATTCCGGATTGCTGTTTTAAAACCCCTGCTTCGAATTTTTCGGTGGTTTCTTTCGCTTTCGCTACTTGGGCTTCCATATCGGCTTTGCGTCTCTCAAAGCGGGCTTCCACCATTTTTTCCTTGCGCGACAACTCTTCCGCGTGCCGTTCGCGCATTTCGGTGATTTGAAGCTCGTGATTATAAATTAAATCCTCTTCTCGGCGGGCCATTTCTCTTTTGAGAGCTTCTTCCCGCGAGTTAAAGTAACGCTGGAGCTCGTATTCCCTTTCAAGGGCTTCTTCTTTTTCTTTTTTCCTTCCTTCCTCCATTTCGTCCTTGACTTTGACGATCTGCTGGGAAAATTCCCGCCGTTGGCGTTCCAACTCGGATTCGTAGCGGCGCACGAGCTCTTCTTCTCTTAAAGCCCATTGTTGGTCAAGATTTTTTTCCTTAAGCGCATAATCTGAAATGACGCGGGCTTTCCAATCCTTGAATTCTTGCGATTGAGACTGGCGTATTCTTTCAACCTCGGAGGTCTTGGCGGCAAAGGCCGTGTCCAAGGCGCGATTCTTGTCTTCATATTCAGATTTGACGGCGGCTCTTTCCGTTTCGAGGCGGGCTTCCTGAGCCGCCGCAAAGGTTTCCTTGTCCCGTTTTAAGGCTTCTCTGAGCTCGTTTTCTTGATTCGCAAAAGATTCGGCAAGCGATAATTCCCGTTTCCGCAGAGCTTCTTCGATTTCAGCGGTCCTTTCGGACAGCTTTTTTGCGCGATCCTGGTAGATATCCTCGAGTTCCGCGCTTTTTCTCTCAAAATCGCGCTGTAGTTCCTGAATTTTTCTTTCGCGCGCTCTTGCGGTTTCGCTTTCAAGCTCGGCTTCCTTTTTTCTGAATTTTTCTTCAAGCTCTTCTTGTCGTCGGCCTAATTCTCTTTGCTTAAGGGCGTGTTCCTCATCAAGAATTTTGAGTTTTTCTTGAATTTGATTTTGAAGGGGCAGCTTTTCCTTGGCGAGTTCTTCCTCAAAGCGTCGGACCAGATTTTCTTCTTTCTCCGCCCATTGGCTTCTCAGCCGTCGCTCAAGCTCTAAATAGCGCGCCTCATAATCTTGGGCTCTGCGCTGGAATTCTTCCTCAAGGTTTTTTCTTTCGAGTTTAAGCCGCTCGTCTGTTTCTTGAGAACGTTCCGCCAGGGCTTTAGCGCGCTCTTCAAATTGTTGGTTCGCGGCCCTGTCCAAATTTTCGCGCGCTTCTTTGACTCTTGTCCAAAGCCCGTTCTCCAATTCTCCCCAGGAAGACTGAAGTTCGCTTTCCCGTCGCGCATATTTTTCTCGAAGTTCGCTTTCCCTGGCGCGGTACTCCTTGATGAGCTTTTCTTCTTTTTCTGCGACTTTGAGCTCTATTTCCTTGGCTAAGATTTCAATGCGTCGTTCTAAGTTCTCATTTTGGCTTTTGAGGGCCGAGCGTTCCTCGAGGATTCCCTTTAAATCCGCTTCCCGCGTTCTCAAAATGGCGGCGATTTCGCGGTCTCTTTCCTGACGGACGATTTCGATTCTCTCGATATCTTTTCCATACTTGTCGGCGAGCCCCAGCTTCTCTTTCTCCGATTGAAGAAGCGCCGCTTCTCTTTCTTCGATTTTTCTTAAAGCCTGGGCCCAGGACTTTTCTTTTTCAGAAGAGGCGCGGGCAATTTTTTCTATTTCGGTTTGGGCGAGAGACAACGCCTCTTGCATGCGTTGTTGGTCGGCCTCAATGCGGGAGCGCTCTTCGGAGCGTATTTGAAACCGCATTTCATTTTTAACGCGTTCTTCACGGTCTCGGAGCTCACGCTCGACGGATTCCTGATGGGCTAAATTTTCGTTGAGGGTCTTAATCGCGGTCTCAAGCTCCAAGACCTTGTTTTCAAGGGCCTTCTTTCGGTAGGACTCTTCTTTTTTTTCGGATTTAAGGCTTTCGTTGACGCTTTGGAGATTGTGAATGGTCTCTAAGGCCCCGCGCAACGCTAGATGCGCGGCCTCAAGATTCTCTATCTTTCCCTCTCCTTCGCTTTCCGCCATTGCTAATATTTTTAACGGATTTTTGTTGCAAAATCTTTACGTTGAACGGAAGCGCCAGTTTTAGTTTAATGATGGAGATGAAAAATAAAAAGATCCTGCATTGGGGACTTTTGTTCGCTTTTTCGGCCGCAGCGGTCTACGCTCTGGCCTATGTCGATTTAGTTTTTCGCGCGCGGTCAGCTTATCTGGAAGGCGAAAAATATCTTGAATGGAACGCGCGCCCGGAATTGAAAAAGGCGTATTACGACCGGGTTTTTGCGCAGAGAGAAAAGAAAATAGAGGCGGATTTTAAAAAAGGACTCTTGACGGAAACGGAAAAACGGCAAAAGATTGATTTGGCGCGGTTTAGGGAAAAAGAACGATTGTCTGAAAGTTCTCTCAAATATGCCTATATCTGGTTTCAAACCGCAGTGAAGCTTTTTTCTCCGCCGGAAAGCCATTGGGTCAAGCTTTCAAGAGAGGAAATGCCTAAAACTCTCGCCCTGTGGAAAAAAGAATTGGATGCCCGGCATATTCCGTATCAGGATTATATGTTTGAGTGATTTTACTGCTACAATGACGGGAGGCAAGGAGGCGTTATGCTTATTTTTTTAGTCGCGGCGGTTGCGTTGGTTCTTTCGAGCGTGCGAGTGGTGACGGAGTATGACCGCCTCATTCTCTTCTTCTTAGGAAAATTTCATTCCGTGTCCGGGCCGGGGCTTGTCTTTGTCATTCCGGGGCTTATGAGCGCTCAAAAAATTACCTTGCGGGTGGTTGTTCATGATGTTCCGTCCCAGGACATCATCACGAAAGACAATGTGTCCGTTAAAGTCAACGCGGTCGTTTATTTTCGAGTGGTTGACCCCCAAAAAGCGATTTTAGTCGTTCAGGATTTTTTCTACGCGACCAGCCAGCTGTCCCAGACGACTTTAAGAAGCGTTCTTGGACGGATGGAGATGGACGAACTTCTGGCCAACCGCGATAAGGTCAATACCGAACTTCAGCAGATTTTAGATTCGGAGACCGAGCCTTGGGGGGTCAAGGTGATTAAAGTTGAAGTTAAAAATATCGACTTACCGGATGATATGGTCAGGATGATTGCCATGCAGGCCGAAGCCGAGCGAGAACGACGGGCCAAGATTATCCGCGCCGACGGAGAATTTCAAGCTTCCCAGAAATTAAAAGAAGCGGCTTTGGTCTTATCGGACAACCCCGTCAGCATTCAACTTCGCTATTTACAGTCCTTATCCGAAATTGCAACCGAGAAAAGTTCGACGATCGTATTTCCTATTCCGATTGATTTCTTTTCCGACCTGCTAAAATCCCGAAAGAATTAGCGCAGTGATTCATAAATTCATTTGCATTCGTCACTCATTAGAGGTCATTCCGTCAAGCGGCAATAAACCCCAGTCATGTCAAGTAAAGTTCGGACTTTTGGGTTGAAGTAAGGGTACGTCGTTTCTTTTGGCTGTTGTATTCTTGAACTAATGCATAGAGAATTCTGTCGCAACTGGCTGAGTTTTGTAGAGCTCCCATCGATCTAAGCCGTCTTCGCCATTCCCGGAGATATCTTTCCAGGTGATTGGTTGACTTAAGCATGAACCATAACTCGGTTGGGAAATCCATGTAGGTCAACGTGGCATCAAGCCTGCGCATAAATCTGCGAATCGCCTTAGGCTCACAGCGACTCCATTTCTTGGCCAACGCTTTGGCCCGATTGAGTGCCTGTTGCTTATCTCGGGCTCTATAGACCATCTTGGCTTGACGTAGAACTTTGGCGCGAACATGCCGAGCCCACGGCTTAAGCAACTTAAACTTGTAGCCCTTCTCGCCTTTCGGAACCTTGACCCGCCAAAGCCGCCCGCCCCATGTCTGCAAATCCCGATAGCGACACCCGCCTCGGTACATCTTTCGTCCCACGCTGCGTTCATATTCCCCTGCCCCAATACCCTCGGAAAATTCAATCTCTAGGGCCTCTTCCACACGCTTCTTTGCCATCTTAAGCTGCTCATCTTCCACCTCATGCCAGAACTGCTCGCGTAGCTCCTTCTCACGAAACGCCAAGTCCTTCTTGTTGAAGTATAATGTTCTCACTGGGTATAGCCTCCTGTTCTGCCAAGAACCGGCTATACCCTTACCTCTTTCCTTACGCTAAATCAAAGTCCAAACTTTATTTTGCGTTATCCGCTTGAGGCGGATCTTTACGAGCAGATAGGTCGGCTGAAAGTGGAGCTGGAGTGGCTAAAAAAAAGATGGGGCCCTGGACTTGAGGAGCGGCGGGCGATGATAGGACTTGGCCCCCCGGAGATTTAGGTGAGACGGCAAAGACCAGCTCAAATCAGGTCAACCGTGGTCCGAAGAACTGGGAGCGCCTCAAGTCTCTACCTATTATGTCCCTTTAATTATGCGCGGATGTATAGCGCGAAGAATCGCCTGGTCCGTCATGGCCGCTAGTACCCTTGGAGGCAACTGTGGACACGGTCACGGCAAACGCAAAGGAATTTATTTTGATAAATTCCTCTCGGCCAACGATTCCGCACGCTGAATAAAGACTTGATACCTCTGGGCTAGATGCGGATCCTGGTTTAAGAGGGCCGCGCTCTTAAAATCCGAAGCGGCGTTTTCATATTGCCCCATTTTAGTGTAGGCCGAAGCCCGGTTTCTCCAATACCGGGTCGCGCGGGGACTCAGTTCTATCGCGCGGCTAAAAGCGGCGATGGCCTTGGAATAATTGCCGAGGGCGAAATATCCCAAGCCCAAGCCGTTATAGGTTTGGGCGCTAACCGGATCTTTCTGAACGGCCAGAGCATAATTATCCAGCGCTTTCTGGAAGTCTTTTTGGAAATAGCGGAGGTTTCCGCCTAGAAAGTAGGCGCGGGCGTTGTTGGGATCGAGATTTAAAGCCGCAGAAATCTCGGACAAGGCGTCTTGATATTCCTTGCGGATAATCAAAAGGGAAGCAAACTCCAACCGATAGGAAACATCGCGCGGAGCCCCGGTAATCGCGCTTTCAAAATCGGTTTTGGCCGAATCATAGAGATGATAGGCGATGTAGGCGGATCCGCGAGCCGCCAAAATTTGAGGATTAGAGGGCAAAATATCCAAGGCCTTGGAATAGCGCGTGATGGCCTCATCCAAACGTCCGGCGTTGGCGTCGGCATCCGCCTTGATCAGCAAAAGATAGGGGTCTACTTTGTCGGCCGGAGACAAAGGGACGGCTTCGGCTATCGCTCGGTAAAAATCGTTTTGGGTATCATGCGGGATGGCAAAGCCAAAATCCGGAGAATGCGCGACTGGAAGCAAAAGATTGGCCGCGCGGTAATCTTCATGCGCCTGCCGGTAATGATGGGAGGCGGCATGGGCGACGGCCTTGGCCAGGTAAAGCTGGGAGATCCGCATTCCTAAAATAATGGCGCGATTTAAATTGTCCAAGGTCTCGCGCGCTTTCTGAAGCGCCAAATACGAAAGCCCGAGCTCAAAATAGGCCTCGGCATAGGAAGAATCCGCTTCCAAGGCTTGGTTGCAGAAGGGGATGGCTTTCTCCGGCTTTTTGAGAATTCTCCACGCCGCGCAAACGCCCGTCAAGGCTTCTTCTGAATGCGCGTCCAACTTCAAGGCCTTTTGAAAATTTTTCAAGGCTTCTTTCGTATCGCCCGAAGCCCCATCAGCCCGGGCCAAATGAATGAGATCGGAGGCATTCTTCTCCTCTAAATCAGCCGCTCGGCCAAAGAACTTAACGGCGCGCCCATCATCGTTGGTCCGCCAATAGAGAAGCCCCTTGGCGTAATAAGCCGGAGCGTATTTCGAGTTTTTGGCGAGGACGGAATCCACGTCCTTAAGCCCGTGATTCATGTCTCCCAAGCGCGAATAGATCTTGGCCCTGGCGGTTAAAACCAGTTTCGGATCCGCTCCCAATTTCAGAGCCTCCTCCAGGGATTTCAGCGCGCCCAGAAAATCCGACATCTCATATTGGACAACGCCCAAATTATACTGGTAAACCGGCGACTTGGGAGATAAGGCGACCGCCTTGAGCAAATCCTTAAGCCCTTCTTCTTTTTGATGGAGCATTTCGGCTTCGATCACGCCCCGGTCGTTATAGGCCTTGGCGTTTTCAGGCTCCGCCTCGATGGCGGTGTTTAAATCATCCAAGGCCTTCTCCAAATGATGAGTGGAAGCGTAGAGCCCGGCCCGAGTGAGACGGACAAAAACATCTTGAGGCGAAATCCCCACCGCTTGGTCCCAATCATCAAGCGCCTTGTCAACATCCCCCGCCTCTTCTTCAATTGAAGCCCGTAATGTCCATGGAATGGGAGAACTTGGCCCCATCTCAATGGCTAAAGACAAGTCTTTAAGCGCGGCTTTTTTGTCATTATTTTTTCGCTCAAGCGCCGCCCGCCTTAAAACCGCGGTCAGGAAAATTTGAGAACACGGGGCTTTTACGCAAAGACTTTCATTGATCGCCTTGGAATAGGCAAGATTCGCTTTTTTAACGTCTTTATTTCGGGCGAAATAATCCCCGATTTTAATGGCCTGAATCGGCGAAAGCCAATAAAGCCTCAAAACTTTTTGATAATCCTTCTCGGCCTTTGATTTTTTCCCTTGGGCGAAATACGCCGCGGCTCTTTCCAAATAGGGCTTTTCATCCCCGCCCGCTTCTTGAACGGCGCGGTCTAAATTTTCGAAGGCGGCGGTTGTCTTATTGACGGAAAACTCAAGACGAGACAGGGCTAAATAAGGGCGGTCGTCGTCGGGATTAATTTTCAAGGCTTTTTGGTAAGCCTCTTCCGCTCGGTCAAGATCGTTTTTCTGAACCAGAATATCCCCCAAAAGAATGTAGGCCTCCAAATTCGATTCATTCTTTTTGATGACTCCCACCAAATCCTTCAAGGATTCGTCCGGTTTCTTTTCCTTATATAAGATGCGGGCCCTTTCATAGAGATAAAGCGGCGAGGGTTCGGCTTCAATTTGAATGGCGTCGTTGATGTCGCTAAAAGCTTCCGCATATTTCCCTAGGGATTGGTAGGCGAGAGAGCGCCCAGCCAGAACCTCGGGGGTTTTAATGCCGTGGCTGAGCATTTCAGCATAAGCTTGCAGCGCCAAGGCTCCTTCACCCCGAATCTCAAATGAAATTCCGGCCGCCACGAGTTCGCTGCTTCGCATTTGCGAAAGCGGTTTTTGGTTGTGCGAAAAAATCCAATTGGCATCCTTGAGCGAGTTCTCGACATCCCCCAAGCGATCCTCAATGGAGGCCTTAAGCCCGCGCGAGCGCAGCCAATCGGGGGCGGCCGTCACCGCCTCCTTGGCGTAAGCCTGGGCTTTTTCAAAATAAGTATTTAAATACATTTCATCGGCCCTTTGATAAAGGCCGCGCAGATGCCGTGAATTATTGGCCCAAACCGGCGCGGAGAGAAAAATAAGCGACCACGCCAAAAATTTTACTTTCAATTTTGAACCCATGGACATATATATAATGACAAGTTATTAAATTTTCAAGTCATAACCCAACATGATCTGTAAACATTCGGTTCTTGTCATCGCCGCAGATATCCGCTATAGCCTTTCCATCAAGATCGCGAACCTCCCTCGCCGAGATGCCGCTCCCCCTGTTGCGGCTGACTAAGTTCTCGATGCTCAATATCTGCGCCGTTCGGCACTGCACCAATTGAGCGCGCTTACGCAAAAGATCACGCACGCCACGCTCCTTCTTGGGATAAATATATCCAGTCGGCAAAAGTCCAAGACGCATAAGATGAGCCAGATGCCGCGCATCCTGTTCATCTCCCGTATACTTGAGACCTGCGTACGTCTTAACTGCCGTAGTATTTACCAACTTCACGCTATAGCCAGCTTCCATAAGCCCATCCACCAGCCAATACCAGTTGTATGTCGACTCCACAGCTATCGCTTCCACGTTTTTCCGATAGGGCGCCAACTCCGACAAGATCATCGGCAGTTCATTCGGCAAACGGCGCTCATAAACAACACGATCCTGTTCATCCATAACCACCAGCACGCTGTTGTTGCCATGCAGGTCTACTGCTCCGTATAATTTCATTGTCCCCTCCTTGGGTTGTTGTAATTTCCGCCTACAACAGAACATTACATAACCCAGGGTGGGGACCTCTATGTGATTATCACCCCGACTTTCGTCGGTGACGTTTTTATCCGAAAAAGCCCCTTATTATTGTGGATAAGACACCCATATTTCAAGCCCCTCCCATTGAGAAGCGCTCAAATTTTAGGGGCTCTGCGTAAGTCGGGAGAGCTCGGCTCTCTTTAATCCTCTAATGAGTGACGAACCTTATGCTGAAATTTCGGAATTTTATTTCGACAGAAGACCGAGACGGTGGTTCTGCGCCCGTATCTATCATTAAGATTGTCTTTCTCATTCCCTTCATTATCGGAACTTTCAGGCTCGCCAAACATCGCCAAAATGACCGAAATTCCCATATAACAACTAGGTCCTTTGCCGAAGCTTCTCTAGGCCTTTAGACCCATACGGATTGTAGGGAAGTCTTGATAGAATGTTGTTGTTCAAAAGTTAAATAAGTCGTTTGAAAGGGGACAGTGATCATGAAAAAACTAAATCTTCTCAAAAAATTGACGGCCGCGAGTTTGGCCACGGCGCTTCTCGGTCTTTGCCTCAACCGTTCTTTCGCCGTTTCCGTTGAAATGGGGGGAAAACCCTCGCTTCCCATCGAAAGCGGCGTCCAAATCCCTTCCGTCATCTCACTCAACGCATTGCCTGAAGTCAATGAATTAGGGACTGTTCCCGATTCCCCGACTTCGGATCTCCAGGAACTGGAAGAAAAAGGGACAGCCCCCGCTTCTCTATCCCAACAGGCAAAAAGGGATAGTCCCCGTTTGTCTCCCTTAGGCCCCGGATTACTGATTTCCGGAGCAGTGAACGGGGACATTCAAGCCAGGCCAGACGGCGCCGCCGCGCCAGGCTCTCAAGCCTCAGCCCCGTCCGCGTCAAAACAAATTCACGCCCTTGCTGATCTCTCAGATTTTAAGGCGGGAGATTTTTTCGATGGAACAACCGCCAACGCCGACCTCGCGCCCTCGCCATTCCCCTTGCTGGAATCCCAAATCATCGGCCAGCGGGGCTCCGCTCATGGAGAATTCCACTGGCCTCATGGCATCGCCGTTGACTCTGAAGGAAATATCTATGTGGTGGACACTCTTAACCATCGCGTGCAAAAATTTGACCGGACAGGGAAATTCCTAATGGCCTTCGGCAGCTGGGGCTCAGCTCATAGAGAATTCCTCCATCCTTCCGACATCACCGTGGACTCCGAAGGAAATATCTATGTGGTAGACACCAACAACCATCGCGTGCAAAAATTTGACCGGACAGGAAAATTCCTAATGGTCTTCGGCAAGCGGGGCTCCGCTCATGGAGAATTCCACTGGCCTCATGGCATCGCCGTTGACTCTGAAGGAAATATCTATGTGGTGGACACCTACAATCATCGCGTGCAAAAATTTGACCGGACAGGAAAATTCCTAATGGCCTTCGGTAAGGAGGGCTCCGCTCCTGGAGAATTCAGCTTTCCTCATGGCATTACCAGGGACTCCAAAGGAAATGTCTATGTGGTGGATTCCACTAACGGTCGTGTGCAGAAATTTGACCGGACAGGGAAATTCCTAATGGCCTTCGGCAAGTGGGGCTCCGCTCCTGGAGAATTCAGATATCCTTATGGCATCACCGTAGACCCCAAAGGAAATATCTATGTGGTAGACACCAACAACCATCGCGTGCAAAAATTTGACCGGACAGGAAAATTCCTAATGGCCTTCGGCAAGGCGAGCTCCGCTCCTGACGAATTCAGCTATCCTCGTGGCATCACCGGAGACTCCGAAGGAAATATCTATGTGGCGGACTCCAACAACGATCGCGTTAAGATAATCCATTCTCAAAAGGCGCGGAAGAACTCTAAAAACGCGGACCAAGGGACGGCCGAGTAAGTCCCCCATTCTGAGGATCTGGACTCGCGGTCTTTTTGATTAAATCCTCAGTTTCTTAAAGTTTAAGACTTCAATCAGCCAAGGAATAACCAAGATCATTAAGGGTAACCGCATCATCGGGGGTTTGGGCGAGAATTTCCTTCGGTGAAGTCGTCCGGAAAGATCCGTCACTCATTAGAGGTCCTTCCGTCAAGGGGCAATAAACCCCCCACCACAGGGTAGTGGTTGTTCGTTGTTGTTTCTCTTCTTTGCCGTCGTTGAAGGCTTATTCGCATCCGTGTTCTCTTTGATATGGCGTCGGCACAAAGCCGCACCAGTCACTCATCAGGATCAACCCTTTGGCATACAACCGCCAAAGGACCTGCTCTCTTTCAAGAGCCCAGAAAACCGTTGGTACCCTGCCGTGTCCATTCCAATCATGCGGATAAACCGCCTGCTCACTTTTGTGGCTTGCGACTTTCGTCGAGCCAACGCCTAACTGGCTCACGGCCGAGGCGACTTCACCTAAAACAGACGGTGGAGAAAACGGCTAATCACCCCGATGGTTGTTCCAACGGCTTGCCGAGATCGCCTTCTCCACTTAAATTTTAATTTTTATGCGAAAGCGCGATCCTCCCTCGCCGAGATGCCGCTCCCCCTGTTGCGGCTGACTAAGTTCTCGATGCTCAATATCTGCGCCGTTCGGCACTGCACCAATTGAGCGCGCTTACGCAAAAGATCACGCACGCCACGCTCCTTCTTGGGATAAATATATCCAGTCGGCAAAAGTCCAAGACGCATAAGATGAGCCAGATGCCGCGCATCCTGTTCATCTCCCGTATACTTGAGACCTGCGTACGTCTTAACTGCCGTAGTATTTACCAACTTCACGCTATAGCCAGCTTCCATAAGCCCATCCACCAGCCAATACCAGTTGTATGTCGACTCCACAGCTATCGCTTCCACGTTTTTCCGATAGGGCGCCAACTCCGACAAGATCATCGGCAGTTCATTCGGCAAACGGCGCTCATAAACAACACGATCCTGTTCATCCATAACCACCAGCACGCTGTTGTTGCCATGCAGGTCTACTGCTCCGTATAATTTCATTGTCCCCTCCTTGGGTTGTTGTAATTTCCGCCTACAACAGAACATTACATAACCCAGGGTGGGGACCTCTATGTGATTATCACGACCACGGTCACGGGAACCCTGCTTAAGAACTCCCTCATTAAGCCCTACGCGGGAGTTTCGGCGATTCCCAATCCAAAAATTCTCCGCCCAAGACAACTCCCAGAGCCGACAGCCCTAGAATCAACCTTGGAAAGCATCTTCCCAAAAAACCGCGCAGAAGCAAAGCGTTTCTATAGAAGCCTAAACTCAAACGATCAAGGGAATATCCGCGACCTGATTCTCACTGAAAAAGGAAAGCTTGATCTGCAGGAAAATTTCTTTTTTATCCCCGCCAACTCCACGCCAGAACGCACGAAGTTTCTCGAGTGGTTTATTAATCGCTTCACCACTTACATTCCAAAGGAAGAAAAAAATTGACGCATCCTCCCCATTTTTCATTGCGCGTCGCGTAATCCCCCCATAAAACGGAAATTTGACGTTATTTTCCTAGGTCCTTTGCCGGAGCTTCTCTAGGCCTTTAGACCCATACGGATTTTCGGGGCTTGTGGTCTAATGGGGTGTTGTGGAATTTAAGCGGAGGTTTTGAAAATGAAAAAGTCACTGTCATTGGCGTTGAGTTGCGCAATCATTTTTCTGTCGCCAGGCTTGGGATGTTGGCGCGCGTTGGCCGAGGGCATGGATATCAGCGTTCGCGTTGAAGGTTTAAATATGCGGGAACCCGTTGCCGTGCCGGGCATGAACTTCTCGCCATCAGATAACAATGTGATTGGAGACGCGCTGGGCATTGAGGCGATTGATTCCATCAGCCGCGATGAGGTTAATGCGATTCCGATGGGCGTTAACGCGGAACAAAGCCGCACCCTTCCTCTCATAGGCTCTAACTTAAAGCCAGTGGCCGGATCGCCGGCTTTGCCCTCAGTCAAAAATATTGCCGCGCCTTTTCACCGCGCCAGCGCCGCTCTGGGAAAGAAAATCGAGAAGATTCGGCAGATTGTTTCCAGCACGGTGAATGGCTCACAGCAATTTTTCGATGGCATGTTTCTTCAGCCAGACTACGCTTTAGCCATGCCGAGCGGCAAGGCAACGCAAAATCGCAAAGCTTCAGTTCTTTCCATGAACGCGACGCTGGATGAAAGCGCCTTTGCTGGCAAGGATTCAAATCAACCGGTGACGCAGCCACCCGCGCCTAACGATGACGCGGCGCTTAAGGCGCAGATTGATCAGGCGATTGCGAAGACTCAGTCCGTAATTAGCTTAAGCGATTCTAGTGACGCGAAGCAAGCCCTCACCGCGCTTGAAAAAGACCCCAGCAGCATGGACAGCGGGAATTTGGAAGATCTGGCGATGGCTCCCGCGTTGGCCTTTAATACAGTGAAAAGCGTTCTGATTCCCATGATCAATAAAATCGCCGGCCGGGATTTGCGAGCGAAGGATCTTCAGGAGAAAATCGCGCTGTTAAATACTGCGGGCAAAAGCGCGGCCAAGGATATGCTGGAATTGTCCGGAGTCATTACGCGGATAGCGGAGGTTCTTGAAACGGCTTCGCGAACACAGGAGGCGGCGCAATGGAGAGAGATCGTTGCCACCTTAAGGAATCAATCCGCCGCTCTTGAGGTTGCTCTTCCGGCTCTTTCAGAGTCAAAGTCCGTTTTGACCATGCGGCAAGATTTCAAAGCCTATTGGGATTGGGCGAGGCGCGATGCGGACGCCGCAAATAGAGCGATTAACATTGCTCTTGTGGCACTTGCCGCTCTTGGCGCCTATCTGCTGTTTACCCCATCCACCGCTCATGCGGCCGGATTCTTGACCGGCTTCGGCCCTGACGCCGCCTTTGGCGGAATAATCGCTGGAGTAGGAGCCATGTTTGGAATTGTGATGGCCCTTGCCATTGCCAGTCTGATCGGTAAGCTGTTCCCATCATTCCCATCAGTGGGGCCTACGGGAGCGCTCCTTATTCCTTGTGCCATCATAACCTTGGGCGGTATTGTTGGAGTTCTGATCACGGGATTTTTGCTTTAGGGTTATAATCTCGTCGGGGCTGAGGGGTTTTAGAGCGCGTCAATGATGACTCCCAGCTCTCTTATTGAGATGAAGAAAAAGGGCGCCAAAACAAGCCTTCGTTTTAGTTCCACTTTCCTAAATCGCGTCCCGCGCGAGTTTTTCTTCATTATCTGAAATTTCAGCATAACAGAGCCGTAGCCAGGTAAACCCGCGTCACTCATTAGAGGTCCTTCCGTCAAGGGGCAATACCCCCCCCACCACAGGGTAGTGGTTGTTCGTTGTTGTTTCTCTTCTTTGCCGTCGTTGAAGGCTTATTCGCATCCGTGTTCTCTTTGATATGGCGTCGGCACAAAGCGCATGAACGAGCTCTTGAGCGTCTGCGCTCTGGAGACATCCGTCCCCGGCTTAAAAGCCGCGTCATGCAATATGAGGTGGAGCAGATGTTAAAACGCGGGTGGTCTCCGGAGTTGATTGCCGGACGGATCAAAACTCACCGCCGTGATCTCCCCTCTATCAGCCATGAGGCCATCTATCGATGGATCTACGACTGCCGCCGCGACCTCATCGTTGGTCCAGGACGGGCGGCTCTTCAGGTCGCCGTTGAACGTCAATTCCGCTACACCCGTATCGCCAAGATTAAAGACAAGTCCGCCCAATCTTCACGAACGGCATTAGAGAAAATGTTGTTCCCCATTCCCGCTCCCATGCGCCGTTCCATCACTTATGACAACGGCTTAGAGAACGTTCAACACTCCATGCTCAAGAAAAGCCTAGGAGTTGATTCATAGTTCTGCGATCCCTATCACAGTTGGGAAAAGGGACTGGTTGAAAACACCAATGGCTTGATACGGCGATTCGTCCCTAAGCGGACCAGAATTGATGACCTTACGGACCAACAAATTCAGAACATAGAAAATTGGCTCAATAACAGACCTAAAAAAGTATTAAACTTTAAAACGCCCAGCGAGGCCTTCACCTCCTCAGGTGTTGCACTTACTGGTTGAATTCAGCGTTCGAGAGAAGCGCGAGTCATTGCAGAGAGATTTGGTAGAATCTTCGAAAGATGGATTTAAGTCTCCTCAACTCTGAACAGGCCAAAGCGGTTCTCCACAAAGAGGGCCCGCTTCTGGTTTTGGCCGCGGCCGGCACCGGCAAAACGCGCGTCATTACCTACCGCATCGCGCGCTTGATTGAAGAGGGCGTCCCGCCGGGAAAGATTTTAGCCGTCACGTTCACAAATAAAGCCGCAGAAGAAATGCGGCAGCGCATTGAGTCTCTCGCTCCGGGACGCGCAAGCGCGGTTTGGGTTCATACCTTTCATGGTTTTTGCGCGAAACTTCTTCGGCAGCATTACGAAGCGGCAAAAGTGAGCCGTTATTTCACAATTTATGACCAGTCCGATCAAAAGCGCTTGATTTCGGACGCGATGAAGGAATGCGGCTTTGAGAGAGAAGCGGCAAAGGCCTCCATGTATGCAAGCATTATCTCTCGGGCCAAAGATGATCTTTTGGACGCGGGGTCTTACGCCATTTATGCCTCAACCTCCATTGACCCATCAAGAAAAATCGCCGCCCAAATCTATAGCGTCTACCAAAAGAAAATCGAGAGCGCGGGCGGCGTTGACTTTGGAGACCTGCTGCTGAAAGTTTGCTCCTTGTTAAAGGAACATCCCTCCATCCGCGAGTATTATCAGGATTACTTCCTGCATGTTTTAGTTGATGAGTACCAAGACACCAATCACGCTCAATATATCATCACAAAAACGCTCGCGGCCAAGCACAAGAATCTCTGCGTTGTTGGAGACGACGATCAAAGCGTCTATTCCTGGAGAGGCGCCGACATCCGCAACATTCTCGAGTTTGAGCGGGATTTTAAGGAGACGGGAGTCGTGACTCTTGAGCAAAACTATCGCTCGACAAAACCCATTCTGGAAGCCGCCGGACGCATCATCAATAACAATGGACGCCGCAAATCAAAAACCCTGTGGACCCAAAGGCAAGGCGGGGCCGCTGTCCGCGTCCAAGAATTAATTGACGAAAGAGAAGAAGCCTCTTGGGTCGTTCAGAAAATAGAGGAAGGGAAAAAATCGGGTCATCCGCTTTCCAGCTTCGCTATTTTTTACCGCACCAACGCCCAAAGCCGCTCTTTTGAAGAAGCTCTGCGCCGCGCCGGAGTTCCCTACCGGTTGATCGGCGCCATGCGGTTCTACCAACGACAAGAAATCAAAGACGCCTTGGCCTATGCCCGCATTCTCTTAAACCCAAGAGATGAAATCAGTCTCTTGCGCGTGGTGAATGTCCCACCACGAGGAATCGGCAAAACAAGTCTTGAACGCCTCAAGGCTTTTGCGAACGCACGAGGCCTCAACGCCTCAGAATCTTTCAGAGACGCAGACAAAATTGACAATCTGACCCCCTCGTGCCGAAAATCTTTGGCCGAGCTCAATCATTTCTTTGACAAACTGAGGGCGGATCTGCCCAATCTCTCGGCTTGGCAAGCGATGGCAAGAATTTTAGACGAGTCCCGCTATCTCTCCTGGCTTGAAGAAGAGAGTGAAACCGACATCGAGGCCGCTTCTCGCCTCGCCAACGTTCAAGAGCTGCTCAGTTCCGTCAAAGAATATGAAGAAAGACGCCAGGCCCGGGGCTCTCCTTTAAGTCTCGGGGAATATCTTGAAGAAATTTCCCTTCAAACGGATCGAGAGACAACTGACACTGCGGCGGATTCCATAACCTTGATGACGATTCACCTCGCCAAAGGCCTTGAATACCCTATTGTATTTTTGACGGGCCTTGAGGAAGGCCTTTTTCCGATTGGTTCCGGCAATTCCTCAAAAGAGGAGCTGGAAGAAGAACGCCGACTCTGTTATGTGGGAATGACTCGCGCCAAGGAAATGCTCTATCTGACCCATACCTCGGCCCGGCGCGTTTTTGGACAAACTTACTCCAACATCCCATCTCGCTTCGTTATGGAAGCCCAGCTAAGCGGAGAACTCTCTACAGAACGAACAAGAGACTACACGGCAACGAGCGCGCCGGTGGTTCCAGCCCAGCGACTAGGAACAAATCTTAGAATCGGCGCGCGCGTGCGCCACCCGCTTTTCGGAGTCGGCGAAGTTCTCGAAAAATCAGGCAGCGGAGAAACCGCCAAGGCGCTCGTTCGTTTTGAAAACGGCCGCTCGACCAAACTCGTATTGCGCTACACCCCACTTGAAATTATTTAGCCAAAGAAGCTCCCCGTGAGAATCCTCCTCGCTTTCTTTCTGGCCGCCGCGCCCGTTTTCTCAGCGCCCAACACTGCGGTGGAAAGTCGCATTCAGAAAATTCTTAACCGCATGACCCTTTCAGAGAAGCTGGGCCAGCTCCAACAACTTGGCGGCCCAATTGAAGGCTCATCCCAATTAATGGACCTGGCCCGACACGGAAAAATTGGCGCGACATTAAATGTCCGCGGCGCAAAAAACCTCAATGCGCTCCAACGAGCTGCGGTTGAGGGCTCGCGCCTCAAGATTCCCATCTTGTTTGGTTTTGACGTGATTCACGGTTATCGGACTATTTTCCCAATTCCTCTCGCGATGGCATCGAGTTGGGACCCAAGTCTTATCGAAAAAGTCTCGCGCCTCGCCGCGCAAGAAGCGACGCTGGATGGACTGCGTTGGACGTTTTCCCCAATGGTCGACATCACTCGCGATCCCCGATGGGGCCGCGTCGCCGAAGGCGCAGGAGAAGACCCGTTTCTGGGAGCGGCGATGGCGCGCGCCTATGTGCGCGGCTACCAAGGAGAAAATTTAAGCGCTCCAGATAGCCTCGCGGCCTGCGCGAAACACTGGGTCGGGTACGGCGCGGCAGAAGGTGGACGCGACTATTCCACCACGGAGATATCCGAGCGCACACTTCGCGAAATTTATTTCCCGCCATTCAAAGCGGCCTTGGACGCTGGCGCCTTGACTTTGATGAGCGCATTTAATGATCTCGATGGCGTTCCTTCATCCGCAAATCCATTTACCCTGACAAAAGTTCTGCGCGGAGAATGGAAATTTCCCGGCTTTGTCGTCAGCGATTCGAATGCAATATCTGAATTAATTCAACACGGCATCGCCGCCAATGGGGCAGAAGCCGCGCAACGAGCCCTAACGGCAGGCGTCGACATGGAAATGCATAGCCGCCTCTATGAAGAAAATTTGCCAACGCTCATAAAATCCGGGCTCGTAGCGCAATCTACCGTGGACGAGGCGGTCCGACGCATCCTGCGCGTAAAAATTGCTCTCGGGCTTTTTAAACAACCTTATGCGGATGAAACGCGCACGTCTCACACCCCCGATGCCGCCGCGCGCAAGATGGCGCGCTGGGCGGCGGTGCGCTCAATGGTTCTCTTAAAGAATGACGGCAAGACTCTCCCTTTTTCCAAAAACCTCAAAAGAGTCGCCGTCATCGGTCCACTGGCAAACGACACCGCCGCAGAGCTCGGCTCTTGGATCGGCAATGGACGACTCGAGGAAACCATCACCCTCCTTGCTGGCGTGCGTGCGGCGTTGCCGAACGCGAAAGTCATTTTCGCTTCGGGCTGCGCCATGAGCGGTGACTCAGATGCGGGATTTGCCAAAGCCGTGCGCGCGGCCCAGAGTTCAGACGCCGTAGTGCTTGCGCTGGGCGAAGCCGGCGACATGACCGGAGAAGCCACATCACGAGCATTCCTGAACCTTCCCGGACCTCAGATTAACCTTGCCAAGGCAGTTCTCGCCGTAGGCAAACCGACCGCGGTCGTCTTGCTCAACGGCAGGCCGCTCACTTTATCCACGCTGACTCAGCGCGCACCCGCAATTCTCGAAGCGTGGCAACCCGGCACCGAGGCCGGAAATGCGATCGCCGACATTCTATTTGGAAACGCGAGCCCGGGCGGCAAGCTCCCAATGACGTTTCCTTTTACCCTCGGGCAAGTGCCGCTCTACTACAATCATAAAAACACCGGCCGCCCGGCCAAAGACGATGACCACTACACCTCTAAATATATAGACGCGCCGGTGACACCCCTGTTCCCGTTCGGCTGGGGGCTCAGCTACACAAGCACGCGTTTATCCAATCTCACGCTCTCTCCACAGAAGATAACGCCTGATCAAAAAACGATTGTGCATGTCTTTGTTGAAAACACTGGCAATCGACTAGGCGATGAAGTTGTCGAACTCTACATCCGCCGCCGCGCGGCGAGCGTCACGCGCCCCGTTGCGGAACTCAAAGGCTTTCAGCGCGTCACGCTTAAACCCGGTGAAAAACGGCAGCTAAAATTTGATCTCGGTCCCAAGGAACTTGGCTTCTATGGCCTCGACATGAAATACGCCGTCGAGCCAGGCGAATATGAGATCACCGTGGGGACAAGCTCCGTCGGCGGCCTGACCGCGCCCCTTTCAGTGTCAAACTAGCGGCCAAACCGAGAATTTTCCGTTTCCGTTTTTTTGCGTGATCATTGATGAAACGAAAAAACGCATATGCACTTCCTTCCCGGTCGCGCGCCCAAAGCCGGGGAAGAATGAGGCGCTCCCAGTTCTTCGGACCACGGTTGACCTGATTTGAGCTGGTCTTTGCCGTTGTCGTTTGAAGATAAGAAGAAAGTCATCGTAGGCCGTTCCTCTTTCTTTTTTGCTTCTTTTTTTC
>JAJZCM010000067.1:2007-7434 GCA_021846045.1 bacterium | reverse complement strand
CCGGTATGCGTAAGCGCTTGGCCCAGAACGGGTTCAGCTATGATCCGAGCGTCTTAAGGCCCGTTTCAACTTCTCATATCCTGATGCGGCTTTTGCGCAATTTGATGGCGGTCTATCAAAATGCGGGTTTGAATTTAAACAGCGAGAAATTGGGCGAACTCGCGCAGATTCTTTTGATCCCTCAATGAGTTCTTGTCCCGTTATTTCCAAGGTTTTAATCCGAAAACTTAACGAGCCTTTAAACGAGCCGTTTCCCATTTCTTCCGGGTCTCAAAACGCGACCGCGAACGTCTTGGCGCTGGTGATCCTTGAGGATGGAACCATTGGATATGGAGAAGGCGCTCCATCGACCACCTTTAATGGGGATAGCCAGGCGCTTACTTTCTCCGCGCTTTCGGATCAGCTTTCCTTTTTGGAAGGTCAAAAGATTTCGGATGTCCGCTCTTTTCTTAAAAAATTGGACCGGCGCATGCCGCCGGAACGCGGGGCCGCCCGCGCGGCCGTCCAAATGGCGGTTTTGGACGCTTGGACTCGGTCTCAAAAAATTCCGCTCCGGTCTTTTTTTGGCGGCGCGAGAAAAAGCGTCTTGTCCGATGTCACGGTAACTTTGATTACTCCGAGAAAATCACGCTTGGCTGCGCGCAAAATCGCACGGTTGGGAGTTCAAACGATTAAAATCAAGGTCGGATGCGACTTGGACGAAGATGAAAAGCGCGTTTTAGCGGTTCTTGCGGAAGCCCCTCGGGTTCGGCTCATCATTGACGCCAATCAAGGGTATTCCGCAAAAAAGGCCCTTGATTTTCTTTCACGCCTTAAAAAACGCCAAATCGTGCCCGCTCTTTTCGAACAGCCGGTGAAAAGAGAAGATTTGGAAGGTCTCTTCGACGTTGAAAAGCACGGAAAAGTTCCAGTTTGCGCGGATGAATCAGCCTATAGCTTCAAGGCCGTTCAAAATCTATTTCGCCGCTCTTTCCCATCCGCTGTCAATATTAAACTCATGAAATGCGGAATCATCGAAAATATTCAAATCGCGGAGTTGGCGCGAAAGAAGGGAAAAATTTTGATGATCGGCGGCAATATCGAGACCGCTCTTTCGATGACTTGTTCCGCTCATTTCGCCTGCGGAAGGGGGGATTTCAGCTTCGTCGATTTAGACACTCCTCTTTGGTTTTCCCAAAAACTCTGGAAGGGGCCGAGCATCGGATACAGAGGCCTTTATGATCTCTCAAAGGTGCGGGCGGGATTGGGGATGGAACCTATGCCCCGGCTTAAAAAATTGGCCGCGCTTTAGGGCTCGTTAAGAAATAAATGACACACTTCGGAGGTTCGATGTTGAGACGATTTCGAGAAGCGACGACCGCGCATAGCTTAAGCTATGTAAGGGAGGAGCGACAAAGAAATCGTCCAAGAGCGAACCTCCCCGAAGGGCCGGGGCGCTTTTAGGCTACGCCTTCGTCGTTCGTCGCTCACATAGCTCAAGCTATGCTCGCTTCTCTCTTCTCGGCTCGCGCCAAAATCGCCTCCGGCGAAGTATGTCAGTTATTTCTTAACGAGCCCTTAGGCCCAATTCTTAAACGGAAGGGCGGGGTCGCTTTTAGACGGGCTCTTTTTGATTTTGGACGCGAGTTTGTGAATGGCTAATTGGGCGATCATCGCTCCGTTGTCGGTGCAAAGCCTCAGGGATGAGAGGCTGACGGCAATTTTTTCTTGCGCGCATATCGAAGTAAACATCTCTCTTAAGCGGCTGTTGGCGGAGACCCCTCCTCCCACAACGATTTGACGGACGCCGAATTTCTTGGCGGCAAAAATAGTCTTCTGGAGCAGGGTGTCGCAGATTGCTTCCTGAAATGAAGCGCAGAGATTTGAAATTTCTTCCGGATTTAGAATTGGCTTATCGGAAGTTCTAATTTTCGTGTTCATCGGACGTTTAAGGCGCTTGTTGATATGGTAAAGAAGAGAAGTTTTAAGCCCCGAAAAAGAAAAATCGAGGGTTCCCTCAAGGTAAGGGCGCGGAAAAATAATTGAGTTCTTGTCTCCGATCTTGGCCAACTTGTCAATGATGGGGCCCCCGGGATAACCCAGGCCCAAAATTTTCGCGGCTTTGTCGTAGCATTCTCCGGCAGCGTCATCCCGAGTTCGGCCCAAGACCCGGTATTTCCCCGGCTTAAAGGACAAAACCAAATCGGTGTGGCCGCCCGAGACAATTAAGGCTAGGAGCGGAAAGCGAATTTTCCCCTCTAGTTCCGCGGCAAAAATGTGACCCTCAAGATGATTGACTCCCACAACCGGACAATTCCATATTCGCCCTAGAGTTTCGGCGGCGACTCTTCCGACTAAAAGAGAACCCATGAGTCCAGGGCCTTGGGTAAAAGCGACAGCGTCGGGTTTTTTTATTCCGGCTTGAAGGCAGGCTTCTTTAACAACTGGCGCTATCTTCTTAAAATGGGCTCTGGAAGCCAATTCCGGAACGACGCCTTGGTAAGGCCGATGAAGAGGAATTTGGGAGATGACGACGTTGGATAAGATTCCCCGCCGATTGTCGACCACGGCGGCGGAAGTCTCATCGCAGGAGGTTTCAATGCCTAAAATTTTCACGGGGCGGCGCTTTCTTTCGTCCCTAAAATATTACGGGCTTTGAGAATTTCTTCGGCCCGGTCTAGGGTTGTGTCCGGAACCCGGTACTTTCTCGCAATTATGGAATGGGGTTTTTGATTTTTGGCGTAGATCATGTCCCATTGGTCATAAAGTTTTGCTTCGATATCAGGGGGAACTCTGACGACGATATCAGGGGTGATTCCTCCGGTATGGGTTTTTTCATTGCGCTGAATGGATCGCCCTGAGGGAGTGTAGTATCTCGCGATCGTGAGCCTTAAACTCGAGCCGTCATCCAACGGAATAATCGATTGGACGCTGGCTTTTCCGTAAGTACGCATCCCGATTAAAAGAGCGCGGTGATTATCTTGGAGAGCTCCCGACACAATCTCGGCCGCCGAGGCGGACCCGCCGTTGACCAAGACGATCATCGGAAGATTGGGAAAAAGGGCGGTTTCAAAGCTCCTAAATTCCTCGCGGTCATCCGGTTTTCTTCCTTGCGTATAAACGATCAATTTTTTTCCGGGCAGAAAATAAGAGGCGATTTGAACGGCGGAAGACAAGAGCCCGCCCGGATTGTTGCGCAAATCCAAAATAAGGCTGCTCATTCCTTCTTTCTTTAAGGCGTTAAGGGCGAGCAAGGCGTCTTTAGCGGTGTTGGCGTTAAATTCTACGATTCGGATATAGCCGATATGATCGGACAACATTTGAGAGTGGACGCTTTCTATTTTAATGTTTTTTCTTTTTAATACGAAATTGACGGGTTTCCAAATTTCAGAAGCTCCTTCCGGAGTTTTCCTGAGGACCGTCAGGGTCACATGGCTCCCCGGTTTTCCGCGTAAATCTTTTTGGATGGCGTTTAAGGTTTCATCTTTTGTATTTTGACCGTTGACTTCGGATAGGCGATCACCGGGTAAAATGCCGGCGCTATAAGCGGGAGTTCCTGGAATAGGGGTGATGACGGTCAGCCAATCGCCATCAACATTAAGCTGTAGCCCGACTCCGTCGAAATGCCCCTTTGTTTCGGTGTCCATTTCTCCCGCGGCTTCAATGCCCAAATATTGAGAAAAGGGGTCCAGGGTGTCAACCATTCCCGTTAAAGCCCCATCCATCAGTTCCTTGGTCGAGACCGGGTCGACATAGTCTTCGCGTATGTAGTGGAGAACATCAACCAGGGTTTTAATTTTTTTATAGGTTTCATCACCGGAAAGCCCCTGCTTGGAGGATGAAGAAACGACGACCTGGCCTCTCACGGAAAAAGGAATGACGAGGCTCAGAAGAAAAAGCGTGATGACAGCTTGGGCGGTTTTTTTCAATTGATGGGTCATTTCTAAATAATTTTACCTTTTCAGCCAGCCCAGAGGGTTAAGCGCGGTGGTCCCCTGTCTCAATTCAAAGTATAAATTGCCGGCGCGGGTGTTCGAGGAACTGGTTCCTATCATTTGTCTGAGCCCGACAAAAGAACCGGTTTTAGCCAGAATCGAGCCTAAATGGCCGTAGATGGCGAAAAACTCCCGCCCACAATCAACGATGACGATTTGTCCGTAGGAGCGGAAAGGCCCGGCAAAGATGACTCGTCCGGGCGAGACGTTTCGGACCGGAGAATGAGGGGCAGTTTCAAGCAAAATTCCTTGATGAATAACCCAGGTTCCTAATTCCGCATTTTTTTGTTTTCCAAAAAAATCGACGACCTGGCCTCGCGCGGGCCACGGAAGAGAATGCGGGCCAATGGCGGGATGGGAATGGGCGATCCTTTTGATCCATCGAATCTTTTTCCCGCGATTAAATTTCTTCAAGAGAAGAGTTAAAGCCTTTTCCGATTCCTCTAATTTTTTTTCTTTCTTGAGAGCCGCCGCCTTTTTTTCAGTGATGTTTTTGATCAGGGATTTTTCCTGGGCGTAGGAGGAGGACAACTTTTGGTTTTGAGCGAAGGTCTTTCGGCTTTGGGCGATAATTCCCAATTTAACCGCGTCGGTCTTTTGTTTGGCCTGAGCGGTTTTTTGAGCGCTTCCGCCCAAAGCCTTGAGCATTGAGGCTTCATTAATGAGCGAAAAACGCAAAAATTCTTCTTGTTGGAGAAATCGGATGTTCTGGTATCCCCGCCCTGTTTCAATGTCGGCGAAATAGACCCGAAGATTTTTTCTCAATTCTTGGGACCAAAAGTCGGAATCCTCTCGAAGAGATTCCAATTGGAGGGCGAGGTCTTGTTCTTTTTTCTTGACGGATTTCTCCAGTCCGGATAAACGGGTGAGAGTCTTTTGATTGGTCAGATGTTTGTGCTTGAGAAACTTCGCGTCTTTTTGTAAGCGGGATTCCGTTTTTTGGTAATTGCTGATTTCGCGCCGGGTTTCAAGAATTTCTTTTTTGACTTCGCTGAGTCTTCGGCTGATGGGCTTGGCTTGGACGGCTATAGCCGAGAAAAAAACGGCGAAGGCGATTACCAAACGCATAGAATGGCGCAAGCCGTCGCGGCGGGAAAGAGGAATATCCCTTGAGTGATGAGAGATGGCCATATCCACCAAGAGACGGCGCGGGCCAAGGGCCAGGCGAAAGAGGCCGAGAAGATTCCGCCTAAACACACGCCAATAACGGCGATTCCGAAAGTTTTTCCGCTTAGAGAAAGAAGTTCCATCATTTTGTGCGGAGAATGCTTGGAAAGAGTCATGAGCGGCAGGAGAATTCCCAAAATCACGATGAGTGAGGCCAAACAGAGAAGAGCGGTTAAGGATACGTTAAGAAAGCGCAGGTACAACTCCAGCCTTAAAATGGATTTAAGAGCTTCCGGCTGATAACGGGTCTCGGTCCATTTTCCTTTGGAGGAAGCCTCCCCCCTCC
>JAJZCM010000067.1:1515-1997 GCA_021846045.1 bacterium | reverse complement strand
CAGAGAAGAGCGGTTAAGGATACGTTAAGAAAGCGCAGGTACAACTCCAGCCTTAAAATGGATTTAAGAGCTTCCGGCTGATAACGGGTCTCGGTCCATTTTCCTTTGGAGGAAGCCTCCCCCCTCCAGGATGAAAAAGAGAGAAGGCCTTGTTTGGTCAATGTCGCTTCGATGGCGGGTTCGATTGGATTCTTGGGTAAAAAGGATAGGTTCTCCGCGAGCTCCGGATCTTCTTTTTTAAGAATGGAAAGAGCCTCTTCTTGAGAGATTGGAGTCGATGATTGCGTGCCTGGTATTTCCATGACCAATTTTTGCGCCGCAGCAAGCGTTTGGGCGGAAGAGTCTTCCGGCAAGAAAAAGAGGACGTGAAAATCCTTCCTTAAATTTCCAGAGAAGTGGGAGACCGCAGCTTTCGACAGAAGAAGGGCTTCTCCGCTAAGGCCCAAAATCATCCCGAGCAAAAAAGCCGCCGAAAAACGCCT
>JAJZCM010000067.1:0-1504 GCA_021846045.1 bacterium | reverse complement strand
AATTAGAATGAGATTTCTTTTTTCGTTGAAAATAACAGATAGAATGAAAAACATCCAAGTAGTAATCCCAATGCGCCGCCAAAAAACATCAGCTTGTCGGCGGCAAAGTCCGCGTTAGGAAAAGATTTTTTAGCGTTGCTAGGAAAAACGTTGCCGGATTTAGACATTAGCGGCAATACCTTCACGACATGCGTCTGGTTGAGAAGGCGGTTAATATTGGATATGGGAATTTGGCCCAAGAATAAAACCGCGATTTTATCGGATTGTGGAATGGGCTGATATCCGATCGTTTTTTGAATTTTAAACCCCGTGGCTTCAAGGAGGCGTGGGAGATCCTCGGACAGCGTCTTGGAAATGGAAGAATCAACCTCAAGCCCCACGATCAAGGTTTCCTTGGCGTCCATTGGAATTCTTTTGCGTCCATGATCGGAAAAAGATATTTTTTCAACTGCGGGGAGCTTGGTGACCTGGCTGATTTTAGAGAGAGGCATCCACCCCCAGATAAAGGCTTTTTTTGATTGTCCATCCACAACGGGGTCAAAACGGGCGTCGGGACGGAAGCCTGTTTCCGATCCTAAATCAATGAGAGAGTCTTTCAGATTCTCTTTTGTTTTCATGTTTAATTTTAAACGGATAAAAATAGCCGAGTTTTTGGAATCGTTTTTCGCTGAAGGCGGATGAGAGGCCGGAAGAATTTCATGGCCCCAAGGGCTGGGAAGAGGCGCCGGGGCCGGAGATTGGGACCATAAAGAATAGCGGTTCAATGGGGATGAATTTTCCAAAGAGCCCGCCTTTGGCGGAAAAATCATGGACGAAAACAGCAAACAGAGAAATAGCGAGAGCATGGTTTCCTTTTGAAACAAAATCTGGAGCCAACCATTTCTGACCGAACATAAGTGAGGAAATGCCGCTCCCAGATTTTGTTGAAGAAGGCGGCTTCGCCTACGCTCGGTCACAATTCTATCGTATCAAATTGGAGCGATTGGAGCGCTGAGATTTTCTTGATGCCGCAACTAACGCTCAACTAAGCTGTTTTGTTGCGACGCTCATGGTAGGTCCTTTTTGGGTCTTGACGAAAGATTCAATTGGAGCAATAATGGAGCCGTTGGGGGAGGGGTTATGTCTGACGCTGAGGGCATTCCCAAAGCGGCGTTAGCATCGTTGTTTGAGAGTCTTGAAGACGGGGTCTGTGTCTCCGAAGGGGGGCGCGTCCTCTACTGGAATCCAGCCGCGAGAGATTTTTTGGGGGCCGGGCAGGATCGCCACGCCGTCCCCATAGGCGTTCCTGTACGTCGGAAAGAAAGCAGGCAGGATGACGCCGGGAGAAAGACCTTTTGCGAATTTTCGTGCGGGCGCCTTGTCAATGAGGAGGGGTTCGACTGCTCCAAATCCTGCCCGTTGAGATTTTCTGCGTATGGTTCGAGAAGCCAGACGTTTACGGGCCGGTTGCTGGGGAAAACGCTCCGGGTTCGCTGTCTTAAAATTTCTCTCGCTTCTTCCGATC
>JAJZCM010000010.1 GCA_021846045.1 bacterium | reverse complement strand
AAAGGCTTCTTTTTTTTATCAGAAAGTAGCCTCTGTCGATTCTTATTTCGTCGAAGCGGAGGAGGATTTGGCGCGGGTTTATCTTAAGCAGGGACGCTATTTAAAAGCCGTCGCCGAATTCGAGAAAATTAACGGCTCTGGGCCCGGAAGTTTAAAATGGAAAAAAATATTAAGCCTTCTTCCGCCCCCAATCATCCGCGGCTTTTCCCTCAACCCTTCCCGTTTTTATCATTGGCTGATGCCGCTTTTTTCCAGGCCCCTCCCCTCTGAGGGGGTTCCGCTTTTGCGAATCGGCATCGGAACCGATCATCTGGGGCGCCCGGAACGCCGGACCCTAGTCGCCTTTTATGTCACCTCTCCATTTAACTTGAAAGACCCTAAAGGGAAAATTTTAGCCCATGGAAACGCCAATCAAATCTGGATCATCCATTTAGCCCAAAAGGGACGCAGTCCCTTTCCCAACAATCTTAAGGTCGGGACAGCGCTGTCCGCAAGAATGATGAAGAAGAGGCGCAGAAAAATTCTCTCAATCTCCGGGCCGCCCAACACCAACTTAAGCGGCGTGAATCTGGTCACGATATTCCCTGAAGATCAAAACGCGCTCATCAAGCTGGAAAGCCCGTCCCTATTGCCTCAGCTTATTTTGGCCAAGGTTCTTAGGGGAACCGTCGAGTTCTCCGTTTTTCAAGGAAACATTCGCATCGTCAATGCCATTGATCTTGAAAACTATACCCAAGGAGTCGTCGCGGCCGAAATGCCGATACGATCTCCCATTGAAGCGCTCAAGGCTCAAGCGGTCCTGGCGCGAAGCGAGGCCTTGTTTCTTAAAAAGGTATGGCGCCGCCATAAAAAGCAGGGTTACGACCTTTGCGATAGGGAACACTGCCAGGTTTATTTAGGCGTCCACGCAGAAAGCGCTCTGGCCCGAAAAGTCGTTAAGGAAACGAGAGGAGAAATTTTGACCTATCACGGGCGCATCGCCCATGGAATTTACTCCGCCGACTGCGGAGGGCACACTCAATCAGGCGAGGAATTAAACGGCTGGGGAAAAATTCCGTATTGGAAAGGAATCCCCGACGGCGGAAAAAAGCGCCTTTGGCCCTTGTCTCCATGGGAATTGCGCCGCTGGCTTCTTTCCTGGCCCAAGGCGTTCTGTCAGCCGTCTTCCAACGTCGACCCTTCGCACTACCGCTGGAGCCGAGTCGTGTCCATCGAAGCCTTAAGCCGCAAAATATCGAGAAAATTGAAAATAGGACGGCTCAAAAACGTCATCCCTCTCAAGCGTTCCGTTTCTGGAAATGTCAATTCAGTTCTATTTATAGGAAGCCGAAGGCGCGCGATTGTCCGAGACGAACTTGAGATTCGCAATCTCTTGGGAATTGGCCCCTTGAGAAGCACCCTCTTTGTCCTCGACACTGAATACAGCGCGAAGGGACGCCCCCAATCTCTAATTTTTCACGGGGGGGGGTGGGGACACGGAGTAGGCCTATGTCAATCAGGAGCCATGGGCCGGGCTGCGGCTGGAGAAAATTACCAACAAATCATTCAAGCCTATTTCCCCGGCGTTAAAATTAAAAAACTGGACTATTCAAAAAATAAGTGATAAATAGTAGGTAATGGTAACTACGCACGTCACCCCGGCGAAAGCCGGGGTCCAGAGTAGCGATTTTCTGGATTGCGGCTTTCGCCGCAATGACGGGTGGGTTTGCCGAATGTTTACTGTTTTCGGCCTGGTTTTTTTGTGCGGCTGTGCGGGAACTTCCCCAAGGACTGCATCCGAGATTTCGCCCAATCGCGGGGCGGTTGTTATCGCGGCCAGGATCAATACCCCGAATGGAAGGGCTTACAAAGGCGGCGTTCACCTCACTTTACAAGGCATCGGAGGGGGGTCTCTGGAAACCTACGATTTCTACCTTCCCGCACGGAGAACTCTTCTTTATCAAATAGCTGCGGGCGCTTATCGCATTGAAGCCCCGAAAAATTTTCTTGGCGTCCCCAAAAAAACTCTTCCGGTTATTGCTGATGGAAAGAAGTATTTCCCGGATTTCCCTCAAGCCTTGTCGCGGCTAAAACCGCTGGTTGTCAAGCCGGAGAGAACAATGGCCATCGGGGAATTAGCCATTTCCGTCTCTTCGGGCTCCCAAGAAGGTCCGTACTCGGTTTCCATCGAGTTTAAACAAGACGCAAAGGAAAAAAGACGCCTCCTTTCGCAAATTATTCGCGATATGATCAACCCGGAAATACCCGAAGACATTCGGAAAAGCGAACAATCCTGGCTCAATTCCCTTCAAAAGGCCTTGACTGAAATCACTCAAAGGACCGATACCCCCAATCCAAAACCATGAAAATCGCCATTGCCTCGGATCATGCGGGATATCCTCTTAAAAAAAAGCTCGCGGAAACTTTGAAAAAGAATGGATATGAATTATTGGACTTAAGCGGAGACAATCCCGACCCCGAAGACGACTATCCCGATTTTGCCAAGGCCGTCGCCTTGTCCGTGGCTGAAAAGAAAGTCGAACGCGCCGTTCTTATTTGCGGAAGCGGGGTCGGGGCCAATGTAGCCGCCAATAAAGTCCCCGGCGCAAGGGCCTGCGTCTGCCATGACACCTTTTCCGCCCGACAGGGAGTGGAAGACGACGACATGAACGTTCTTTGCCTGGGAGGGCGCATTATTGGCGAGGAACTCGCAAAAGAAATACTCAAAACCTTTCTCGCCGCCCGGTTTTCAAATGCCGAAAGGCATTTAAGACGTCTCAAAAAAGTATTGTCCATAGAAAAGGAGTTTACCAAATGAATATCCTGGAAGAATCGAAATCCGTTCAAGACCCCACCGTAGAAGCGGCGTTTGAAGAACTAAAAAAAAGCAATTTTCTTGCGCTCTTTAGAGCTAAACAAGCCTCTTTGTGGAAGAAGGAACCTGCAAACCTCGCGATTATCAATAAATCCCTGGGGTGGATTGACGCCCCTGAAACGACCGCCATGTCCTTGGGAGCCCTAAGGTCTTTTGTCTTGGAACTTGGGCGGGAAGAAATTGAATCTGCGGTCGTTTTGGGAATGGGAGGCTCGAGTCTCTGCTGTGAGGTGTTTAAAGAATGCTTCCCTCACCCCAATCACAAAATCCGGCTTGAGGTTCTGGATTCAACTTCCCCCGAGGCCGTTTCCGCTCTTCAAAAAAAACTTAACCTCAAAAAGACCATGTTTATCGTCTCCAGCAAATCCGGCTCCACCATGGAACCCAATTGCTTCATGGATTATTTTTTCTCCGAGACCCAAAAAGTTTTGGGAAACAAAGCCCCAAGCCGTTTCATTGCCGTGACCGATCCCAAAACGAGTCTTGAAAAAAAAGCGTCTCAAATGCGCTTTCGAAAAATCTGGCCCGGTAATCCCAATGTGGGGGGAAGATATTCCGCGCTGACCAATTTCGGCATCGTTCCGGCCGCCATCTCCGGCCTCAACGTTGAAGACATTCTCAACCGCGCCCGCCAAATCAGGGCGACGATCCTCTCCGAAAACAACCCGGCGCTAAACCCAGCGACGGTTCTCGGCGCCTTTCTGGGAGCCAACGCTCGAAAGGGAAAAGACAAGCTGACCTTGATTCTTTCTCCACAATACAAGGCCTTCGGACTTTGGATTGAGCAATTGATCGCCGAATCGACGGGGAAAGAAGGGCGTGGGATCGTGCCGATTATCGCGGAAGACGGCTTATCCCCCAAAGATATCGGTTCCGATCGCATTTTTGTGGGGATTATCGACCCTCAAGATAACGCGTCCGCAGATTTAATCAAAAAAATAAAAGAAAACGGAGCGTCTTGCCTCTCCTATTTCATTGAAAATCCCTATGAACTCTCGGAACAGTTTTTCCTCTGGGAAGCGGCGACGGCGACTGCGGGGTTCTTATTAGGAATTAATCCCTTCGATCAGCCCAATGTTCAGGCGGCAAAAGACCTGACAGTTGACATTCTCTCAAAAGCAAAAAAAGGGAGAATCGCCGAAGAGAAGCCTTTTCTTCGCTCCGGAGAAGCCCAAGTGTTCTGCGATGAAACTCTTAAAGAAATTATCCTAAAGTCTCAGAAAAAACCGAATTGGCCGCTCACGGACTTGCTCAAAATACATTTGACTCGCCTCAAGGCGGGAGACTATGCCGTTATTTTAGCCTACGCGCAGCCGGAAGCTAAAATTCAAAAAGAACTAGAGCTTCTCCGGTCTTTTTTCTCTAAAACCTACCACGTTCCTTTTGCCTTGGAATTCGGCCCCCGATACCTCCACTCAACCGGACAGCTTTACAAAGGCGGCGGATCCGGCGGGCTTTTCCTGGAAATCGCCTTTACTCGCGGGAAAAAGCTCCCCATTCCCGGACGCCCGTGGGGTTTTGAGACCTTAATTCGGGCGCAAGCCTTGGGAGACTATTCTGCGCTCAAATCCTCCGGACACCGAATTCTTCGGCTTGATTTTCCGGCGGACGAATTTACGGCCATAAAGACCGTCGTTCAGTCCCTTTCCTCAAAAATCTTAAGGTCGGGACAGCGCCATCCACAATAATTATGAAGAAGAGGCACAGGCTTCTAAAAAATAAACGCATGAAATTTAAAAGTCAAAGCCAACTTTTTAAAGCGGCGAAAAAAGTCAAGCTGGTATTGATGGATGTCGATGGGGTCTTGACTAATGGAGTGGTCAACCACTTCGCGCTTGAGGAAGGCCTTATTGAATTTAAAGGGGTCAATACCCAAGACGCCATTTCTCTTGCGTGGCTTTCCAATTCCCAAATCAAAACTGGAATCATCAGCGGAAGAAACTCTGCGGGGCTGGCCGAACGGCTCAAGGCGCTGAATGTCTCGTTCATCTACCAGGGCCGCTTGGATAAAAAAACGGTTTTTGATGAAATCTGTCGAAATTCCGCAATCCACCCGGAGAACACGCTCTACATTGGGGACGATTTGCCGGACATTCCGGTGATTAAATCCGCCGGCATCGGTGTCGCGGTCAAAAACGCGCGGCCGGAAGTCAAACAAGCGGCAGATTGGGTCACGAAAAATGATGGGGGGGCATGCGCCGTTAGGGAAATTGCTGAAATAGTTCTTAAAGCCCAAGGCCTCTGGCCTAAAATTCTCGCGCTGTTTCAATAATTTCTTTGTTATAATTTTGAGCGAAATGAACCACTCGGGACAAAAGCTATGGGGGCTGTTGCTCGTTGTCGACTCTTTTTTTGTCGTCATTTTTGGAGGCGCGTTCGCCGCGAAACTCTATGAAAGTTGGCAAGCCCCCAGCCATGAATTTTTCTCGCCGGCCCGTTCGCCAGAACCCAATCCCGAAAATTATCTTCGTTCCGTCCCAGCCATACCCCATCCTCCAAAGGCTGCATCTCCCGTAACGCCCGCCAAGACTTTAACCAAATCCGCAGCGCAAGCTCCAGCGAGTCCAAAGCCCGTAAAGACGCAAAAAAATAAAATTTCGCGGTCAAGGCCGAAATACAAAGAACCTCAAATACTTCCTTCCCGAGGGCCCCAAAAAGCCCGGGGAGTAGCGTTTCACTATTACGGAAAAAAAATTCGCCGAGTCTTCTTAGTCGCTTCCTTTCTCCATGGGGGGAAAAAGCCGCTCAGAAAGGTCCAACATGGGCCATGGAAAGCGGAAGTTTATTTGATGCCGGGAAACTATCGTTATCAATTCATGGTTGACGGAAAAAAAATCCTAGACCCCCGCAATCCAAGGCATAAGGGCCGATTCTCTTCCTTTTCCCTTGAAAAATAGCGACTTTACCCGTCATTTTTCCGTAACACCCTCCTGTTACGCTAAGGGCTTGGAAAGGAATAAGGTATACACTTCGGAGGTTAGATGTTGAGACGATTTCGAGGCGCGACGAGTGAGCATAGCTTAAGCTATGTGAATGAGGAGCAACAAAGAAATCGTCCAAGAGCGAACCTCCCCGAAGGGCCGGGGCACTTTTGGGCTACGCCTTCGTCGTTCGTCGCTCGCATACGTTCAGTATGCTCGTTCCTCACTTCTCGGCTCGCACCAAAATCGCCTCCGGCGAAGTGTATACCTTATTCCTTTCCAAGCCCTAAGTTCCAGCGACCTTGCTATGCCTAAACGATTAAAGATTCTTTCGGCGGCGGGGATATTGTTTTGGTTTATTCTCCCAACCCTGTCCCATGCGCAATTGACCCCGGTCTTTGGCGAAAGCTCAAGTTTATTGCCGGACGGTTCCATTCTGGTTGTCGGCGGCGAGACAACGGCAAACCCTCCTGCAACCGCCAGGGCTCAACTCATCAATCCCAATGGAACCGTGACCCAGGCTTCGACAGTTAATCTCGTGGCGCTCAGTTCTCACACCGCGACGGTTCTTCCCAATGGTCTTGTTTTAGTCGCCGGCGGAGTCAATAGTACTAATCCGGGGGGCCTAAACACGACGGAAATTTATAACCCAACCGCCAAGACTTGGGCCCTGGGCCCGAATTTAAGCGTCCCACGATTCGGACACACAGCGACATTGTTGGGTAATGGAACCGTCCTCCTATGCGGAGGGTACGTTGATCTTACCGGAGTTGCAACCGCTACCTGCGATATCTACACACCGGATATGTCCGGATTTTTTGGGCCCGGTCATATCAACCTCGGCGGCCCCGGCCCCACAATGAGCAGCGCCCGCGCTTTTCATTCGGCGAGTCTTTTATCCGGTGGAAACGTTTTCATGGCCGGCGGAGTCAGCGGCGGGGCTTATCTTGATACGACCGAAATCTATAACGCGCAAAACAATTCATTCACCGGCGGACCGGCCCTTCCGCTTCAAACCGCGTTCCATACAGCCACCGCCATGGGAGACGGGAGAGTCCTCATCGCCGGTGGAAAAAACACAAACAATAATGTCGATAATCAAGGCCCTGGAGTCAACGAAAGCACGAGCGCCGTCCAGATTTATGATCCGGCATCCGGGTTTTCCCCTGGGGCTCCAATGAATGAGAACCGAGAAAAATTCGCGGCCAATTTGGACGCCAATGGAAACATCAATGTCGCTGGGGGACTTGGCACCATTTCCCCAGCTTCGGATTCATACCCAGCTCTACAGGTTAGCGGGAGCATCGTTTACAGCGGAACCTCTTTTTCAAATCAAACCGTCACTCCCGCCAACGCGACTCCCATTCTGCTTAAACTTTCCGTTAATACGGCGGGCATCATCGTCGGAGGATTTGTTTCTTTTCCAGCAAGCTCTATATCGTTTTCCAGCGGGACCATTAATGTTGCCGCTTTTGATGCCCCTATCAATGGACAGGGAACCTGCATTGATACTTCCGGGGGAACCTACTCTTGGGCCTGTGGGGAGATTCAAATAAAATCACTCCCGCCTTTAAGCGGCACCATTAACTGCACGACCCTCCCTTGTTCGTCTCCCATTAATTTGACTCCCTCTGGAACCACCATGTCGGGGGCAAGCGGCAATGCTTACGTAGCCGTCGTCATTTCCAGCATGGTGTTTGCCGATGTTGAAACCTATAATCCACAGCAAAACGCTTGGACGCTCAACACCGCAGCCTTGGCCGGGCCTCCCTCTGTCGCTTTTAATATCGAGCCTACCATCGCACCCTACGCCCCGTATAATACCGCTCGCTTTGCCGAAACCTCTCTTTTGTCGCCCATGGATACCGATGAAATCATCGGAGGAGCGTCCTGGAACCAAACCAGCGCGGCCTACGTAACCCAAGCCAGTATCGCGGGAGGCGCGGACGTCATTGCTGGCATTGAGTCTTTTACGCAGCCGGGCTCGGGGCCAAGCCTTCCGGGACCGCGAGCGTATCACACGACCACGACCCTGCCTGATGGAAGGATGATTATCGCGGGCGGCCAAGACGTCAGCACGGATACCCTTAACACCTCTCTAATTTTTGATCCTAATGATTTGACTTTCAGCACGACCGCCCCTCTCAATGTCACCCGAGACAAACAAACCGCGACGCTTCTTCCCAACGGCAATGTTTTAATCACCGGCGGAGAAAATGTTAGCACGGGAACCTTATCGAGTTGCGAGATTTATAACTCCACCGGAAGCGCCTGGACCGTCACGGCGTCCATGAACCAGGCCCGAGAATACCATACGGCGACGATTTTGCCCAATGGGAACGTCTTAGTCGTCGGCGGAGTTGAAAATGTAAACAACTATTTAAACAGCGCTGAAATTTATTATTCCACCTCCGCCACCTGGGCGCTGACCACCTCTATACCCGCGAGTTTGACGGGCAATTCAACAGGGCTCTCTCAACAGACGGCGACCCTCCTCCAAGATGGAAGCGTTCTCATCACGGGCGGTCAAAATGCTGGTGGACATCTCAGTAGCGCGGAAATTTATGATCCCACAACTCAAGCCTGGAGCACTGCCACCAGTATGCCCGTCCCGCTGGTGGGGCAGACCGCCACTCTTTTATCCAATGGAAACGTCTTGGTCGCTGGAGGAGATAATGGCGTGGGAGAACAGGCAGGGGCGTATATTTATAATCCCGCTTCAAACAGCTGGTCCATAACAGGTTCTCTCACCGCCGCGCGCTTTGACCACAATGCGGTTTTACTTCCTAACGGAGGAGTCTTGGTTTCCGGAGGGTTTACCACGGTGGGGGCGGTCGGAACGCTTGAAATTTACGATCCTTATGCTGGAGCTTGGGCTGCAGCCGGGAGCATCACGCCCAAGGCCGCGCACACGACCAACATTTCTCTTTCCGGGGTGGTTTTTGATATCGGAGGTTTGGGAAGTCTTAGCGGAGGCAATTATTTAGCGGGAACCAACTCCTATTTCTTCACCGCGACCCCCGATTTAGACACCGTCAATGCCCCGCCAAGTATCCGGCAACCCTTCGTCAATGCCATCAATCTCCCCGTCCTTCTCCCCGGCGCCGCTGTCACCGTCACCGGCGGTAATTTCCACGGGGTCACCGAAGCCTCGGGCGGCGGGGCCTCCAGCGCCAACTCCGATCAAGACAAGCCCCGTCTGGTTTTAAGCGCCACTGATAACGGCACGAGTTTTATGGTTGATCTAACGACCGCTATTTACGCCAACTCCGCCAACCTTTGGAGCCAAACCAATTCCTCGATCACCGTCACGCTTCCTGCCACCAATTCCGCTCTTCCTTACGGCTGGTACCAGCTTCGCGAAGGCGCCAACGCCCAGTATTCCTCGGCCATTCTGGTTCACGCGGGACCCCCGCTTCCCAGCAGTCCCGCCGGAATTCCGCAGCCGACTGTTCTGGGAATCTCCTCCGTTTCCTGGACTTGGAGCGCGGCTCCGGGAACCTTTGACGGTTATGACGTTTATCAAGCAACCACGGGAGTATTTCTATCAACGGACGCAACGACTTCCTATATTGAAACCAGTCTCGCGCCTAACACCACAGTCCAACTTCTCGTAGCGCCTTACACCATCTCGGGTGATGGTCCGGGAGCGACATCGGGAATCACCTATACCTTGGCCGCCGTCCCGCAGAACCTTTTCATTTCTTCCGACACAGGTTCAAGCCTCGCCTTGAACTGGTATCCTAACGGCAATTCACCGGGAACCGTTTACGAGATTTCAGAATCAACGGATGGTTTTGTCAATTCCTTTTCAACGCCTATTCCCAGTTCGCTGGATTACACCTCCACCCAAGCGGTCATCTCACCGCTACAAATGGACACCAGCTATTATTTCCGCGTCCGGGCTTTCAACTACGACCTGATCCCTTCCGCTGGATTTAGCAATATCGCAACAACGATAACCGTCAATCAGGTTTTTAGCCTTTCCGGAGCGCCCGTAAGCCCAACCTCCATCAGCTGGAGTTGGACCAGCGCATCACTTCCCTCCGGAGGATACTTCGCGGTTTATAATGCGACCACAACCCCGCCCGCTTTAATTGGAACCACGGGCAACACCCAATTTACAGATTCTGGGCTAGACATCAACTCTCCGCGCTCGGTTGAAATTGCCGCCGTCACCTCTTCAGGGCAAGGACCTTTCACCTCCAGCGCCACCATTTACACCGACGCGGCCCCACCGGCGCCCGTAAGCCCGGCCATTACAGCCATTTCAACTTCGGGTTTTCTCGGGCAATGGGCGACCAATGGTAATCCCAACTATACGCTCTATATTTGCAGCGTGACCGCCTTTAACGTCTCAACGAATGTCTTTACCAGCTTAACGACAACCGCCAGCAGTTCTTCTTATTGCGATGTCACGGGATTGCCTCTTCCTGGAACCTGGTTTCAGACCCAGGTTTTCGCGATTAACGGGGATGGAATAGAGAGTTCTCCTTTGCTTTTGGGAACCTCGGAGGAAACTTTAGCCGCGCCGCCGCAAAATCTGGCCGTTACGGGAACGACTGCGGGATCTATTTCCGTTGCGTGGAGCACAACCACCAATTCGTCCTTGGACACCTATCAAATCACCTACTCAACTGATAGTTCTTTCGCTGTCGCTATTACGAGCGCCGCTTTGGCTTTTTCCGCAAATTCAAATCAAAGCACCGACACCATCATGGGCCTCATCGGCGGATACACCTACTACATTCGCGGACAAGCGCAAAACCAAAACGGAGTTCTCAGCGCTTTTTCAAATGTAGTCAGCACGCTCACCTTTAATAACGGGGCTCCGCCGGGAAGCTCCGGAATCTATGTCATCGCTAGTTCCCGGACCTATGAGTCGTTTACGCTTTCAAATGGCGAGACCGGTAGCATCTTAATCAACGCCAATTCTTTTTCCCAAAACGTTATTTTAGTCATCTCTCCCATTTCAACATCGCCGCCTCTTTGTCCGGGAACAGGCTCTTCTATTGGAATTTCCATCACGGCATCTCCCGCGATAGAGCCGACCACTCCACTGAGCTTGACGCTCTCTTATACTCCCATGCAAGTTACAGGACTTAACCTCAACACAGCATCGCTTTTGCGCGTGACTGGGCCCAATGCCTGCGTGCCGGTCGAGACCACCGTCAACCAACCGGCCTATCAATTTACCGCGACCCTCAATCATATTTCTCAATTTGAATTTGGAGATGTCGCGGACGGGACCAGCGTTAAAAATGTCTCGATTTATCCCAATCCTCTCTATCCCTCGCGCGGAAACGGCTACGTTACTTTCCAAAATCTTCCCGCCGGCGCCCGCGTTAGAATATATACGGTGATGGGGTCCATGGTTTTTGAGGGAACCGCAGACGACTCCGGACTTTTCCACTGGCCGGGCACAAACCGCGGCGGGCGCTTAGTCGCCAGCGGAGTCTATCTCGTTTACGTCACTTATCAAGGAACTAACGACATTTATAAAGTCGCCGTTGAACGCTAGGAAAAAGAAGGTCAATGGAGGATGTAGGCGTAAAAACGCGCCATGAAACTCGCGAAGGAAGGTGACAAAGAAATGGGACGGCGCTTGGTCATTGGCGCAGCGCTTGGCCTATTTTTACTCAACTCCCTTATTTTCATTCCCGAAGCCTTCGCCGTCGTTTCGGACTTTACCGCCAATGCCATTGGAACGGCGGGCGACCAATTTTTGCTCGAACCCATCGGCGCGCGCGGCATCGCCATGGGAGGCGCTTACACGGCCGTGACCGATGACGCGACTTCCCTTTACTGGAACCCCGCCGGTCTTTCCCGCGTTTCGGACATGTCCGGATCTCTCATGTATACGCCGTATTTGGCCGGCATCAACTATCAAGCCGCCGAAGTCGCCAAACGGGTCTCGGACACCGGCGTCCTCGCTGTTGGATTCCGTTCGCAAAGCTATGGGTCTATCGCGCAAACTGACATCAATGGAAATTCCCTCGGAAGCTTTTCTCCCCATGATTATGTCGCCGAGGTCGGATGGGGGGAAAGCATCCCGGATCTCTCCGACAACGATATCGCGACTTCCATGGGAGTTTCTGGACGCTGGATTCATTCGACGATTGTCCAGTCCGCCGATTCCTACGGGGGAGATTTCGGCGTTCAGACCCGCATCTATCATGGCGGCAGTTATTACGACATGGGAATTACCGCTCAAAATATCGGCCAAGGCCCGAAATTTGACGCCGTCCAAACCGTCCAGCCTTTCCAGTTGAGAGTAGGGGGCGCTATGTATCCATGGAAAGGAGTCACTCTTTCCATGGACATGATCGCGCCCGAACAGAATATCGTCTACGGCGCCCTAGGAGCCGAGTATGCTATTTCCATCGATAAAGACATCAAAATCGCCCTGAGAGGCGGAATCAATACGATGAACATCGAGAGTTCTGATCTCGGGCCGGTCTCGATGTTTTCGGGGGGCATCGGGTTTTCCGCCGGAGACGTCTCCTTTGATTACGCCTTTGTCCCGATGGCTTTTCTCGGAAACGTCAGCTATCTATCCTTAAATTTCAATCTCCCAAGCAAATCCAAAAATCAAGTCCCGCAGTAATCCCGTAAAGGCGTTGCACGCTCTGAATTCAATTTGTTTTAATCAAGGTATGCGCCGATTGTTGAACCTCTCACAATAGGACACCCCTCTATGAAATATTTCTTTCTTTTTATTCTTTTTATCGTTGCTGGATACTTTGCTTTTCAAGAATTAAAACCTAAGCCGTTGCCGCCGCCGTTGCCGCCGCCGCCGATCCTAAGTAAAATAAGCACCATGCGCCCCCTCTTAAGCCCGGATGACGAACAGAAAATCGCCAAATCAACTGATGACACTAATAAGAAAGTGCGTTGGCAAGCCTTAAAACTTTTGGCCAACGAGAAATCTTATTTGGCGCTTCCTCTTCTTTTTGAACACCTAGAACACGACCCCTCCATCAGTCTTCGCATAAGGATTTTTGGGCTTCTGTCCCAATACAAAGGAAACGATGCCGTCCTTGCCCATGTCGTCGCCGCATTGACGGATTATAATCCGGACATACGCCTAGCCGCTCTTAAGGCTTTAGATGAGATGAGGGCCTATTCCGCGGCAACCGCCATCACCGCTCTGGCTAAAGATCCGGAAGGCCCTGTGCGCCAACAAGCGCTGAATGTCCTCAACGATTTGCGAAAGAAAAGACAAAAAGAAATAGACGACGCATGCGCCGAGTGGAGAAGAGCAGTAGAGGCAAGGCAGGCCCAGGCAGCTCAAGATGGGAACCCCCTTGCCGCGCCTCCTCCCACGCCGGAAGAATGCGCCAAGCCGCAGTTCAACCCCTGGTAAGGAGAAAAACATATGGAATTAGGTATTAAGGAGATTAACAAAAAGGTTTCGGAAGAAAGTTTTTTTGTCGCCGAACTCAAAAGAGAAACCGGACGGGTTATCGTCGGCCAAGAAGACATCCTCGACCGCATCCTGATCGGAATCATCGCCGGGGGGCACATTCTTCTTGAAGGAGTCCCCGGACTTGCGAAAACCTTGACTATTAAAACTCTTTCCCAGTGTCTGAAAGCTGATTTTTCCCGCATTCAGTTTACTCCAGATCTTTTGCCGGCCGATCTGACGGGAACCTTGGTCTTTAATCCCAAGGATTCCGATTTTACGGTCAAGAAAGGCCCGTTGTTTGCCAACCTCGTTCTAGCGGATGAAATCAACCGCGCGCCGGCCAAAGTTCAAAGCGCGCTCCTGGAAGCGATGCAGGAAAAAAGCATCACCATCGGAACGACGACCTACCCGTTGCCGGAACTCTTCTTGGTCTTGGCGACTCAAAACCCCATCGAGCAAGAAGGGACCTATCCTCTTCCTGAAGCCCAGGTCGACCGCTTCATGCTTAAGATCAAGGTCACCTATCCCAGCAAATTGGAAGAGAAAACGATTTTAGAAAGAATGGCCTCGGAAACGCTGTTGGTCCCCAAAGTGGTGGTTTCGCCTCAACAGATACTGCAAGCCAGAAAAGTCGCTTCTGAAATCTACATGGATGAGAAGATCAAAGCCTATATCGTGGATTTGATCTATGCAACCAGAACTCCCCAGGACTACAAGCTGACCAAGGAAAAATCCCTCATTTCCTACGGCGCAAGCCCCCGCGCGACCATCGCCTTGGCCAAGGCGGCCAAGGCCTACGCCTTTTTAAACGGACGCGGCTACGTAACTCCCGAAGACGTCAAGACCATCGGGATGGACGTATTGCGACACCGCATCCTTCTCAGTTATGAGGCGGAAGCTCAAAACATCACTTCGGAAGATATTCTGCGTTCCCTTTTTGATGCGGTCGAGGTTCCCTAACAGATACTCTCCATGACAGAAAGCGGCTCAAGTCTCGGTCTCTCTAGCGACATTCTATCGAAAGTTCGCCATATCGAGATTTTAACCGGACGCCTCGTTGCCGAAACGTTCGCGGGGGAATACTTGAGCGTTTTTAAGGGTCGAGGCATGGAGTTTGCCGAAGTCAGGGAGTATTCGCCCGGAGACGACATCCGTCTGATCGACCGCAACGTCACGGCAAGAATGAGAAAGCCCTATATACGCCAATACACCGAGGAAAGAGAACTCACGGTCGTCATCGCCTGCGATCTTTCCAAAAGCCAGTTCTTTGGTTCGGCCGCGCTTAAAAAAGAAATCGCGGCGGAGTTGGCCGCAGTTCTCGCTTTTTCCGCCCTTCACAACAACGATAAAGTCGGGATGTTTCTATTTACGGAAGGAGTCGAGGAATTTGTTCCCCCCAAAAAAGGAAGGAAACACATTCTTCATCTGATTCGAGACGTTTTGGCCTATGAGCCCAAGAAAAGCGGAACAAGGCTTGACATCATTCTTGAAACCATCAGCCGCGTTTTGCGCCGCCATTGCATCGTTTTTCTAATATCGGATTTCAGAACCGATGATTTTTCATCTTTTGAACACGCTCTTAAACTCGGAAGCCTCAAGCACGATTTAATTCCCATAATTTTAACCGACCCCAGAGAAAAAGTTCTGCCTTCCTTTGACGCTCTAATGAATTTGGAAGACCCTGAATCAGGTCAAGAAATACTTTTTGACGCGGCGTCCCAGCGCGCCCTATCCGACCACCAAAAAGAAGAAGAAAAGCGGCTGGATCGAATTCAGAAATTATTTCAACTCTCCGGCATTGACTCTATTCAAATTGGAACCGACGCCTCTTATATCGACCCCGTGGTCCAATTTTTTCACCGCCGAGCCAAGAAACTTTCCCGATGACTAGGCAGAGTTTTCTCCGCGGCCGAGCCATAACGTCTTTCCTCAAGATGCTTCGGGCCGTTTTCCTTCGGAATCTGGAAACGGCATTTCCTCGCCATATGGCTTGGTCACACGCTCTCGCTTCGCGAGCAAGGAACGCAGCTTTTATCTTTGCTGTCTTCTTTCTATTATCCGGAACGGCCTTCGCGCAACAACCCTCTTTCGATATCCAAGTCGCTTCCGGCGCTCCCGTTCTCACAATGCCATTTGACTTAAAAGTTATCGTCCATAATCCCCAAGGCGAGCGCGTCTCTCTTGATTTACCCGCTTCGACGACTGACACCTTCGTCATCGCCAGAGCCCAGGAAGTTTCTCAAAAAGACGGAAACCCGCTCGACCAAAATTTTCTTCTGAAAATACTGCCGCTCAATGTCGGTCCCGTGTCCATAAAACTTTTCTGGAAACTAAACACGCCATCGGGTTCGACGGAAATTCAAAGTCCGCCATTCATCTTAAACGTAGCCGATAAGCCGCTTAAAACCCTCAAGATTTATGACATCGCCTCTCCGATGAAGGCCTGGCCCTTATTGTGGCCGTGGATATTGGGCGCGCTCATTATTGCCTTGATTATTTGGGCTTACCTCAAAAGGAAAAAAGATGTTTTAATTGGCCCGTCAATTCTTACCGTTGATGCCCGCCCGGCCCATGTGATCGCTCAAGAAGAAATTGAAAAACTCAGATCCGCAAAACTTTTTGAAGAAGCGCGCTATAAAGAATTTTATTTCGAGCTCAGCGAAATTCTTAAACGCTACTTTGAGCGGCGCTTTCCCATGCCGGCGACAAAAATGACCACCGTTGAGCTATACCGGCATTTAAAGCAATCAGAAATTGATCCCCAAACCTTATCTCGGTTTAAAAATCTCTTTGATCGGGCCGATCTGGTCAAATTCGCAAAAGTCTCGCCTGAAAAAAACTGGGATTCGTTAGATATCGAAGGCGCCCTGTACTTAGTCCAAATCACAAAGCCCAAAGAGCCTCTGCCGTCCCAAGGACAAGGAGTTCCCCGATGATTTTCGTCCATCCCTGGGCTTTTACTCTTTTGGCGGTCGTCGTTTTATCTCTCGCCCTCGCCTACTATTTTCAAAGATGGAACCAGGTTTTACCTTTCCCGGCAAACTCCCAATTTTGGAAGCAGGGAAAAACCCTAAAGACCTTGGCCGGACAATGGGCGCCTCTCGCGGCCCGAGGCCTGGCTCTATTTCTGATTGTCTTTTCTCTCGCCCGTCCGCAAAAAATCTCAAGCTCTCTAAAAGGGTTTGGAGAAGGCATCGACATTATGCTCGCCATTGACAGTTCACTGAGCATGAGTTCCATCGACATTAAACCCAACCGAATCGAGGCCGCCAAGGAAGCGGCCATCAACTTCGTTTTAGGAAGGGTTCAAGACCGCATTGGCCTAGTCACTTTCGGCGGGGCTCCCGAGCTTTTGTGCCCTCTGACCTTGGATTATAACGCGCTCGTCTCTCAAATCAAAACGCTCTATCCGGGGATCACCGAATCTAATGGGACCGCCATTGGAGACGGAATTGTCTCGGCCCTCAATCATCTAAAACAAAGCCGCGCCAAAACTAAAATCATTATTCTTTTAACCGACGGACGTTCCAATACGGGTACCGTCGACCCGATTACGGCGGCTCGGGCTGCGGCTTCCTTGGGCGTAAAAATCTATACGATTGGAACCGCCAGGCATGGGCCAACCCTAATGCCGGTGAGAGACCCCAGCGGCGGACAAGTCATGGTCCGCATTGATGACGACATCGACGATGCGCTTTTAACTCAAATCGCGCAGATGACCAACGGCAGGTATTTCCGCGTGACCAACAGAAATGAACTTAAAGAAGTTTACGAAACGATTAACCAACTCCAAAAATCAAAAGTTAAAATACCGCCGATTATCATGCGCACGGATATGTACCGAATCCCAGTTTTGATTGCCGCACTTTTTATTCTATTGGAAATTTTACTCGCCAACACCTGGCTTTTGAGGTGGCCGTAATGTTTAGAAATCCTTTCTATCTATTGTGGCTGGCCATTGCCTTCGCTGCTGTTTGGATATTGATTCGTCTAGGAAACTCAAAGCGCGAGAAAATTTCCGCTCAATTCGGCAATCTCAGCACGCTCGCCCGTCTTTTAAAGCCGGAAACAAGCCGAAGAAGGAATATCAAATCTCTCCTTCAACTGGGAGTTATCGTTTTACTGTTTCTCGCCTTGGCCGGCCCGCAATGGGGAATTGAACTCAGCTCATCCAAAAGCTCTTCCCAAGTGGTTCTTCTTGCCGTAGACACCTCTCTTTCCATGCTAACCGAAGACGTATCTCCCAGCCGTTTGGAAAAAGCGCGCAATGAGCTTGATCTCATTGTCTCGGGTTTAAAAGAAGAAGGAACGCCCGCTCGTATCGGGGTCATTGTTTTTTCGGGTCAAGCAACCCTAGCGTGTCCTTTAACCACCGATTTAAGCGCAGTATCCGACGTTTTATCGGACATTCACGCCGACATGCTCCCAACGCCGGGAACCGCGATGGGAAACGCGATTAATCTCGCAACCCAAACCTTATCCCCTTACGCCGGCAACAAGAATCTTATTCTTCTATCGGATGGGGGAGATCATGGAACTCACCCGGGAGAAGCCGCCCAGGAAGCGGCCGCTCACGGAATACGGGTTTTCACCTTGGGATTTGGAACAACCGAGGGAGGGCCGATTCCAATTAAGGACGCCTCCGGAAATTTAATTCGCTACCAGAAAAATAAATCCGGAACCACCGTCATCACTCATTTAAGGCCGGAGATTTTGCAGAAGATCGCATCCAAGTCGGGCGGAAATTATTGGCAGGCCAGCGCAACTCAAGATGAGATATCGGATCTCCTAAAAGAGATAGCGCAAGGGCCGAAGTCAAAAGGAATCGAGGAAACCGCTCACGTCTATAAAAATCATTTCCTCATCCCGCTTAGCCTCGCATTTCTACTCCTTCTGATTGAATTTTTGATTCCAGAGAAAAGGGGGGCCTTGGAAGAAATATCAAAATCCGGGAAGAATTTTATTAAGAAAACAAGGCCGGTTAAAAAAGAGACTGCGCTCCTGATTTTCTTCACCCTACTGCAAATATCTTTGCTGGGTTCGATTGCAAAAGCCGGAATGGAATCAGATTTAAGACAAGGAAACAACCTTTACGGCGCCAAGCAATACGCCGCCTCTCTCAACGCCTATATCTCCGCCATCAAGGCCTCGCCTAATAATCCAAAGCCGATTTTTAACGCCGGAGACGCTTTTTATCGCCTCGGGAAATATGGATCTGCAAGCAAGGCCTTCACCCACGCAATGAAGGTTCAGGGCGCGCCTCAAGTTCTTAAATCGGCGGCCTACTACAATATTGGAAACAGCGCTTTTCAGAAATCTCAATACGCGGAAGCGGCGGCGGCTTACCGGAACTCGCTCATCCTCAATCCAAATAGTCCGGAGGCCGCGCACAATTTGGCGGTGGCCCTCCATTATCTCAAGCATCCGCCGCCAAAAAAGAAAAACCAAAAGAAAAATAACCCTAAAAACAAAAAAGGAGGAGGGGGAAATCCGCCGCCTCCGCCGCCGCGCCCGTCGTCATCACAACAAAATCAAAAACAGCAGCAAAGCAGTCAATCCCAAAACCAGCTTTCAAAAGACGATCTGCGCCGGGTTCTAAGTTCGGTCACGGATAAAAAACCGAACACGAATCAACAATTACAGAAAGGAAGCCCGTCAAAGGCTCCTGATGGAGAAGATTGGTAATGAAAAAGAAGATAAGCGGCCTGATTTTGCTTGCCTTAACCGGATGCTTTCTTTTAGCCCCCGGAAGCCAGGCTGACGCTCAAGTCGCCATTCATGCAAGCGTGGATAAAACGATCGTATCCCTCAATGAACAAATCACCCTAACCGTTTCGGTCACGGGATCCGGCGCCTCCATCCCTGACCCCCAGATTCCGCTTCTTTCGAACTTCAGCGTTTATTCTTCAGGGAAAAGCCAGTCCATTTCAATTATTAACGGACAAATGGAAACAGACACCGAGTACACTTATGTCCTTGTCCCCAGGTTTTTCGGGAAAGGAACGATTCCTCCCATTGCCATCAACTACGGCGGGCGAGAGTATCAGACCCGTCCCATTGTCATCAAGGTGTCTCAAAATGGCCCTCCCGCAAATCAAGGCGCTCCCCAAAGCGGCGCCGGGGTATCCGTTCAGGCTCCTCCGGGAGTCAGCGTGCAATCGGGTTCCGGATATAACTACGCAAGAAACCGCGCTCCCGAGAGTCCCGATGCGTTTGTAAAAGCATCCGTCGATAGAAAAAAAGTGTATGTTAACGAACAGACGACTCTTTCCGTCAAATTTTTTACCGCAGTCAGCCTTGCGGGAAGCCCGCAATATACTCCGCCGAAACTCTCGGGATTTATCTCTGAAGATTTGCCGCCCCAGAGAAACGGACGCGCAGTCGTCAATGGGAAGACCTATTATTATTCCGAGATCAAACTCGCTCTTTTTCCGGTTGAGGCCGGCCGGCTTGGCATTGGCCCGGCAACGGTCAACTGTCGAATTCAAAAAAGCCTCTCGGTCGATCCCTTTTCTCAAAGTTTCTTAAATAACATATTTTCCGGACAGCTGGGAATGACCGAACCGGAAACGCTACATTCGGAACCCTTGATTTTGACGGCCTTGCCGCTGCCCGAAGCGGGAAAACCGGCGGATTTCTCGGGAGCGGTCGGCAACTTTTCAATATCGGCTTCGGTTGACCGCACGCGCGTCAATGTCGGAGATGCGGTCAATATGACGATGGTGATTTCGGGACAAGGAAATTTAAAGAGCTTGGAGGCCCCTTCAATTCCAGCCCTACCGGACTTCCACATCTATGACACGGTCAACTCCATGAAGCTTAACAAGAAAAACGATATCGTCCAAGGGAGCAAGTTTTTTAAAACCGTCTTGGTGCCGCGAATCTCTGGAACATTGACGATTCCTAAGATCGCATTTTCTTATTTTAATCCCAAAACGCGTTCCTATCAAACCCTCTATTCGCCGCTCCTCACGCTTCATGTCGACAAAGGCGCTCCCGGATTAGCGGCAGGAAACGCCTCTAATTTCCCAGCCTCGGCTCCTCAAGAAGTGTCCACGATTTCCGAAGACATTCGATATCTCAAGCCTTATCAAAAAGTCTCCTTATTCGAACGTTTGTTGAACCGCGCATCCTCAGCCGGTCTCATTAACCTATTTCCTTTTGCCTTCTTCGCGTTTTTCTTCGGCATCGATCAATATGAGGAAATGAAAGCTCGAAACCCCTTGGAAGTCAGAAAGCATCAGGCCTTTAAAAAAGCCCTTCAAGCCGTCGAAAAAGCCCGAAAAGAACATCTTTCTGATTCAAAAGAGATGACGGAACTTCTCGCGGAAGCCCTGACGGGATACCTAGCCGACAAGCTAGGGCAATCCCCATCGGCTTTAACGCTTAAGGGCCTCAGCCAAGAAATTCAAAAAGCCAACCTCCGCATCTCCCCAAACGCCCTTGAAAACATCAAACGCGTTTGGGATGAAATCGATTCTCGAAGATTTGCGCCGATTGGAGCCGCAACACAAGCCGCGAACACTGAAATAGCCGAAGACGTTTCCGCTTTAATCGAGTCCATTGAGAGAGAACTCAAATGAAAAGACAAATCATAAAAGCAATTACGGTCTCTGTCCCGGTCTTTCTCTGGATGATGGTAATAGCCAATTCCGTTTTCGCCCAACAAAACCTTGCCGCTCAAGCCCGCCAAAAATACGATTCCGGCGATTATCCCGCATCCGCTCTCCTATTTCAAAATGCCCTTGAGAAATCTCCAAACAACCCATTTTTGCAATATGACTTGGGAAATGCCCTGTTTAAATCCGGGAAACTGGGACAATCCATCGTCCTTTATCAAAGGGCCTTTGATCTCATGCCCCGCAATTCAGACATCCGCTATAACCTGGCCTTCGCGCTTAAGAGAGCCGGGGAAAATCTCATTCCCTCCGGCATTCCGCCGATCCTTTTTTATATCTTCTATTGGTTGAGCCTTAAGGAGCTCTCCGGATTTTTTTGGCTTTTCACCTGGCTACTTCTTTTATCAGCCGGACTTTGGATTAAAATGAAAAAGCCCGCGTCGCTAGGGCCCCTGATCTCAACTTCTCTTATCCTTTGTTCCGTTTTCGGAATTTGGTGGGGAATTCGATTCGTTCTTGAGCCGAATAGCTTGGGAGTCATTGTCACCCAAACCGCGGAAGTCCGCAGCGGTCCGGGAGAATCGTTTTCCGTTGATTTCACCGCCCCCGAAGGCCGTCGGGTTGAAATATTGTCGGAAAGTTCCGGCTGGATCGAAGTCGGACTTTTAAAAGAAGGCTCCCGAGGCTGGGTTTCTTCAAAGGATGTTGAAAAGATCTAGGAGATAACTATGACAACCAACGCAAACCAATCACGCATCGAAAAAGACTCCCTCGGAGAAAAAGAAGTTTCGGCCAAGGCTTATTATGGGGTTCAAACTCAGCGAGCGGTCGAGAACTTTCCCGTCTCGGGACTTAAGGCCCATCCCGCTTTAATTTTCGCCTACGCCGCCGTCAAAAAGGCCTGCGCCACGGCCAACCGGGAACTCAAGGCTCTTCCCGAGGAGAAAGCAACGCCCATCATTAAGGCCGCCGATGAGATTCTCTCCGGCCAATGGAAAGAACAATTTGTCATCGACGTCTATCAAGCCGGCGCCGGAACTTCGTTTAACATGAACGCCAATGAAGTCATCGCCAATCGGGCCGCGGAAATGATGGGGAAACCGTTGGGAAAATATGACTTCATCCATCCCAACGATCACGTCAACATGGCCCAGTCAACCAACGATACGTTTCCCACGGCTTCCTATGTCGCCGTGTTCTCAGAAACGAAAAAGCTTCTCCCGATTCTCGATTCATTAGCGAAGGCGTTCACCGACAAGGCGGAGGAATTTAAGGGCATCATCAAAACCGCCCGCACCCATTTGCAGGATGCCGTTCCCATTACCCTCGGGCAGGAATTTAAGGCTTATGGAGAAGCCTTGAAGGCCTGCCGATCAGAACTCGCCCGAAGATCCGAGTTGCTTGGTTATGTCGCCCTTGGAGGCACTGCGGCAGGAACTGGCGCCAACACCTTGCCTCAGTTTCGGGAAAAGGCCGTAGAATGCTTGGCCGAGATTACCCATCTGCCCTTGCTCCCCGCAAAAGACCCTAGAATGGCGCTCCAAAGCCATCAACCGCTATTAGCAGTTTCAAGCGCCCTTAAAGAACTCGCGTCGGAACTCATTCGCATCGCCAATGATCTGCGCCTTCTTTGTTCGGGCCCAACCACCGGATTCGCCGAAATTGTTTTGCCCGCGGTTCAACCGGGCTCTTCAATTATGCCGGGGAAAGTGAATCCCTCGATTCTTGAATGCCTGAACATGATCTGCTTTCAAATCGTCGGAAGAGACTCTTCCGTTTCTCTTTGCGCGCAAGCAGGGCAGATGGATTTGAACGTCATGACTCCCTTGGCAACCTACAATCTCCTCGACTCTCTAAGTCTCTTCATCAACTTCCTCCCCGTGGTCGAACGAAAATGCGTCACGGGAATTGCCGCGGACAAGGAAAAGTGTTCTCACTATTTCGAGCAAAACCCCTCCTTAGCCACTCTCTTAAACCCCAAAATCGGCTACGCCCGCGCGGCCGAAGTTTTTAAAGAGGCGGTGGCCAAGAAAACGACAATTCCCAAAATCGTCATCGCCCGTAAATTGATTGAAGAGAACGAGCTTTCCGAACTCCTCGACCCCAAAAAGGCCGTGGGCATATTGGATTAGAAAGTAATGAGCGAGCTTTCCTATTTTCCGGGATCCACCAACCGAGAGGATTACGCAAAAAAAATCGCGGCCGTTTTTTCCGAATATTTGGAGAAAAATGGCCTGCGCCTCACCTCTCCGCGCCGAAAAATATTGGATTGCCTGCTCAAAGCCGACCGCCATCTCAACCAGGAAGAAATCTATCAATCGCTCCGCCCTCAAGGAATCGGGCGCGCGACCGTGTTTAGGACGATAAAAATGCTTGAGGATTCAAATCTCCTGAGCCGTATTGCCGGAATTTCCGGACCTCCAAGGTTTGAAGTTCACTCCGAGCGTCCTCACCATGATCATCTGGTCTGCATTTCCTGCGGAAGCATCCAAGAAATTCAGTGGCCGGAACTTGAAAGAATTCAAGAAAAAGCGTGCGGCAAAATAGGTTTTGAAATCAAATGGCATCGCCATGAAATATTTGGGTTCTGTAAAAAATGCGCGGGGAGTTCAAAACAGGCATGAAAGCGCCCCCGACGCACGCTCCGAAGGTCCTGCTTAAAAAGCCTAAAATCCACGTCGTCAGCTTTGGATGTCAAATGTCTTTCGCCGACTCCTCTGAAATGGCCCAGTCCTTTTTAAACAAGGGCTTTTCATCCGGCGAATCGCTGGATTTGGCCGACGCCGTCGTTATTTCCACCTGCACAGTGCGCCAACACGCGGAAGACCGCGCCATTTCTTTCATCGGAAGGCTGCGGTCCTGGAAAAAACAAAAACCCCATCGCCTCTTGGTCGTCGCTGGATGCGCAGCCGAACGATTGGGTCCCAAAATTAAAGAGCGCTTTCCCCATGTGGATTTAGTCATCGGAGCAAAATCGATAGAGGGCTTTTCAAAAATCATCGAAGACATTTTGTCGGAGAAATATGATCTCGCGGCTGAAAGCGCCGCGGATTTTCCCCAAACACCCCGGCTTTCGCAGGGTTCCGCCTGTGATTTTGTCACGATCATGAGAGGATGCAATTATTCCTGCTCCTATTGCATTGTCCCCTCCGTCAGGGGACGAGAAAAGTACCGCACGGTCGAAACGATTATGGAGGAAACCAAGGCCAAGATCGCCTCGGGAGTCAAAGAAATCACCCTTCTTGGGCAAACCGTCAACAGCTATCAATCCGAGTATCAGGACAAAACCGTCAAATTCCCGGACCTCTTAAGAATTCTTGATCGAATTGAAGGACTCAAGCGCCTAAGGTTCATGAGCCCTCACCCCCATTATGTGACGAAAGAAATGGTTTCTGCCTTTAAAGACTGCCCGACAGTCTGCCATTATCTTCATCTGCCGCTCCAATCCGGCTCCAATCGCGTTTTAAAGATGATGCGCCGCAATTATACCCGGGAACTTTTCATGGATAAGGTCAGGATGTTGAAATCAGAGCTGCCGCACCTTGTTTTATCCACCGATGCCATCGTCGGTTTTCCTACAGAAACGGAAGCGGATTTTGACGAAACGCTCTCCTTTATCAAGGAATTTCAACCGGCTTGGATTTATTCTTTCAAATATTCTCCGCGCCCCGGCACGCTTTCCTCCATGGAACTCCCTGATGACGTTCCGTCTCCCGTCAAGGAAGAGCGTCTAGCCCGCTTAAACGATTTGGCCAGGGAAATCGGGCGCGCGACCCTCAAGGGGAAAGTCGGACAAACGGTAGAGGTTCTGGAAGAAAATGAAAATTTCGGGCGCACAAGAGACGGCTTTAAGGTAAAATGGAAGGGTGGGGATAAGAGTATCGGAGAAGTTCATTCCGTTAAGATTGTGGACGCATCAGACTTTCTTCTCATAGGAGAAAAATAAAATGAGCCAAAAGCATCAAGGAGCCGAACGCCGCAAACATCCACGTTTTAACATTATGGAGGGAATGGTCGAGCCTATTTCCATTGAGTTCGGTCCTGATCTCCATCCCAACACGCATGAAGCGCACTCGCCGATTCAGCCCGCAATCCTCACCGATTTGTCGGCTGGCGGGATGTCCTTGATCGTCTTTTTAGAGCCGCCCAAAGCTAGGAAATTCGAGATGGTCATCAATCTCCCCGGGCTAAAAAGAATTCCCATCGAAGGAGAAATCATCAGCGTCACCTCTAAAGGCGAGACCCACAAAGTGGGAATCTCTTTTACTAAAATCAGCTCCAAGCATCAAAAGGACCTCGTTCAAATGGCGGAGGATGATTTGGATTGCGAAACGAGGATTTCTCTAAGGCTTCCCGAGGTTTGCATTCCCGGCTGCTCCTTTCATTCTCTCTGCGTTAAAAATCACAAAGGGCCTTATTGGAAAGAATCCACGCTAAAATCCTGAGCCCTGATTCGAAGCCCGCCCATTGGGTTGCCGTCGTCGGCCCGACGGGATCGGGAAAAACAGATCTTGCGATTCTGCTTGCCCGAGAATTTAACGGAGAGATTGTTTCCGCTGATTCGCGTCAAATCTACAAATTTCTTAACGCTGGAACGGCAAAACCGCTGTTGGACGGACAAGCCCGTTTTGACGAGATTCCCTACCATCTTGTGGATTTTTTAGACCCCAAAAATTTTTTTGACGCCGGAACCTTCGCAACCCTGGCAAAACCTCTTCTTTCGGAAATTCGAGACCGGAAACGTCTTCCAATTATCGCCGGAGGAACGGGGCTTTATCTTAAGGCCCTTTCACAAGGATTATCTTCTCTTCCCAAGGCCGATGATTCTATACGCGCCGAACTGCTCAAAACCTCGGAAGAAAAAGGACGTTTATTTTTGCATCAAGAACTCGAAAAAATAGACCCGATCGCGGCAAACAAAATCCCCGCCAACAACATACAAAGGGTTATCCGGGCTTTGGAAGTTTATAAGATTAGCGGACGCCCTATATCGGATTTTTGGAAACAAGAAAAAATAAATTCGGAAGAGTTTTTAACTCTCCGCATCGAATGGCCTGTTGAGGTCTTAAAGCAAAGGCTTAAAGAAAGATGCCTCCGAATGTGGCCTCAAATCCTTCAAGAGACCGCCCGCCTTGTCCCCAAGACTTATTCCGGGGAAGAACCGGGATTTCAGAGCCTTGGATACCCTCAAGCCGTCCAATGCCTTCAAGGGAAAATTTTGCCGGAGAAAGGGCTTTCGGAATTTATTAAAGAGACTCTCGCCTACGCCAAAAGGCAGCGCACTTGGTTTAAACATCAAATCAAGGGTCCCGTTTTTGATATTGCCGGACAAGAAGCCGCCCTTATGTTTGCCGAAGCCGCGAGTATTCTCCGTCAATGGGAAACCCTCTAATGAGCAATGAATCTCAGAAGGGATTTACGCGTTTTTTTGAGAACAAATCGCTCGAGAGAATTATCTTGGTGGGCGTCGGTCTTAAACGGGAATTTCACGCCATGGAGTCAAGCCTGTCCGAACTTGAGCGTTTGGCGGAAACCGCAGGCGGAGACGTCGCGGAAAAATTTTATCAATTGGTCGATCATTATCATCCGGCAACTTTGATCGGACGCGGCAAAATCCTGGAAATCGCATCCGCTTGCCAAAGGCTTAAATCATCGACCGTGATCTTCGACCATGATCTGACCGCCGCCCAGCAAAAAAATATCGAGTCTCTTTGCCGCGCCAAGGCGCTGGACCGCTCGCGCTTGATTTTGGATATTTTCGCTAAAAGAGCGCAAACCCGCGAGGGAAAAATTCAAGTAGAAATCGCGCAACTCTCTTATCTATTGCCGCGTCTGACCGGGTCTTGGCGAGGATTTTCTCAACAAGTGGGGGGAATTGGAACCCGCGGTCCCGGTGAGCGCAAACTGGAATATGAAAAACGCCATATCCAGCTTCGCATCCGGCGTTTGAAAAATGATCTAAAGAAAGTCAAATCAAGCCGGGAGGTTCGCCGAAAAAACCGGATCGAGGGAAATGCAAAACAAATCGCACTGATCGGATACACCAACGCGGGAAAGTCGACTCTCCTGAACGCTCTGAGCAAAAGCCCGAAAACTGTTTACGTAGATGACAAACTCTTTGCAACTTTAGACCCTCATTCCCGCAAAATCCGCTTGCCAAAAGGGGCCCCCGCCGTTTTAACCGACACCGTCGGTTTTATTGGGCGCCTGCCGACTGCCTTGATCGCGGCCTTCCATTCGACTCTTGAAGAAATTCCCCAGGCGGATTGTCTTTTAATCGTCTCGGATGCGAATTCAAAAGATATTGAAATTCAAGATGAAATCGTCATTAAAACTCTTGAACAACTTAAGGCCGCAAATGTCCCGCAGATTAAAATTCTCAATAAGGCGGACACCTTGGATTTCCAAAAGCGCGCGGCTTTGAATTTGCGATATCCAAACCGTTTGCTGGTCTCGGCAAAAACGGGAGAAGGACTGGCTTTGTTGTTGCGGCAGCTCGAAAAGCCCTCCAATGCTCCAGCTTTCTTAACTCATCAGGATTTGATTAAATAGACTCATGGCCAAAGCCAAAGAGCCCCAGGATTTGGAAGTCCGCATTTATTCGCTAGCGACCATGGTCAATGAAGCGATCATTTTTCTTGAAGAATTAAGCGGCAACCGCCTTCTTCCCATCTGGATTGGAATCGCGGAAAGCCAAGCGATTGCCATCCGTTTTTCCGGAATTGTTCTCCCCAGGCCGTTGACCCACGATTTATTGGTTTCAACGATCAAAACCTTGGGATATGCAGTCGACAAGGCCGTGATCTCCGACATTAAAGAAAACACCTTTTATGCGCGGGTTCATATTCATAAGGGAAATTCCGCAATTACCCTGGATGCTCGCCCCTCCGACGCCATCGCGGTGGCCGTTCGCGTAGGATGCCCTATTTATGTGGATAGCGGCGTTTTCGACCGCTGTCAAACGTTGGCCAAACCCATTACGGAAGATGAAGTATCCAAATTTAAAGGTGAACTGAAAAATCTAAAGCCGGAAGATATTTTTAAAGACCTTGAAAAGAAGAAAGATAACGGTGGAGAGACCCCGCCTCCGTCATCTGAGGAGCCGCAGTCATGAATAGATTGGACGTCATCAAAGCCGTCGCTAAAACTCTAAGCGCGAAAAGCGAAGCCGCCATGGCCGTTGAAACCGCGTTTCAGGCGATTGGCGAGGCTTTGAGAAAAGACGAGAAAGTCGTTATTTCCAACTTCGGAACTTTCCGCGTCAAATACAGAAAAGCCCGCGCCGGTAGAAACCCAAAAACCGGGGCGTCAGTCTCGGTGCCGGAGCGCAGAAGCGTCCGCTTTAAAGCGTCGCGCAACTTGCTTAACCCCTAAATCGGAATGTCGGATTCTTTTGGGGCTTTGCCCGATAAAAATTTCTTTACCATGGGCGAGGTTTGCCGCTTTTGCCAAATCAAGCCCTATACGCTGAGATACTGGGAAAAACGCGTCGGCTTTCCTCGCCCCTCTCGAATATCCAGCGGACACCGCCGTTATGAACGCAAGGATATCATTTCCCTTCTTCGCCTAAAGGAGCTCATCATTGATCAGAAAGTGACGCTGCTTGGGGCGAGAAAAACCGTTTTAAAAGAGTTAAAAGGGGGGGGGAAAGCATTTCCCGCCGGCTCCAACATTTCCACAACGCTTGACCATTCTTTTTTTAAAGCCTTAGAAGAAATTCGCCAAGACTTGCGTGCCGCGGTGAAAGAACTTTCATCTTAATTCAAATTTTTATAAAGTATGGAGCTTTAACTTTTGCGGGGACTGGCTCAATGGTAGTCCTCGGGACAGTATGAGGTTCCGCGGTTTTGCGGGGACTGGCTCAATGGTAGAGCGCTCCCTTGGGGTGGGAGAGACTCCGGGTTCGATTCCCGGGTCCCCGATGTTTTAAATTTGGGCGCTTGTTTTGACGGGGCATAGCTCAATTGGCAGAGCGCTTGGTTCGGGACCAAGAGGTTCTGAGTTCAAATCTCAGTGCCCCGATTTTTAGATGGAAAGGATCCATTTTATCGTTGGTGGAAATGTGCAAGGAGTAGGCTTGCGTTGGTCGGTTCAGGAACTTGCCCAATATCTTGGCTTATCGGGGTGGATCCGCAATAGAGAAGATGGGATGGTTGAAGGAGAGGCTCAAGGTTCGGAAGCCCAGGTTAAAGAATTTATGAAAAAATTAGAAGCGGGTCTGGGACGCTCAAGAATTACTACCTTGGTTCAAGAAGCCCGGCCTGCCCAAGAATCAGAATCGGAGTTTGATATTCGCCGTTAAATACCAGGGCTAGGAGAACGCATGACAGAAGCAAGCATTGATTCGCTCAACCAATACTTTAAGGGCATCCAAAAACTTCCTCCCGTTGATCGCGAAGAAATGCACAAACTTTGGAAACAAGCCAAGCGCGGCAATCATGAGGCAAAAAAGCGCATCATGGAGCTTAACCTCCGCCTCGTCGTTCCTATCGCCAAAAAATATCATCGGCAAGGCATTGATTTCATGGATTTGGTCGAAGAAGGCAACATCGGCCTCATCCGTTCCATTGAAAAATTCGACCCCCGAAAAGGATTCCGTTTTTCAACCTATTCCTCCTATTGGATTGAACAATCCATTCGCCGCGCGGTCGAGGAGCAATCAAAAACCATCCGCGTTCCCCCGCATGCGTGGGAAGCCCTTAGAAAATGGCTTAGGGAATGGGAAAAAATGCGCGCCAAAATTGGGAGAGAACCAAGTTTGGTAGAAATGGCGAAAAAAATGCGTTGGAACGCACGGCAAGTGCGCGCAGTTTTAGACACGGCCGAAGCCACGCGAGGAATCAGCTCTCTTGATGCGCCAATTGACGGTGGAGAAGAGAATTTGACGGTAGAAAACACGCTTTCCGATTCCGAAAGCAATTCCCCCGACAGCCTTCTTTCCGTTCTCAAGCTTCATGATGAGCTCAACCAGGCCATTCGTGAAATCGGGAGTCGCGAACGAATGATCATCGAACTCAGGTACGGCCTCACCGGCCAAAACCCGATGACCCTTGAAGAAGTGGGAAAGCGCCTCCGGCTTTCCCGCGAGAGAATACGCCAGATTGAGGAAAGGGCTTTATTGCGCTTGCGGCGGGTTTCCAACCGCATGGGATTAATCGAGGTTGAAGACTCAAAATATAAAGCCCCGAACCTCCATCCGGGCTGGCATGCCCATTCAGAACGCACCGACATTCTAGGTCGCCCCGTTCTTCACAAAAAGAAGAGTTCATCTAACGAGCTTTCCTTGATGCGGCGAAGAATTCCGCGGCTCGCTCAAAAGCTTTTAAAAAACAAGCACAAGAAAGCAACGCCTAAAAAATCTCCAAAGGCCGCGTATTCTAAAAAGAAGAAGAGGAAATAATGAGCGCTCAATTAAAAGAATCCATAGTCGATGTTCCCGATTTCCCAAAACCCGGAATCGTTTTTAAAGACATCACGCCCCTTTTGGCCGACGCAAAATCTTTTAAGTCCGCCATCGATCAAATGGCCGATCCCTTTAAAAATTCCTCTATTGGCATTGTCGCCGGAATCGAGTCTCGAGGGTTCCTGCTTGCCACGCCTATTGCCTATTGCTTGGGCGCCGGAGTCATTTTGGTTCGAAAGAAAGGCAAGCTTCCTCGAAAAACGGTTTCCGTTAATTACGATTTGGAATACGGCCAAGATGTTCTTGAGGCTCACGCGGACGCCTTTCCCTCGGGGACCAACATCTTGCTGGTCGACGATGTCCTAGCGACTGGAGGAACCGCCCAGGCCGCTTGCCAGCTTTTAGAAAAAATCGGGGGAAAAGTTGCGGGTTTGGCGTTTTTACTTGAGCTCAGAGCGCTCAAAGGCCGCCAGAAATTAACCGGCCAACGCATTCATTCTCTATTGGAGTATTAAATGATCTCTTTTGAGCCCCGATAGCTCAATGGATAGAGCTACTCCGTCCTAAGGAGAGGATGGGGGTTCGATTCCCTCTCGGGGCAAGTTTTAAGCGAACGTTTTTTTGTTATCTTTTTAAGGGGAGAAAATTGAATGGGAACGCACTGGGCTAGGCAACAGGTCAAAAATGACGAATTGGAAGGCGCTCTCGCAAAAACGATTCTTTGGATTAAAGCCAATAGAAAAGTTTCCGGGATTATCGCGGGCATCGCCCTTGTCATCGCTCTTGTGGGGTTTACGGCCTACCACAATTTTAAGGTCCACAGAAACAACGCCTGGGAGAAACTTGGACTCGCAGAGGGAATCTATGCCGCCGGGCACAAAGACAAGGCTTTCTCCCAAATTAAGGATCTCGAAGCCCAATACTCGAATACCCCGGCCGCCGGCTACGGACTCCTGTTTGCGGGAGACGTATCTTATTCTACCGGCGACTATGTGACGGCCGAAGCCTATTACCGGCAACTCGAAGCGGTCAATTCACAAACGCTGACGCCCTTTGCGCTCAATGATTTAGCTTTAACTTATGAAGCCTCCAAAGCCTGTGATAAAGCCGAGGTTGAAGCCCAAAAATTTCTTGATCTTTATCCTGATCATTTCCTTGCGCCTCAAGTTCACTCCGTTTTAGCCCGCTGCTACGAAGCCCAAGGGAAAATGGAAGACGCAAAGGTGGCCTATCAAAAGATCGCTTTGGAGTATCCCAACACTTATTTTGCCGCGTGGGCCCAAGACAAAATTTCGCCCAAGAAGGGGGGAAAAGAGGTATCTTCCGCCCCTAAAACTCAAAAGCGCCCGCGAAAAACTTGATGCCCCAAGGCTCGAGGAAGATTCTTTCATATTTTGCATGCGGCCTTTCGCTATTACTATCTTCATCCCAACTCTACGCCACCAATCTGGATTTATCCGCCGGATACAACGTGGACGTCCTTTCCTACTCCAACCTCAATTATAATCCCTCGCAAAAAGACAATCAGAATTATATCGCCAACGACGCGAGCCTTGGCATCGCCGTCCGCAATATTGATTTGCCCGATTCTTGGAATGGGACGACCATGGACATCGGAGTCAAGTTTCATGCCTTAGGAGTATCCGGTTCGACCGCGGCTCTCAAAGGCTCGCCTTTCGGCCAAATCGCCAATAATTACCCCAACACCTCGCTCACCCCTTTTATGGAAAACGCCTACATCCGCGTTCATCACATTTTAGGAAAATCCATCGAAGCGACCATTGGACGGCAAAATTTCATGTTAGGGAGCGGACTTCTATTGGATGACGACGGCGCCGGATTTACCGGGGCAACCGTCAAGGCCAATCTCCCTTTTTGGGAAACCTCGCTTGAAGGCTTCTATTTTAACACCAGCCATTCCATTTATAGCGATAACTTTTCCGCCCCCGGCTCCAGCTTTCTCGCCCCCAATGGCCTTAACTTGGCAGGATTTACCTTCGCCCTTCCCACTGACGGCATGTGGGAACTCAACGAACTCGTTGAAAATGGAAATGGACCGGAAATCGACCCTGGCTTGGGCGATACCTTAACTTCCGCCACAAGAAGTTTTACCAGCCTCCGCTATCAAATCAATTACGGTTCCCTAGTTTTTGACGGAGAAGCCGCCCTAGAAAAAGGCCAAGCAACCACCAACGGGGCCAATGGCGCGCCCAACTCCATCACCTACAATGGAAACGCCGCAGTTGTCAGGGCCAAATGGAAACAGCCTCTTTACAAAGTGGGGGATGGAATCGCCCATGTGGCCTTGGCTCACGGAAGCGGAGCAACCCCCGGAGCAACCGGAACGGATACCGCATTTTTCCCAGCCCATGGACACCAATTTGACGGGCTTCAAAGAGACGGCTTTGGCGCTTTTTTTGCCGCCACCCCCTATGCGGCCCTGGGAACAGCCCCAACCGCCAGCGGGCTCCCCCAGGGAGCGACCGGCATTGACGTTGTAAGCGGCGGGTATACCCCTCCGGCCTATGACAACGTTTCCCTTGACCTTGACTATTTTCTCTACCGCGCCGACCAAGTTGCCAGCGGTTCACGCAATCTGGGAGACGAATGGGACGTAACCTTAAGGCGCAGTTTTAGAAGCAGTCTTACGGTGTCCTTGACTGGCGCAATCTTTTTAGCCGGTCCTGCCGCCGTCGCCGGCTACCCCAACACCGCAGCTCCCGCTGGAGATATCGCCAGCCTCATATCTTTTAACGTTTCCGGCCGATTCTAAGGCGTTTCAACCTCCCCAAAATTCGTTTTCCACAGGCTTATCCACAGTCAATAGACCTATAACTGGCATAAAATTGTCATATAACGCCTTATTTTGTATTATATGTCTATACTTATGCCAACTCCTGAAGACTTAATGGCAAAAAAACTCAGACTTCGCTTCCCAAATGGGCTCGAATTCGAAGCCTTGGGACCCGAAGAATTCATTAAAGAGCAACTTCAGGCCTTTTTGAATCAAAAAGCGGATATCCAAGAATCACAAAAACCTGCTCCTCTACATTACACAAGACCCGCAGCGGCGCCAGAAAACGACCTCGCAAGCATTGAATGGGGGAAAATAGCGGAAATATCGGGGGAAAACCTATTGCTAAGGAGCAAGCTCGAAACTCTGGGGCAGGAAGCGGAGGCATGCCTTGTTTTAATCGCCGCAAGCAAAAATCTCGCGAACAACCCTAGACCCAGCGCCCTTCAACTCGCTCGCTGGCTAAGGAAATCAGGATACCCCATAGTCAGAATTGACCGAACTCTTCAAAATGTCTCCAGAAACGGGGACATCCTTGCCTCCGGATCCCGCAGAGGACGCAAATACGAACTCAGCCCGACCGGAAAGCTCAAAGCCTTCTTGATCGCAGAAAAACTAACCCAACGCATCACCGGCGCTTCAGCATCCAATTAGCTTAAATTCGCAACCCGCACGCCCAAAACCGTGATTCTTAACTATTGATAATAAATATTATGTTACATAATGGTAAGAAAGAGGCTGGGATTAAAAATTTACAAACAATGTCATGTAAACTTAAAATATAGTTATTATTTATACATAATTTTATTATTTCGATATAATTTATTGTTTTTTAAAATTAGCAATCGAAGATCAAATCCAATTCAGCCAAAAACTTGCCAAAAATTTGGAGATACGAAGAATCAACCCCAAACAATAGGAATTATTCCAAGAAATCAGCCTGCGTAAATTGGAGTCAAAAAAACCATGAGGCGCGGCAGCTAAATTTTGGCTAAGTCCAATCGCATCACCCCAACGAAAGTTGGGGTCCAGGACGAACCTGAGCAGTTATGAAGAAACTAGGAGGAATAATTGCCTAACTAAAAAAGGGAGGGGAAGATGGAGGCAAAATAATGCCTAAAGCAATGAGGAGATAGCCCCCCAAAATCAAGGCCGGGGAAACCCAAGAAGCCCAATTACGGCCCAAGGGATCAGAAGCGGATAAAACCCAGAAGCCTAAAATTACAGCTAAAACACCGACAAAAATCATTTTTCTCCCCCACCAAGAAAAAAGCGGGGGCTGGGATGTTAAGGAGAGGGAGTCTCTATTGGGTTTTTTATCCCCGCGACGCTTTCGTGCCATGGCGCAATTTACGTTTTTCCATCGGCATTCTTCATTCGTCAGTCGATAGGATATCTCCCAAGGTCAAAGGAGAAGGAGCCTTGAGGTATTGCGCGACGCGAGCGCGCTCTTGCTTCTCGCTGTAGCGTTTAATCGACACTAACAAATGGAAGTTTTTTGCGTCGATTCCGGAAACCAACGCCCCCACCTCCTCTCCAACCTTGGGAATTTCCTCATCCATTTGAGAGGACGGACAGAAAGCAAGAACAGGGCTTCCCTTCTTATTTTTTTCGGGAACATTGCTATTTTGCTTATGGTTTTTTCCCTGGACGTTCAGAACTTTAAAGACCAATCCCGCCGGATCAACGGAGACTACCGTTCCAGTCACAATCGTCCCGGATGGGTATTTTTTACGCAATAAATCGGATGGGTTTGCAATGAGCTGCTTAATACCAAAATAAACTACTCCCTCCGAATTCATTCCTTCGGCTTCAGGCAAAACCTTTGAAACGACCTTGACCCTTAATTTATCTCCGCGCTTGTAAATTGGGGTGGCGCTTTCCCCCCAGGCGATATCAGCCGGACGAATGAGTCCCTTAAACCCCCCGATATCGATCGTCAAGCCTTCGGCCGAAGTCCTGGAAATACGTCCAAAACAAACTTGCCCCACTTCAATTTCTGAGAAAATTTTCCCGCGCCTTTGGACGGCTTCTTCTTCCAAAACCGCTTTTCGGGAAACAACAATTCTCTTTTCCGCCTCGTTGAGATCAATAATATAGCACTCGATTGTCTTGTTTAAAAGCGCTTCCGTGTTAAAAACCGGACGGAAATCGGCCAAGGAAGCGGGCAGAAAAGCGGTAACGCCGGAAACGTCAACCAAAAAGCCCCCCTTAATTCCGGAACTCACCTTTCCCGAAACGCGCGAATGTTCGCGAAAAGACTTGGAAATGCCCTCCCATGAGAGCTCCGCCATCGCTTTTCTATGCGACAAGAGAGTCGTTCCATCGGAACGTTTCCCCACATAAAGAACGGCGATTTTTTCGCCGGATTTCGGCATCTCGAAAACGGAAGAATCCTCTTTATTTTTTTTTGAGGAGTCTTGGCTTTTGGAAGTTTTTTTAGAAACGGGAAACGTGAAATCCGAAGCGGGGACAAAACCTTCTCTTTTTTCGCCAATATCCACCCAAACGCCTTCGGCGCTGGAAGAAATTACGTTCGCCCAAACAATCTGCCGAGAGGTAATTTGCTTGGAAAGCCCTTCTTCTTGAGCGAAGAGAGCTTCCATCTCTTGTCTAGCCGCCCAATCTTCACGCGCCTCGGCCCCGGTGGAATCATCCTGCATTTTATCTTTCATTGAACCTAACCCCTTGAGAAATATTCATCTGAAAATTTCAGTATATTGTATTAAAGTTTAGGGCTCATTTTGAACTCTTGCCCCGACGATGCAGCGCCATTTTAATTATTTTCTGGGCGACCGCGCGACGACTCATATGGGTGGAATCAATCAAAACGGCGTCTTTGGCGAAACTTAAGGGATTGATTTTTCTCTTTAAATCCCCCAAGTCCCTTTTTAAAATTGCCTCTTTGATTTTTCTCCAATTGGCATCTTGCCCCGCCGCCTTCAACTGATGATAGCGGCGCTTGGCCCGTTCCTCAACCGAGGCGTCCAGATAAATCTTAAAATCCGCGTTGGGAAAAACATGGGTCGTGATATCTCGTCCTTCCATGACGACTCCGCCGTCTTTTCCCAGAGATCTTTGCAGCTTACAGAAAAACTTCCGCACCTCCGGGTACGACGCGACTTGGCTGGAAGAGGCGCCGACGCGCTCTTCCCGAATATGGGCGGACACCGGTTCGCCGTCAATAAAAGTTTTAAGAGTCACGTTATCGTTCGATGGGAGAAATTCCCAATTAATCTCATGCGCCAGTTTCACGATTTTCTTCTCATCTGCGACATCTAAGTCTTTTTCAAGCGCCTTCCAAGTCAAAGCCCGATACATCTCTCCGGTGTTGACGAAATAATACCCCAAGGATTTTGCCACCCATTGGCCGATGGTCGATTTTCCCACTCCGGCAGGACCATCCATCGCGATAATAAAGCCTTTCTTCTTCATTTTAAAATACTCTCCAAGCTTCTTAGGAGTTTAAGATGATCCGGCCTACGTCCAATGCTGGTGCGAACATAAAAAGGAAGTCCATATTCATCTAAGGGACGAATGATGATTCCGCGCTTAAGCAGTTTTTGAAAAAGCTCTTTCCCCGGAATGGGCGATTTCGCGAAGATAAAATTACAAGCCGAAGAAACAACTTCGAAGCCCAACCTAGAAAAGGCTTTTTCCAAAAACATTTTTTCCTTAAGGTTTAAAGAGACTCCCTTAGAGACAAACCGGGCGTCTTGAAGAGCCGCGATGCAAGTCCGCTGGGCCGGCAAACTGACATTGAACGGCATGCGAATGCGGTCCAGCCATCCCACAATTTCAGGGTTACTGACAACATAGCCGACTCTGAGCCCCGCAAGGCCGTAGGCTTTGGAAAAAGTTCTAAGGACCGCAACATTGGGAAGCCTCAGCGCCCATAAGGGAATGCTGTCTGGGTAATCTTTCTCCAAACGCGCATAATGATAATAAGCTTCATCAAGAATTAAAATGGCCGCAGGCGGGAGATGGCGAATGAATTTTTCCAGTTCTTTTTGCGAATTATATGTTCCGGTAGGGTTGTTTGGATTAGGAATAAAGATAAGGCGGGTCCTTTCGCTTAAGGCTCCTGCCATCGCCTCCAGATCCAATTTCCAATTTTTCATTGGGACTTCGATAATCCGCGCGCCCATCATCATGGATTGCTGACGAAAGCGAATAAAAGCATATTGAGAGGTCAACGCTTCTTGATTTTCATCGAGGAAGGCTTCGCAAAAGAGGCGGATGATTTCATCAGAACCGTTGCCGATCAAAATGGACTCTTGCGGCGCTTTATGAAATTTGGCCAACGCTTTTCGAAGTTCGGGGCTTGAACCTTCCGGATAAAGAAAACAATCCTTGGAGGCTTTCCGGTAAACAGAAATCGCCTTGGGCGAGGCCCCCAAGGGGTTTTCATTGGACGCCAGCTTGATGACTTCTTTAAGCCCAAATTCCCGCCGCACTGACTCGATGGACTTCCCGGGAATGTAGGAAGAAATTTTTCGCAGAGAGGGTCGCGGCGTTATTTGCGACATATTCAATCTTCCTTTTGAGCCCCGGCCGTCATAAAAGCGGCCATGCGCGCGGCTTCACCATTTCGGTAAGAGAAATAGCCCGGGGAACAGACGGTGCATTCCGAACTCAAACGAATTGAATCTTCCGATAATCCCGAGCGCAAGAGCTGATTTTTGGTCTCGAAATTTAAATCCAATCTCAGGCTTTTTTTGTCTTCTATAAAATCTTCCGCGGGAAAAAACTCCTTGATTTCAGGACCGACCTTGCAGCAGCAGGCCCCGATATGAGGGCCGGCCGAAGCCAACAAATCTTGCGCGCGCGCGTTAAAAATTTTCTGCATCTCGGTTGCGGCGATATAGGCAAAACTCTTAGCCAGGCCTCTCCACCCAGCGTGAAAGACGCCAAAGACAGGACTCTTTTTAGACCAAATAAAAAGCGGAACACAGTCGGCAACCAAAACAACGGGAAGAACGCTTTGCTCCCGGCCAATCCATCCGTCGCCTTCCGGAATTTTCTCCGCCTTTTTCTCCGCATGGAATATCTTGGTCCCATGAACCTGGCTTAAAATACGGGGCGCCTTTCCCCGCAATTCTGGAATTTTCAATAAGCCCTGAGTCCGTATCTGGACGTCTTTCATGTTCCCCAACGAACGTTTGGTCAAGCCGCCAAAAAAACCGCAATCGGCCATCCTTAAGTCCTGCCAGAGGTCTTGGGATGAAACTTTAGGCTCTTTGATCGGCATATTGCTTCGCTTTCTGTTCGGATACAGGTTTGATCGAACGGATGGGCCGCACCCATTTTGTGAAACTGGAGGGTTTAAGGGAGTATTCATGAATCAGTTGGACGACCTCTGAAATCGGCAGAAATTTTTCCCAATTGAGCCTTAAAATACGCACCCCGGCCTGTTCCATCTCGGAAACGAACTGATCGTAGTTGGATTGAAGATACTTTAAATACTCTAAGGTGATCGTCTTTTCCATTGGGCGGCCCCGCATTTTGATGCGCTCAAGAGCCGTTTCGGGCGCGCATTGAACGTAAACAAGAATTTGCGGAAAAACAAGCTCCCGAAGCACCATGTTATCAAAGAGATCCAGATAGGTGTTGTAATCCAAGTCGGAAATAATTTTCTCGGGATGGTTGTTGAGCATGCGGGCGAAAATGGTGTCTTCCCAAATGGTGCGGTCTTGAACAACCCCTCTAATTTTCCCTAGGCTGATGCGGGTCACAAATTCCCGGTGCTGCCTGAAGCGATGATTGAGAAGCCAAACCTGCATCATCGTTCCAAACCCCTTCATGTCGTGATAAAAACGCTCCAGATAAGGATTGCCGTCAACCTCTTCCAGAACCGGCTCGAAGTTGAGAGCCTTGGCTAACTCAACGGTCAATGTGGATTTCCCGACTCCTATGGTTCCCGCGATTCCTATATATCCCTCGGCAAACATTTTTCACCCCATCCGGATTTCTTGTTCGATTCCTTTCATCGCCAGCCTCAAATCGTCCGGGCTAGTCGCGGCCTCCATGATATCGTTTTCAGAAGCCAGTCCGTCTTTGAAAAGACGGAAGAGAGATTGATTAAAGGTCTGCATCCCATAAAATTGCCCCTTGCCGATGGCTTGAACAATTCCGTTTGAATCGTTGTCTTCAATAAGTTTTTTAATATGGGCGGTAAGCGCCATGATTTCAATTGCGGGGACCCTTCCCCCCTTTAAGCAGGGCAAAAGCCTCTGACTGACGACGGCTTTAAGCGTTTCAGCCAATTCCTTGCGCATTAAATTTTGCTGATGCGGAGGATAAAGATCAATGATGCGGGTAATGGTCTGCGCCGTGTCGACGGTATGCATCGTCGCCAAGACCAAATGTCCCGTTTGAGCGGCGGTTAAAGCCGCCGCGATCGTTTCAAGGTCTCGCATCTCCCCGAGCAAAATCACGTCGGGGTCTTGCCTCAAGGCCATTCGGAGGCCCTCCGCGAAAGAGCCGGTGTCTTGGCCGATTTCTCTCTGGGTAACGAGCGCCTTTTTATCTTTATGCAAGAATTCGATCGGATCTTCAATCGTCACAATGTGGCAAGGCCGTGTTTCGTTGATCGCGTCCACCATCGCCGCCAAGGTCGAGGATTTGCCGGAACCGGTCGCGCCTGTCACAAGAACCAGTCCTCTCCTAAGATCGGCGATTTTACGAATCGTAGAAGCTGGAAGTCTGAGTTCTTGAAAAGTGGGAATTTGAACCGGGATATAACGAATGGCCAAGGACAACCGTCCTCTTTGATGAAAAGTGTTGACGCGAAACCTTGCGACATTTTCAACCTCAAAAGAAAAATCGCACTCGCCTTTTTCATCGAATATTTTTTTTGCGTGGGGAGTGATGAGTTTCTTTAAAATGTCATCAACAAGAGGCGGCGTCAATATTTCCTGCGAGAACGGGGTCAATTGCCCGTCAATGCGAATATGGGGAACGCCGCCGACCCTTAAGTGAATATCGCTTCCTTTCTTGTCAATCACCGCTTGTAAAACGCTTTGGATGTCCATAAAAATCCCTCTATTTGAGTTTGCGCGTCTTAAGTCTTAAAAACGCGGGTTTGGACAAATCGTCCAATGAATCCTGCGATTTTGAAACTTCCTGAGAGCCTTTTTTCTTGCCCGAAAGCGTTATCTCATTTGAATCATCCGGGAAATGGCCGGCTTTAAAAAAATGACGCGGGCTTCTTCTGACCGGAAAACCCGTCGCAATAACCGTAATGCGAATCGAATCTCCCAAAGAATCGTCATAGGCTTTTCCCATTTTAATTTTGGCGTCCGGGCTGGCGGCGCCCGTAATCAAATCCATCGCTTCTTCCATTTCCGCGAGTTTAAGCCCGTCCTTGCGCCCAGTGATGTTGACGATAAGCCCCTTGGCCCCGTCCATGACGACGTTTTCAAGAAGCGGCGAATGAATCGCCGCCTTGGCCGCGGCTGTGGCGCGGGCGTGTCCCGAGGCTTCTCCCATTCCAATCAAGGCTTCTCCGGCGTCTTTCATGATAGCCCGCATGTCGTTTAAGTCCATGTTGATGTTGCCGGGCATGGTGATGACGTCTGAAATGGATTGAATCGCTTTTCTTAAAACGTCATCGGCCAAACGAAAGGCGGATTCCGCGGTTGTTTCTGAATCGCTGACATCCAAGAGGCGCTGATTGGGAATGACCAAAAGGGTGTCCACGTTTTTGCGCATTTCTTGAATTCCCTGTTCCGCGATATTGGCGCGGTTAAGTTTTTCAAAAGCGAAGGGTCTTGTGACGACCCCGACGGTCAAAGCTCCTAAATCGCGGGCAATTTGAGAAACCAAAGGCGCGCCCCCTGTTCCGGTTCCGCCTCCCATTCCGGCCGTAATGAAGACCAAATCCGACCCTTGAAGGATTTCGCGAATTTGTTCGGCGCTTTCCTCCATCGCCAAACGCCCGCGAGAGGAATCGCCGCCGACTCCAAGGCCCTTGGTCAGCTTTTCTCCGATTTGAACGCGAATATGAGCCAAGCTCCTTCTTAAATCCTGGGCATCGGAATTAGCCGCAATAAGTTCGACGGATTTTATTCCGGCTTCCGCCATCCGATTGATCGCGTTTCCCCCGGCCCCGCCAACTCCGATAGCCTTGATGACGGCGCGGGTTTCATGAACGTCTTCTAAAACTTGAATTTTCATTTTTAAAAAAGCTCCTGAAAGAGCGACGTCATGCTTTTAAGCCAAGCCGGCTTTTTGCCGGGCATCACGCGGCGATTGGGAGAGGCAAACGAAAAGGGAAGGGAGTTGGACAAAAGTCCCAAGGCCGTCGAATAAGCCGGAGAACCCCAAGTGGAATCAACCGCGAACATATCAGGGTGAGGAACCGCCACGCGGGCAGGAATGCCCAAAATTTGGTTGGCCGCATCGTTCATGCCCCGCATCAAAGCTCCGCCCCCCGCCAAAACGACGCCCCCGGGTCCGACGACGTCGGCATAGGGAGAATTTCGGATGTCTTCTTCGATTAAGGTTAAAATTTCCTCGACCCTGGGGAGAACTATTCCCATCACCGCGCTCACCTTGATTTTTCCGGGAGTCCGTCCGTCCACGCCGTTAAATTCCAATTCTTCATCGTCTCCCAAAAAAGACGGATGGGCAAACCCGTGTTGCACTTTCAGGCGTTCCGCCGTCGCCAAGGAGGTGCGCAGGCCGACCGCTAAATCCCGCGTGATAAAATCGGAACCGACCGGAAGTTCCTTGGAATAGCGAATGCTCCCCTCGGAATAAACGCCAATTGAAACGGATTGTCCGCCGATGTCGATAAAAAGAGCGCCGAGTTCTTTTTCCTCGGGCGTCACCAAAACATCTCCGGAGGCCAAGAGCCCGTACACCGTTTCCTTGGCCTCAAAACCCGCTTGGGCCACGGCCTTGGTCAAATTATTTAAGTGCGCGGAAGAAGCGGTCACGATATGAACCTCGACTTCCAGCAAAGAGCCTTCCATTCCCACCGGATCCGGAACGCCCCTTTGGCGATCCAGAGTAAAGGATTGCGGCATGACGTGCAAAATCTCGCGATCGGAGGAAAGAGGAACGGCTTTGGCATTGGCGATCACGCCTTCCACGTCCTCCTGCGTGATTTCCTTATCGGTCCGGGCGATATTAAAGGCCCCACGGTTGTTGAAAGACTGCAAATGACTGCCGCGAATGCCGACGACAAGTTCTTTGACTTCGCAGTGGGAATCTTTTTCCGCTTTTTCAACCGCGTCTTGAATGGCGCGGGCGGTCTCCTGAATATTGATGACCACTCCGCCCTTGAGACCCCGACAAGGAACGCTTGCGCCCCCGATCACCTTGACCAATTCCTGCCCTTCCCCGCGCTCGCCAATCAAGCAGGTAATGCGGCTCGATCCTATATCAAGACCGGCCAACACATTTTCCTTAGACATCCTAAAACCTCCGCGCCAAAGCCTTGCTTACGGACGGCTTGACGAAAATTTTTCCATTCTCAAAAGAACGCATATCGATGAAGAAATCACCCTTGAGGTAAGTCTTGGCATCCGCAAGAACGGCATTAAGCCGATTAACCTTTTCTTTCGTCCAGCGAAGGTTTCCCCAATCGATGCGGGTTCCGTCTTGTAAATTCACAACCCATCCATTGACCGGAGACTGATACCGCAAACTCTCAATGGGGGACGAGAGAGGCAAGGACGCGATTTTGTCGAGAAAACCTGCGACATGACGCAAGGTCTTTAAATCCATATCCGAATCTAAAATTTCAGGAACCGGACGATCATATAATTCTTTCGGAGCCTTAAAAAGAACTCCCCCTTCATCCATAAAACTCCGTCCATACCGGCCTGAAACGACGGCAACAGCCTGGCGCAAAACAACATGATAGACAAGCCTTTGGTAGAA